>CAZHNG010000378.1:0-4912 GCA_964533785.1 uncultured Saprospiraceae bacterium | reverse complement strand
CGCTGATGCAGATTTGTTCCTGATCGGCCCACGCCTCGACCTGACCTTCACCAACACCTTGTTTTTAACCACTTTCGTGCAATACAACAACCAGATCGATAACATCAATGTCAACACAAGGTTTCAATGGCGTTTTGCACCGGCTTCAGACCTGTTTGTCGTATACACGTCCAATTACTTACCAGATGGATTTAAAGAAAAGGACCGGGCCTTTGCGGTGAAAGTATCCTACTGGTTAAATTGATTGGAAGGATTAAGTAGTTGTATTTTAAAATTTTATACCTATCCATTAAATTTCGTAAAATTAAGCTTCAAATAATCCTTTGTATTTTCTCCACGATATCAACTTAAAATTCTAGCTATTATGAAAAACACAGATAAAACCGAGTCCAAAAGAATGATCCCCAACAATGAACACAAAGACATTCCCGGTAACCCTTCTACTGCCAAAAGCAGTACCGTAAAACTAAGAGAACAGGCTACCGCTGAAACCCTAAGAGTTTTAACCATCGAACAATGGGAATTCTGGAAACACAATGGATATGTGGTCCTAAAAAATGCCGTTCCCAGAGAACAAGCTTTGACAACGGCAGCTTTTCTTTGGGAATTTGAAGAGAAAGACCCCAATGACAAAAGCACATGGTATACTGCTCCCCGCGCCGAAATGCAGATGAAAGAACTAGCCGGCACCGGAATGGTAGAGGTGTATAACCACCAATACCTCTGGAATAACCGCCAAACACAAAAAGTGTACGATGCGTTTGTCGATATCTGGGGGACCGAAAAACTATGGGTAACCATTGACCGCGCCAACCTCAATTTCCCGATCCGCCCGGGTTTTGAATACAAAGGCTTCATTCACTGGGACTATGACCCGGAGACTAAACCACAAAACGTACAAGGGGTACTGGCGCTTTCCAACCAAACGGATGAAAATATGGGGGGCTTTCAGTGCATCCCCTGGTTGTACCGCAATTATGATACCTGGAAATTAACACAACCGGAAGACCGCGATCATTTTCAACCGGATATTACCGGATTGGAGGACAAAATCGTAAAAGTAAGCCTGGAGGCCGGCGATCTGCTTATTTTCAATAGTACGGAGCCGCATGGCATTCGTCCTAATCATTCAGAAGATAAGGTGAGAATCGCCCAGTATATTTCCATGATGCCGGCGCAAGAGGATAATGAGGAGCTGAAAGCATGGCGGATAAAGTCCTGGAAAGATAGAATCGCACCGGAAGGGTACGCTTTTCCGGGTGATCCACGCAACTGGGAACAAACCAAATATCAGACGGCAGAATTGACGGAGTTGGGTGAGCAATTGTTGGGGCTGAAGAAATGGTAACAAAGATTAGGAATAGGGTACTTCACTATTGGGAAATCTTTTAGTTAGGTATTACCTGAGTTTTGAAAATTGTTTAATTTTTAAAACTCACTGGAGAAGTTTCAGAAATTCAGGACATAAAATTTTAGAACGGTTAGTATATGAAAAGTAGGCGATTTTGAAGCACCAAACTTTCAGTTAAGCACGAAGTTTTATACGAGCCAAAAGCCTTGACTTTACTACTGTTTCGCCTATTTTTATATACATTATTACCTGCAGTTTTTTTGGTTAATTGAACTATCGGTTAACCGCCATAAAATAATCCCAAGTAACCTTAGAAATATCAGATATTATTTTTTCGTTGGTTTCAATGTCTTCTTTAGATTCCGTTATAAAAACACTGATGATAAAGTGTTTCCCATTCGTTATAAAAATGATTTCAATATGGTTTACAGAAGCAGTTTCCCAACCATCTAGTTTATGTGCAACATTTGCTTCTTCGGGTAATTCCCCCCTTAATCTGTTCTTTCCTGTTTTGGTACCTTTCATTATATTCCATATAAAGTCATAGCTGTCTTTGAAAAGTATTGCATTTTTTATTCGACTAAGCAGGTATTTACAAATTCAATAATATCCTTCTCGTATTGCTCTAATACATTTTCATCTGCTCCCTGATACGCTGTAAATGCTATTTTATCTCCTCTTTTGACAGTTACTTTCTCAAGTGGGCCTTCAAACAAAAGATGTCCTGCGTTTTCATAAAAAATAAATTTAACAGGGTTGCCTTTTTCCTGCTGAGAATTAACCCAATTTTCTATGGATATTGGTGAATTTGGATAGGTTCGTTTCCAAACAAAATCAGTATCTGATTTTCCTGCCCATGTATCTAATTTTCCAAACAGGATGATGGTTGGAATATTATGATCCTCAAGTTCATATCCGGTTGCGGCTGGCGCTTCAGAAATGATACCTTTTATACTTTCTTTGTTTAGCTTACTTCCAGCATATAGCACGGTCCTGCCGCCATTTGAGGCACCATAGAGAAATATGTTTTCATTGTCCCAATTATCATTTGTTAAAGCATACTCAAAGGCACCCACGAAAACAGCCCAAATGAGATTTTGTTTCCCTTCATTCGTAACTCTACGTGTTACAAAATTCCAATCTAATCCATTCATTTCGTATGCATCGAAGGATATAGTAGCAAATCCATTACGGCGTATGAGTTTCACTCTGGCACGATCATCATCACGATACCCAGCACCTCCGTGGGCATATATAATCAGGGGTGCATTCTTTTGATTGTTTGGAGTCCAAATCTCTACAGATTCATGTTTGGGATCAAACTCTGCAAATGGCCCTATGGTCGTATGCCAGCCCCTAGAACCGACTGCTTTGAGTGTTGCTGATGGTGACGATTTGCATCCACTAAAACAAGTAAATACTGCCAGCAGCAATAAATGTATTATTCTATTTTTATTCATCGCTTACTAATTATGATACACCAATTACATACAGCACTTTACACTGTATTTATTTGAAACTTGGGAGGCAAGGTAAAGTCAAATTTTTAACATGTATAGGAAAAATCGGAACTACAGGAATAATTGCTTTGGGGTTTTCCCTATTAAGGCTTGATATTCCGCTATCATGTGGGATTGGTCGTAATATCCAGAGTCTAAAGCCAATTGTGAATATCTGTGAGTTCTAACATTTGTTAGTAAAGATTTGTGGAGCCTCTTAATTTTCAAAACGGTTTTTGGAGGTATTCCGTACAGTTCATAGGACAAATTCCTTAGGTGTCTGTCGGAAATTCCTAAACTCTTGGCTAATACACCAACTTTAGGAATTTGATTTTTTTTAAAAAAATGATTGATATGGTCATCAAGGTTCTTCGCGCTCTTGGACACCGTAAATGAGTAGTTATGAGTTTTAGAACTTTCATTTTCTTGATTACTCCAAGAGGCGCATAATTTTAAAAGTTGTTATCCATGAAAATTTCATTGGATAGCGCAAAGTCCCATCCATTGGGTAATTTTTTCTCCAATGCGGTTGACATAGCGCCGGTGGTAGTTGATCCAATTCTTTTGATATGAGGTAGGGACATTGTAGCTAAAGCAAATAATTCCGCTGCACTTCCTGTTAAGATTCTGCCCGAACCAATAGATTGCCAAATACCATCAAAAGGGTTTTCATCTTCGGTGGTTGAGGTACAGGAATAAAAAAGGGAGATCATAAAAAACAAGATGATTGTTCTCAGCATCTTTAAAACTTTGCTTATTTTTCATGAATACTTTGGACCATTTCCGAAGGTTACATCTGGTATCTGGCTTCTTCAATCACGCATCTTGCGCAAATAGGCCGCCGCCGCTTTCCCCATTAATTCCTGGTCATGGCCAACTTCGGGCACAACAATCAGTTGCCAGTTAAAATCATACTCCAGTTCCTGTGCCATTTCTTCCGCTTTTTGAAAAAAGTATTGCCCCCTGGCTAAGCGGTGTAACCCTTGTTGGTCCGCACTTTCCGAATGGAGAAAAGTACCTCCGGTTTCGTCTGCATTGTCCAACTCGCCTAATAAGAGCACCAACTTCTTTTCGAAGGCCTGTTTTAAAGTTACCGTATCAATGGGGCCCTCTTTTAGTCCAAAAGGAAAATCGGTCTCCCAATCCGGTACCGTATAAAAACTGGCATTGGCCGCCAGAATCCTATCTGCTTTTGTTGTTTTTCCAAAAAGCGCTAAGCGATGTAAAATATGACCACCGGCAGAATGACCGAAAATATCATAAGTAACCTGCGTTGAGTTCAAGGTCTGCTTGACCAAGTCGAATATCCGGTCAAAATCCTTAAAAATCCGTTCCTCTGAATTCGCATTGACCCTAAATTCAAATTGATTTTCATCGAGTTGGACCTTATTGGTATTTTCGATGTACGTTATGCTGTTTCCCAGATTTGAATTGTCAATTAAACCACATAAGTGATAATCCTCAAATCCATATCCAATTTCCGGAAACATCGGAGATAAAATCAGCAGGTTAAGTTCTTCAGATGCTTCGACCCAGGCATCCCGGTAACTATCGCCATTTCTCCCGGCACCAGGTATTACCAGTAAAATTTTAGAATTGGTAGTGAAAGAGGCTGGCTTGTGGTAAAAAACGGTGATCGTCTTAGTCGGATCATCATTGCCACCGTCAATTTGAAAGAATCCGGAACCATTCCGAATATTGATATCATTGATTACTAAGTCACTCTTTTTCAAGAGTTTCATATTACAATGGGGGCAGATTCCAGATTGAGAGAAGGTCAAAGTATCACAAGGTAAATTACAGGGCGGACAGATGTGCGGTTCTAGTTGATTATTACACCCTAAAACAAGTAAAGTGACCAGGAAAATAATCGAATAATATAACTTCACTGGGTATTGATTTGTACCAAAAAACAAGATCATAGAAAAGAAAGTGTATGTTCTATTGTTCATCTTTAATTTGATGTTTACTTTGATCTTAGCGGTGATTGAAATTGAAGCCTAAAGGGGGTGCAGCCCAAATCTGATGTAAAGTAACGACGAGGAAAGAAAGGCGGTTACTG
>CAZHNG010000377.1:0-6261 GCA_964533785.1 uncultured Saprospiraceae bacterium | reverse complement strand
GCTAGACGCTAGACGCTAGACGCTAGACGCTAGACGCTAGACGCTAGACGCTGATATTCAATGGATATCAATTTTTCAGAATAAATAAAATTTCCGTTGATTGTCAATTAGTTAGAATTTTTAGTCTAACTTCTAGAGTCTAGCGTCAAAAGTCTAGATAGCAAAAAACTATAAAAAAAACAATATGAAACTTTGGCAAAAAGGGGCAAATAAGGAAGATGCCGCCGCAAAGGCTATAGAATCCTTTACCGTCGGTAAAGATAGAGAACTTGATTCGTGGCTGGCCAAGTACGATGTAATAGGGTCATTGGCCCATATAAAAATGTTGCAGCATATTGGCCTTTTGACAGCAGAAGAATTAGAAGTACTAGAAAAAGAATTAAAGACTATCTACCAGATTATTGAACGTGGCGAGTTTGTTATTGAAGAAGGTATCGAGGATGTCCATTCTCAGATTGAATACCTGTTGACAAAAAAGTTGGGAGATGTCGGTAAAAAGATTCACAGCGGCCGTTCACGCAATGACCAGGTGTTGGTGGATTTGAGGCTTTTTTTCCGCGCCGAAATAGAGGAAATGACGGAGTTGGTAAAAGCACTATTTAACACCCTGCTCGATCTAAGTGAGAAGTATAAGGAGGTGCTTATGCCTGGCTATACCCATACCCAAATTGCGATGGTCTCCTCTTTCGGTTTGTGGTTCGGTGCTTACGCGGAAAGCCTGGTAGACGATCTTACCTTATTGCAAGCCGTTCATAAGATCAATAACCAAAATCCCTTGGGCTCAGGTGCTGGTTTTGGTAGCTCATTCCCCTTGGATAGAAAAATGACTACTGAGCTGTTAGGCTTTGATGATTTGAATTATAACGTCGTTTACGCTCAGATGGGCAGGGGAAAAACAGAGCGTTTCCTAAGTTATGCAATGGCCGGTATTGCGTCGACTTTAGGCAAGCTGGCTTCTGATGTTTGTTTGTATATGAACCAGAACTTCGGTTTTATTGCCTTTCCGGATGCCTTGACGACGGGATCCAGCATCATGCCCCACAAAAAGAATCCCGATGTATTCGAGATCATTCGCGGCAGATGCAATCAGTTACAAGCTTTGCCCAACGAAATAACGGTTTTAACGGCTAACCTAACCTCTGGTTATCACCGTGATCTTCAACTTATTAAAGAAACCATATTTCCTGCTATTGAAAACCTGAAATCTTGCCTTGAAATGGCGGACTTTGCCTTACAGAAGATCATCGTAAGAACGGATATACTAGAGGATGAAAAGTACCTATACCTGTATAGTGTGGAAGAAGTCAATCGGTTGGTGTTGGCAGGGGTGCCTTTCCGAACGGCTTACCAAGAGGTGGGTAAGGCTATTGCCAATGGGACGTTTAAACCGGATACCAGCGTCAAACATACCCATGCCGGGAGCTTAGGTAATTTATGCAATGAGGAGATTAGGGAAAAAATGGATCGCCTATTGAAAGGATTCGAATTTACCGCGGTTCACCAAGCATTAAAAACTTTGGTAAGCTAAAAGTTCCAGATCTTATTATTTTTGGCTCCATGAAGAAATCTGCCCAATTGATCTACGCGTGTGCTGCGCTGTTATTGCTTCCCGCCCTCCTCATCAACCTTGGATTACTGACTTTCATCGATGATGAAGCTATCCGCAGCCTGGTGGCCCTGGAAATGAAATTATCCGGCAACTACATCACTCCCACCTTACACGGTGAATATTACTACAATAAGCCACCGTTGTTCAATTGGGTACTATTGATCTTTTTTAACCTGAGCGGGCGAATTGACGAATTCATTGCCCGTTTACCAACGGTTGTAGCATTGTTAGCCTACGGGGGAACCATCTATTACTACGTACGCAAACACATGGGTAAAGAAGAAGCCATTCTTGCCACTTTTTTATTTATCACCTGCGGAAGAGTTTGGTTCTATGATTCGTTGCTGGCCCTCATTGATATTACTTTTTCCTGGTGTATGTTCGTGCTTTTTATGGCCACTTATCATCTCTTCGAAAAGCAAAAATACTTACAACTATTCCTCGTCACTTATTTACTGACTGCGATCGGCTTTTTATTCAAAGGCTTGCCGGCCATTGTTTTTCAAGGGTTTACACTATTGGCGTATTTTTCTTACCGCCGGCAATTCTGGAAGTTATTCTCCTGGCAACATATTATTGGTGGCCTGCTTTTTGTGTTCGTAGTGGGGAGTTATTATTTGCTTTATCACCAATATAATGACTTAGGAGTAGTGTCGAAAACCTTATTCACGGAGTCTTCCAAGCGGACGGTAGTGAATTACGGGCTGGCAAGGACGGTTTTGCATATTATCAGTTTTCCATTTGAAATGATTTACCATTTCCTTCCCTGGTCTGTTCTAGTCATATATTTTTTTCACAGGAAGATTAGGCATTTGCTTTTACAAGATAAGTTTATGGTCTTTTGTCTGCTTACCTTTCTGGCTAACATTATCATTTACTGGACTTCACCGGAAGTTTATCCCAGGTACTTACTGATGCTGGTTCCTTTGTTGTTTATCGTCTTTGTTTATTTACACCGCTTCCATGCGGAAAATAAAACCTGGCAATTTCGCTTTTTGCAGATACTGTTCGGGGTTGTTATTACCCTTATTGCCGTTGCCGGTTTTTTACCCTTGTTCCTAACGCGCACACAAGATACAGCCTATTTAGAGGTAAAAACTTTTGCAGTAGCGGTTCCTCTAATATTCATAGCTTGGTTCTATTTCAAAAGACCGGACCTGCGGATGGCCTTACTGGTACTCTTCTTAGTCGTCTTCCGGATTGGCTTCGATTGGTTCGTACTCCCCGATCGCAATGCCAACGATTTTGGCGACCTATGCCGTACAACTTCTAAAGAAGTAGGAATAAAATATCAAGATCAGCCTCTTTTTGTATACGAAGACAGCTTGATGCAAACCACCAATTCTTTCTACCTGACCAATGCACGCGGGGCCATCATTCCTGAAAACAAAGATCCGGAAGTTAACGATTTGCTCATTGTTCCGTCAACTCCTGCGGGGCTAATTGGAGAGAAAGTAGATGAAATAAAGGTCAGACACGGAAAATTAACTTTCGATGTGGTAAAAGTATTGTCAACTAAAAAATAGACTTGTCTAATGAAGATAAATAAGTAATCGAGCAGAATTATTTTCTGTTAAATTTACACCTAAACCCCTCATTTCCAACCTCTTGTAATCTGGTGTCTCCCGATGTGGCTGTATCACAAGTATATTGAGTAGTTTTTATACCACACCACGTAGGGTCTGCCTCAGGCTGAAAGAACATATCAAGAATATTGACCGTCAACCCCTTATGTGTACTACTGTGAAAACTCTTATGTGACTATGTGGTAAAAAATAGACTTATGAGACAGCCTCATCGGGATCTGGATTCTACTGTCATACTTAAGTGCTAATAGTTTTACCATTTGCTAAACCAACTCCGATTGCATATTTTTAGCTTTTTAAAACCTTCAATAAAAAACACTCGCTATGGGCAAGTCTATACGAACCAATTGGTTGTCTTTATTACTAATTGTTACTTCTATCAGTTTGATCCCTCACCTCACTTTTGGCCAGGAAGGCGATGAAAAAGCCGAAATGACCAAAGACACCACCAAAACCAAAGATAAAACGAAAACTTTCCAGGATATCATCACCGATGAAGCGCATTCTATGATGGGGATGGTAAACGTACACCTGGTGGATGAAAAGTATTATTTTGAGATTCCCGATTCTATTTTTGGCCGGGATATCATGACCGTAACGCGTATGTCCAAGACGCCGACGGGCGCAGGATACGGAGGTGAACAGGCGAATCGGCAGGTTGTACGGTTTGAAAAAGGGCCCAAAAAGAAGGTTTTTATCCGGGTGGTCAATTATATCAATGTCGGAACGGATTCCTTGCAACCGATCTATCAGGCCGTCGAAAATTCGAATGTCGCACCTATTGTGGCTGCATTCGACATCAAAGCGACCCGTAAGGACACTTCGGTGTTGATCCAGGTGGATAATTTCTTTGAAAATCCCCCACAAATTTTTGACCTACGGCCGACAACTAAACAACGATACAATTTAACCAAGTTGGAAAAAGACAAGTCCTATTTGGAAAGCATTCATTCTTATCCAATCAATGTGGAGGTACGTTCCGTTCGTACTTACACCAGCAAGCAACCCAATATTACGGCAAGATCGAGTCAACCGAGCAGGACTACTTATTTGTCGGGCGGATTAACAGCGGGCGTGGTCACCTTCGAAATGAACACTTCCATGGTTTTATTGCCCAAAACCCCAATGCGCAGAAGATTCTATGACCCAAGGGTTGGTATTTTCGCGAATCGCTACACCGTTTACGACGATAACAGCCAACGAGCAAAAGTAGAAACCTTTACTGTTCGCTGGCGGCTAGAACCTAAAAACGAAGCGGATGCCCAACGCCAACGCAATGGAGAACTAATAGAACCTAAAAAAACCATCGTTTTTCACATCGACCCCGCTACGCCCGAACAATGGCGTCCTTACATCAAGCAAGGTGTGGAAGACTGGCAAGTGGCTTTCGAACAAGCGGGGTGGAAGAATGCCATCCTGGCCAGGGACTGGCCCGAAAATGATACTACTATGAGCCTGGAAGATGCACGCTTTTCCGTCATTCGCTATTTTGCTTCCAATGTCCAAAACGCCTACGGTCCTAATGTTCATGACCCGCGCTCCGGAGAGATCATCGAAAGCCACATTGGTTGGTACCACAACGTCATGCGGCTGTTAAAAAACTGGTACACTACTCAAACCAGTGCCGTGGACCCCAGAGCCCGGTTGAATGACTTTGATCCTGATTTAATGGGGCAGTTGATCCGTTTTGTATCGGCGCACGAAGTGGGGCATACCATCGGGTTGCGGCATAATTTCGGAGCGAGCTACGCTACGCCGGTAGAGAAATTGAGAGATAAGGAATACCTGGATGAATTTGGACATACCTCTTCCATTATGGACTACGCACGATTTAACTATGTCGCTCAGCCTGAAGATGGTGTAGAAGATCTGTTTCCCAGAGTAGGAGAATATGATAAATGGGCTATTGAATGGAATTATAAACCTATTTATGAGGCGGATGATGAATACGAAGCCAAAAAGATCCTGAATCAATGGTACCTCGAAAAAGCGGAACCTAATCCACGGATGCACTATATCACTCAGGGTAGCCCCTATGATCCACGGGCCCAAAGTGAAGACCTGGGCAACAACTCCATGCTGGCCTCAGAATACGGTATTAAAAACCTACAACGGATATTACCAAATGCCGTAGATTGGACCAAAGAAGAAGCAGAAGATTTTGATCGGGCCGATGAACTGTACAATAACGTATTTTCACAGTACCGCCGGTATATTGGTCACGTGACAAAATGGATCGGTGGAGAATTTGCAACACCCAAAACTTCCGATCAAGACGGGTTCGTCTACGAACCTGCTCCCCGTGAAATGCAACGCGAAGCAGTCGTTTTCCTGAACCAACACCTTTTCCAGACGCCAACCTGGTTGCTTAACAAAGAAATTATGGCCAAGATCAGACCAGACATGGGAGTAGCCATGATCGGAAGGTTGCAGCAATCTACGCTTAATGATATCCTGAGTGACAAACGGATGGTACGTATGATAGAAATGCATTCGGCTTTCCCCGAATCCTACAGCCTGGAATCCTTGTTTGTTGATCTCAAGGCGAGTATTTGGTCGGAAGTGAACTCCGGCGCGGATATTTCGGTTTACCGCAGGAATCTGCAAAAGATCTTCCTGGAAAACTTGTTGACCATTGTGGAGGCTAAACCGGCTTCTAACAATCAGCGAAGCTATACGGCTGTCAGGGAAGGCCTCTCCATGGATGCTAAATTGACGGATGCCACTTCTCTGGCTCGCGGTACCCTCACTCAGTTGTATGAAGACCTAGAAAAACGCACAAGGAGAATGGACGATGGCATCAATAAATACCATTTGGAAGATTGTATGATGCGCATTGAGGAAGGGTTGGATCTGGATGATTAAAAATTGCGGGTTAGCGGGTTAAAAGGATTTCGGGTTAGACGGGTTGAATTGCCGGTTTAACCCGAAATTTTTTAACTAAAAGAGAGGTTAAACAATAAAGACTAAAGTAAGGTTGTATCCCAAGACTACTACTCCCATTAGACTTTTTCGGCGGGTCATGAACGAGCGAAAGGGAGCCAAATTTTATGCTGAACGAGGCAA
>CAZHNG010000376.1:0-6265 GCA_964533785.1 uncultured Saprospiraceae bacterium | reverse complement strand
GCTTTTGCGATGAATAGAGTGATTGATGGGGTGGATTTGGATGGGTTGGAGTGGACACCTAGCCATAAATGGAACGACAGAGTAACTATAAAAGACAGGGCTAAATTCAAAGAATTAACAAATATTCATTTAAACCATAGCAAGAGATTTACATATAAAGACCTTTTTGAAACAGCGGTACCAGTATATCATAAAAGGTATTTTCAAGATAGACTTGAAATTGATTGTGCAGACCTATGTATAAGAGGATTTCTAGATTTTGCAACTGATTTTCAATTACCCATCTACATTGAAGATGATTTCAATAAAATTCAAAAACCTACTCTAGAGTTAAAAAATGGACAGACTGTCGATGATCTGAAGCAACTCGCAAAACAATGGAGTGCACAGGCGATCTATCAAAATCGAAATTGGATTAATCAAATTTCAGATGGTGAGCTTGATTCTGATAAAATGAGAGTAGGGGATATTTCATCTATCAAATGGGACAAAAAAGGAAATTACCACGCAGGTACAATAGTTGCAATGGGAGACGCTGCAACCATTATGGGTACATTTATTGAAATGGGCAATGGGAATACTGGTGACATGTTTATCAGTAAGCATTTAAACTTCTTGATTGGGCCAACAAGTATTTTTAATGATATGTTTACTAATCCTGATATTACAAAAATCTTAACTCCGGCATTCATCACTTCTGATGGACAAGGAAACAAAATTCCCGACATAAATATTTACCTGAGATCTATACGAGCATGGGGTAAATCCGAACAATGGCGAATTGATAGAAGTAGCTTTGCTCCTGAAGCAAAAGTTAGGCTTAAAAGATTTAATTTTGATAAAATGGATAAAAAATATTGAAATGACTATCAATTCAAAAATAAAAATATTGGCTTTATTAGCCTTATTTAGTTGTCATAGAAACAGTAATACCAAAGAAACTGAAGTTACTAGTGTTTCAGAAGAATATTTAAAGCAATTATTTTTAATACAAGATACAATTTATTTGGGTGCTTGGAAAAATAAAGATACTTCTTTCTTCTTAAGAGAATTTAGAAAAATAAAGGATACTAAAGGCGATGATTTCATAAATTCAACTAATGAATTTTATGAAAGAATCAACCTGGGATTTGGCCTTTATGACTACGAAGATTGGAAAAAAATGAGTCTCTCCAAGCAAGAAACTATTCGAAATAATATTACAAAATCAATAGAATTGTATTTATCTTCACCTTTATTCTTAAATAATAAAATCCCGTGGTCGAATAGTATACAGTACGAATTTGATTTCGACAAGCCTTTTCCTGAAAGCGAATTAGTTAGGCTAAAAAATAAATTTGCAAATTATGTTTGCCCTTGTAATTTTAACAAGAGCGAGCAACAAAGAATTAATAGTTTAATCAAGAACATCTTTTTAAATTCTGAAGTTTATATATATAAACTTGAAGGAACACTTTATCACAATCTTAATAACAAGGGATTTATTGGGATGTGTTTAATTTTAGACCCAATAACAAATCAAAGTCTAATAAACCGTGTTATTGATGATAATATTAAACTAACAAAATTCTCAAATGAATTAATTGGAAGTATAAAAATTAATGGTGATAATGAATGTACTCTTTGCTTTTATGCATTTTCCGTTAAAAAATAATAGTTATGTATATCAATAGTGTTCGTTTATTTGTTAGAGAGAATCAATTGTTTATATAAGTGGGTGCATCCCAATTTTAATATAAGCAAAAATACCACTAGCGTCCGATTAAAAAGATAAAATTTACTATAATTATTTAATATACAGTTAATTATAAAGGAATTTTAATTTTTAGATCTAAAAATATTGTATAGTTTGTGAATTTCTGCAAAATTCGAAATCATGAATCAAGGGAAATTTTAATTTTTCTCAACTGACCGCCCCCAATACCTTCGCCTGGCTCAACAATGAAACTGCTACGAATAAATATGCGACCACTTATGCCTACGATCCGAATGGAAATATTTTGGGGCTTACGCGGCAGGGGGATAATGGGTTGATGGATGATTTGACCTTTCAAAGAATCGGCTTGAATAACAAGCTGAGGTCAGTAGACGATGCAGTGAGTGCGTCGACTTATGCGGATGACCTCGACGATCAAAATACGGAAAACTACACTTTTGATGGATCAGGAAATTTAAAAAGTGATGCTCAGGCGGGCACTACGCTGACGTGGACGCCCTACGGAAAGGTGAATCAAGTCACTCGCTCTGATGGCTCCCTGGTTTTTGACTACGACGCCAATCAAAATAGAATTCAGAAAGACAGTACTTTCTACATCCGCGATGCCGAAGGAAACGTTTTAGCAATTTATAAGGAAGCGGATAATGGAAGCTTGCGCTGGGCGGAACAGCATTTGTATGGTAGTAGCCGGTCAGGTATCTTAGAAACGGGGATTAGTTGGTCAAATACGGGATTACCAAACACGCCACATTACATCGAAAACAGCATCTTACTACAAGGCTGGAAAAGGTATGAGTTGAGCAATCATTTGGGCAATGTGATGGCAGTAATTGGTGATCGCAAAATTGCTAAAGATACAAATAGCAATAAGGAAGCGGATTTCTACGAGCCCGCTATTTTGAGTGCAAACGACTATTTTCCGGCCAGTCAGGAATGGGGTAAGGGGCCCTATTCCTGACTCAAGAGATGCCAGGGCGAGTGCAGAATAGCGCTTTGTTTCGTTTTGGTTTCAATGGTAAGGAACGGGATCCGAGCAAGGAATGGGGCGGTTTAGCGCATTATGATTATGGGTTTAGGATTCAGGTGCCGGCGTTGGGGCGGTTTATGAGTGTGGATCCGTTAACTACAAGCTATCCTATGCTTACACCTTACCAATTTGCTTCCAATAGTCCTGTTGCGGGAATAGATTTGGATGGTTTAGAGTTTTATTACTATAACTTAAGTAGGAATAAGGATGGGAGTACAGAGCTGAAGCTTACTAAAAAGTCAAGTGGTAATAATGAACTCCATGTAATAAATTACAAGGATAACGAATATAAATTTCAGGGAGGGAAGATGAACCTTGCGCTATCCAATGAAAAAAGAGCCTTATTACCTTTTATTGATGACCCTGATTATATGATTGAAAATGGCCTTGTTAAAGATGTTAACGGAATTTACTGGGATTGGGTGAAATTTAACATGGAATCAACACTTTTTGAGCATATTGGTGCTCAATCTACTTTTTTACTTAAAGGATCTTTTAGAGGTTTAAGCACTGTAAGAAATGCAAAGGTTGGTCAAGCAAGTACAAATGATTATAAGAAGACATTTTTTAAAGCTCATCCAAAATTGAAAGGTAAAGTAGTAGTACATCATGCAGTTGAACAACAAGTTGCCAAAAGATACCCAGGATTATTTACAAAAGCTGAAATAAATTCTCTAGAAAACCTTAGAGGAATTCCTTTAGATCGAAACAATGAATTACATTTAAGTATTATAAGAAGACTATGGAATAGATTTTATAAGAATAATCCAAATCCAACGAGAGATGATTTACTAAGGCAAGCAACAAAAATTGATGATGATTATGGACATCTGTTTGATCCTGTCTTGAAAAAAATTCCGCCTCCTGAAATTAAGAATGTTGGTGGTTTTAATTTTTCAAGAGGGCTAATATTGTTGTCAGGATTAGATAGCAATGAGCAAAATGAAAATCCAAAAGTCATTAAACCTTAAAACTGATTTAACATGGAATATTTTGAACTTGAACCTGAGGTAGCAGGTGAATTAGGAGAGAAAACGATAATTGATACTACCACTCATCCGCCAATAGTAGGAAAACTTGAATTTATTTTTACAGGATGGTTAGGGGATGATATTATTGAGTGTTTCCCAGTATTTTTAGTGAGTGAAAGACTTAAAAAGCTTTTACAGACTACTTCATTGAGTGGATTTACAATTGAAGAATGTGATATTAACATTTCAGAAAAAATGCGTGAGTTAAAACCTAGTACAAATCCTGGACAATTCTTCTGGTTGAAAGTATACGGTAAAAGTAATTTGGAAGACTTTTTTATTAGTTCGGACAATATGTTAATTGTTTCCTCAAAGGCACTCGAAATATTGAATCAAGTAAGAATAGAAAATTGCTTGATCGAAGAATATTTAAACGCATAGCATACCTCCGATGGCTCTAAGATAGCCACAGTGTTCCGCCAGAAAAGCGATAGACCAGGTCTGTGACCGTGTCAGAGTTACGCTCATCTCGTTCTGTTGCTTGACCGTTGTACCAACGAGGTCCATAAAGCCGAATGGCTCATTGTAATTGTGTGTGACGTATAATGATAAATATAATATATATGAATGTGATATGATTAAATTAAAGAATGGATAAAAATTTAACATTTTAAATGTTGTGTTTTTATACTTGATGTAGTATCTTTAACACGTATTGAAAAGGATAACGAATTACGAGTGAATTATTGTCGCTTTCCTTTTTTAGATGATAGTGCCCCATTCTATCAGTTTTATAATTACATTCTCCCCCCCGAGTATGAAATAGAAACTTTCTTTCATTTCCTACAAACTTAAAAATTGTCGTGTTTCGTGGCCGCTAAAGCGCCAAAACGCTAAATCGACATAACAATTTAGTGATGCTTTCGTGTCTGCCTTTGTTGGTCACGCAGTGTCCCTCTGTGTAGACCGGTTTTTGTGCTTTGGTGACAGAAAAACACGTTTTGTTGTGTACCCCTGATGGTCGCGGTCTACGATCAGCCTATAAAATCAAGCGATGGGCAAAAGTCTTTGACCGTCGAGCTACCCCCACCCAATGAAAACGAAAGAACATACCCAAACCTGAAAAGTGCGCACGGAATGGTTGGTACTTGCTGCGGCGACAAGGCCAGTTGTCGTGGAGAAAGGCCGGCTGTTCTTCGATACGGGTAAGGGGTGTAGTAGAGTAGAAAAATTTTTGGAGAAAGCTGGCGGCTGGTTCTGAGAGGGATTGGTGGCCGGCTTTTTTTTCGCCACGAAATCACTAAAACGCGAAGGAGCACAAAAAGAGTATTAATTTAAAAC
Organism: uncultured Saprospiraceae bacterium; assembly: GCA_964533785.1. Lineage (GTDB taxonomy): Bacteria > Bacteroidota > Bacteroidia > Chitinophagales > Saprospiraceae > JANQRV01. Next base: position 1,209 of record CAZHNG010000376.1, on the reverse strand, counting down.
AATTTAGTTTTAATTATTGCAATAAACCCAAATAAGTTTTATATTGCAATAAAGAAAATTATGCCGTCCAGACCATTAGTCAGTTTTGATTGGGCTATCAAGAAATTGCTGAGGCAAAAAGCCAATTACGACGTATTGGAAGGTTTTCTGTCCGTCCTTTTGAAAAAGAATATCAAGATATTGAACATACCGGAGTCGGAGGGTAATGGTAACGATGAAACGGACAAGATCAACAAAGTGGATATTCTATGTGAGAACGAAGCTCGCGAGCTCATCTTGATCGAGTTGCAATACAACAGCGAGAATGATTATTTCCACAGGATGTTGTTCGGGGCTTCCAAGATCATAACCGATTACATGGAACAAAGCTATACCTATGACCAGGTGCGCAAGGTTTATTCGATCAATATTGTCTATTTCGACCTGGGGCAAGGAGAAGACTACGTCTACCATGGCCTTACCGAATTCAAAGGGATTCACAAACACGACATCCTGCAGGTGAACGCGAAACAAAAATCGCTATTTAGAGTTGAGCATGCCCATCAAATCTACCCGGAATACTATATCATCAAGGTGAATAAATTCAACGATATGGCAAAAGATTCGCTGGACGAGTGGATTTATTATCTAAAAAACAATAAATTGCCAGAGTATTACAAGGCTAAAGGATTAGAAAAAGCCGCAAAGATATTAGACTATCAAAATATGGACGCGAAAGCAAAAGCACTCTACGATGCCCACCACAAAGAAATGGCCATTTCTTACGGGGTTTTAGAAACCGCCAAGGAAGAAGGTAAAGAGGAAGGTAGAAAAGAGGGTCGTGCCGAGGGCGAACAAAGAGAAAAAATTAAAGTGATTTGCAATTCCCATCTTCAAGGTTTGCCCATACCTACCATTGCAGCTATAGTCGATACCACCGAAGAAGAAGTGGCGCAAATCCTGCGGGAGCATCAGCTAATTTCTTAGGCAATAAGGTAGGAAGCACTTTCTAAGTCCAGACGCTAGATTTTAGACGCTACCTGCCGGCCGCTGGCACAGTAGGCGGGGACCCTAGAAGTAATTCATAGTCAATTAACTATTTCAATATAATATTAATTTTCTCTGACCGATTCTACAAAGTGCTTCCTACCTTGGCCCACTCCATTATCAAACCAATCCACTTACCAATAAACCGACCAACCGACTACGACACGTGCGAGACGTTGCCAC
>CAZHNG010000375.1:0-6287 GCA_964533785.1 uncultured Saprospiraceae bacterium | reverse complement strand
ATAACCACATAACCACATAACCACATAACCACATAACCACATAACCACATAACCACATAACCATAGCCCCAAACTACTCTAGCCTCGTTTTGAAATTTCGAAAGGCAACCCCTAAAAACACCAGCGTCATTCCAATCAGAATAAAAGTCTCCTTATAGACATATTCGAAGCCCAGGTCTTTGACCATGATGTTTTTCACGATCGTAAAAAACCAGCGCGTAGGAACAAGGTGGCTGATCCCTTGCAGTACTGGGGGCATATTTTCTATTGGAAACATAAAACCGCTAAATACTAATGATGGCATGAGAAGGCCGACAAGGGAAACGAACATCGCGAGTAGTTGATTCTGTGCCCTTGATGAGACTAGCAGCCCCAATGCCAGCGTAGTAAAGATGAACAACAGACACTCGGCTAAGAGCAGCAGTAAGTTCCCACGCATCGGCATTCCCATTACGGTATAGGCCAATAACAAAATGATGCATACATCAATGAAGCACAAGACCAAATAGGGAATCGCTTTGCTGATCACTACTACAGCAGGCTTCATTGGAGATACCAGCAGGACCTCCATGGTACCATATTCCTTTTCCCGAACAATAGAAACGGAAGTCATCATCGTTCCAAGAACCATCAATATCAAAACCATTACACCCGGCACAAAAAGATAGCTGCTCTCTAATTGAGGATTATAAAGCATGCGCGGTTCAATAGCTATAGAGTAGGGGAGTTGCTGTAATTCCAATATTTCCTGCTGGTAGTCATTGATGATCATGGAAGCATAATTAAGTATGGTGTTGGCGGTATTCGAATCCGTTGCATCGCCCACTAGTTGGATTTGTGCCTGGTTAGTGTGAGTGAGTTCTTCTTCAAAATTTTGCGGAAAAACTACCGCCATTTTAGCCTTTCCTTTTTGGAAAACGGCTTCGATCTCTTCGTAACTGTTGAGATGGCCTTGGATTTTAAAATACTGACTGGCGGCTAAGCGATCAGTCAACAGTTGCGTCGTTTGGTCTTTGGATAGATCCAGGATCACGATAGCGGCATTTTTTACCTCATTCGAAAGGGCGAAACCGAAAATGAGCATCATCACTACCGGCATCCCCAAGAGAATGAAGAGACTCCTGCGATCGCGCAAAACGTGCCGGAATTCTTTTTGTACGAAGGACCAGAATATTTTCATGGTTGTTATTTTTAGATGTCGGGATTGTGTCAGCCCCTTGCTTAATCCCCTCGCTGTGCTTTGCGCGCAATCTGGTAAAACACGTCATCCATATCCTTAGCTGTATATTGTTCCTTGAGGTTGCGGGGAGTATCCAGGGCAGCAATGGCCCCGTCCACCATAATGGAAACCCTGTCGCAGTATTCCGCCTCATCCATATAGTGGGTTGTTACAAAAATGGTGATTCCCCTGGCCGAGGCGTCATAGATCATATCCCAAAACTGCCGGCGGGTGATGGGATCAACCCCACCCGTTGGTTCATCCAGGAAAACGATCTTTGGTGCGTGTAGAATGGCTACCGAAAATGCGATCTTCTGCCGCCAACCTAAAGGCAATGCTTTTACTAATTTTTTTGCATTCTCTTTCAATCCAAGTTGCTGGATCAGTTCGGATGATTTTTTCAACAGCGTCTTGGGGGCTAAGCCGTAGACACCACCGTAAAACCGGATATTCTCTTCCACCGTCAGGTTCTCGTAAAGCGAAAATTTCTGACTCATATACCCGATGTTTTGCTTGACCTTTTCCGATTGCTTGTAAATATCATAACCCGCTACGGTAGCCGTTCCGCCTGACGGATTCAGTAAACCACACAACATCCGGATAGCGGTAGTTTTTCCCGCACCGTTTGCCCCCAGGAAACCAAAGATCTCCCCTTCGCCAACGTCGAAAGTAATAGCATCGACGGCCGTAAAACTGCCAAAACGCTTGGTCAACTGATCTACGGTAATGGCGCTATTCTTCTCCATGGGCTTCCAGCTTTTCCATTAAATAGATAAAGGTATCCTCGATCGTGGGCTGAATGGGGTGTACTTCCAGTTCCCGGTGATCCCGTTGTTGCAGATACTCAATTAAGGCTTCCCTGCCCTCATTACCCGAATACAACGCCACGTGGAAAGTGTCGCCAAAAGCCAGACAACTGGCCGTATCAGTGTATGCACGAACGTCTTCTAGCAGGCGGAACCTATCGGCTGCATTGACCGCAAGAAGGGGTCTTGCGTTCTTTTCGATGAGCAGCTCCAGGGTGTCAATATCCAGTATTTTTCCGTTTTGGATCAGGGCAATGCGGTCGCAACGGCTGGCTTCATCCATGTAAGGCGTAGAAACGATTATGGTAATCCCTTTCCTTTTCAACTGGTCCAGCATATCCCAAAACTCGCGCCGAGAGACGGCGTCTACCCCGGTCGTCGGTTCGTCCAAAAAAAGGATTTGCGGTTCGTGGATCAAAGCGCAACAAAGTGCCAGCTTTTGTTTCATACCGCCCGATAGTTTTCCGGCAGGTCTGCGTTTGAATGGTTCTAGTTGAACGTAAATATCTTTGATCAGGGCGTAGTTCTCTTCCAGTGTGGTATTGAATACGGTGGCAAAAAAGTTGAGATTTTCTTCTACGCTTAAGTCCTGGTAAAGAGAAAAGCGCCCCGGCATATAACCAACGATCTTGCGAATTTCCCATAATTCTTGCACTACGTCCCACCCACATACTTGAGCCTTTCCCTGCTCTGGTTTTAGCAAAGTCGTCAGGATCCGGAATAAAGTGGTCTTTCCTGCACCATCGGGGCCGATCACTCCAAATAATTCTCCCGGCTGCACTTCAAAAGAGACGTTATCCAAAGCAATTACGGCTCCCTTGCCGAAAGTTTTGGTTACATTTTCTACGATGACATTATTCATCTTCTGAACTTTCATTTTGGAAAAGTACTTCTGCGTACATTCCGATCTTCAAGCTTCCCCCATCGTTGGGCACTTCTATTTTCACGGCGTATACCAGATTGGGTCGTTCTTTTTTGGTCTGTATTGTTTTGGGCGTAAATTCCGCTTCATCAGCAATCCAGGAAATCCTTCCGGGATGTTCGAAATAGCCGTCATTGCCATCATCCGTTAAAACTTTTACCCTTTGGTCAATCCGGATTTGGGGCAGTTGATCCCCCGTGATATAAGCCCGTAAGGTAAGGGTGTCGAGCGGGGCGATCTTGTAGAGTGCTTTGCCGGGGGCCGCCATTTCGTTTGCCTCCGCGTATTTTACCAACACGGTTCCGTTAATTGGATTTTTTATCGTACAGTTTTCGATCTGTTCATCTAAAAGGGAGGTTTGGACTTCAAGGGGTTGCTGTTCGCTGAGGAGTGCCCGGTTTTGAATAGTGACCATTCTCTTGTGGGATTGTATCTGTTGTTCAATCACCCCAAGTTGACTTTCCGCACTTTCAATTTTCACTTTTAATACATCGATCTGTCCCGTGATATCATCCAATTGTTTGGGGGTAGCGGCTTTTGCTTTTACGAGGTTGTGTAGCCGCTGTTTTTCTTTTTCCAGGACTTTCAGTTGTTCTTGTTGGGCGGCGATTTGCTTCTGATGAGTACGGTATTGTTCTTTTAAGATTGCGACCTGTGGTTCTGCTTCATTGCGTTTTTGATTGAGCGCATCGATCGATGCCCGTACCTTTGCTTTTTGCAATACCATATTATCGCAATCGATGCTTCCGACTACCTGGTTTGCTTTTAGCAAGTTTCCTTCGCTAATAGAAAACCGGGTTAGCTTTCCGGCCATTTCAGCCGAGACAATGACCTCCCGGGCTTCGAATATCCCGCTTGCGTCGTATTCAAAATTATTGTTATCACAAGCCTGGAATGTTATCCAACAAGATGCTGAAAATAGCCAGATTTTGGTTTTTATGCCCCTGATTGTCTTCATGATTGTGCAAAATTGTTTTGGTATAAAGACACAGACTTTCCCGATCCCTTTCGAGAAAATTCCTGTCTCCTAATAATTAATGCCATTTAAAAAAATAATAAGCTGAGGCATAGAAATCCTCACAACCATTTCTTTAGCTCATTGAACTGCGTGCCCTTCATATCCTCAAATGCTTGCGAAGCAAACTAACCCTCAATCCAACTACCCTACTCCATAACTTCCGAAAGGAAGTTTATGATAAAATAAAATAAATCTCCATGCTCTTCATGTGCTCCGTGGTTTAAAAATTACTCGCCCGTAGCATGCCCCGCCAAAAAGTTCCACTGCTGCCGGGCCCGGATCAATTGCACTTCGTGTATAATCAACTGTTGCTTCGCCAAATCCTCTTCATTCACTTTCTCGATATAATCACTGACTGTAATGACACCGTTATCTAGCTGGGCTTCAGCGGCCGTTCGAATATCCGTCCTTAAGGCGATGATCTTTTTATCGCTTTCGATGGCGGATTCCAGCTTTTCAATCTCTTTTAACTTGTTGGTCTGCTGTATTTTGAATTGCAATATATACTGTTCTTTTTCTTCGGCTATGATGCTGCGTTGCAATAAATTTTGTTGTCTTTCAATGCGATTGTTTTTTCCGTACAACTGTACTAATGGAATGGTGGCTTGTGCCCCAATAATCGTGAAGTCGTCGAAATCATCGTTCAGGAAGTTCAATCCGGGCCTGCCGTATCCCAATTGCACGAAGGCATTGAGTTTGGGGCGGTACCGGGCTTTGATGACGGCATCATTTGCGGAGAGTGTGGCTTGTTGAGCGGATAGCAGCCTTATTTCCGGGCGTTCCGCCGCTTGCAATCGTATTAATGCTATTTCAGGAACGGCCAGATCGGCAAATTGCTCCAGGTCTCTTCCCGTCAATAATTCAATGGATTCAATAGCAGCCTGGTAATTTTGCTGCGCTTCCAGTACCTGTTGGTCCAGTTCCAGTATTTTAGCCTCTATGGTTTGTAGTTGGGCGGGAATGGCGGTACCATTTTCTACTGCAGCCTGTAGTTTATCATATTGTGCTTCAAGACTGCTGCGCAGAATAGATGCGTTCTCTTCCAGTCGACTGGCGATCAATGCGCCAAAAAACAGGTTGCTTACCTGTTCTTCTAATTTGAACAGGTTGATGTTTTCTTGTTGCTGGGCAACGGTCTGGTTGGCTTCTGTTACGGCTTTTATCGCCTCCGTTAATCCGCCATCCCAGATCGACTGATTGACGTCCAAGGTAAACCGGTATTGATCTTTCGGAGGTACCGGTATCTGTACACCGGGAAATTCTATCCCCGTTATTTGGGTCACCACGTTCTGATAGCTCGCCTGGGCATTGATAGCCGTTTGGGGGAAGTAATTCCGGTTCAGCAATTTGATTTCCTGGTCTGTCCGCTGCTCGATCAGCATCTTCTTTTGCATAGCAGGATGGTTTTCTTTTGCCCAGCCAATACAGTCCTTCAGGGTTAAATTTTGGGCTGTCTGCCCTTCAGACGAAGCACTGCAAAAAAAGAAATACACCAAAAGGAGAAAGTGTACGGGTTGCCCACGAATTAACCGTTTGGTTAATTTCGAAGCAAATTTTTTAAGGGAGTAAAATAGCTCGAACATAAGCTTTCAATGCTTTTTTTCTTTGTTGAATGAATTGGTCAAATTGTTTATTATCGAATGCGAACATATGTTTAATCACGGGATTGGCAGCAAATGGGAAGACACACATCCCGATCAAGGATGGAATGAACTGTTCGGGGTCCACCTTTTTGATTTTGCCTTTTTCAATTTCCCCATTGAAATATTCGATCAATCCCTGCATGATCTCTTTTGGTAATTCCTTGATGAAGTCGGGGTTTTTGTGCACCGTTTGCAGCACAAATATGGGCAGGTAGGGGTTTTTGGTCAAGAGGTCCATGTATTGATCAACGAAAAGCTCCATTTTTTCTATCAGTGAGACCTCACTGAATAGAATGGTGCTTAGTTTAGGTAAAAAATCTTTGAGCTTAGATTGGAATATTTTTTCGAATAGATTTTCCTTGCTGCGGAAATAGTAGTGTAGCAGCGCCTTATTAATGCCGGCATTCGTCGCAATATCCTGCATACGCGCACCATCGTAACCATTGCGGATGAACACTTCTTCGGCGGATTTTAATATTTTTTCTTCGGTAGTCAAATTACTATTTTAGTCAAAAAGTTTAACCGGTTGGTTAATTATTGCAATAATAATTATATTTTTTGAATAATGCAAGGGTGTTTGGACTTTTGACGCTAGACACTAGACGCTAGATTTCAGACAACAAATCGCTGATATTCAATGGATATCAATTTTTCAGAATAAATAAAATTTCCGTTGATT
>CAZHNG010000374.1:702-6297 GCA_964533785.1 uncultured Saprospiraceae bacterium | reverse complement strand
GGTTATGGGAGCAGGGATTGTCTCTCAAATAATGGCTTTAGAAGGGACTGAAGGCGAAAAACGTTCTCAGTTATTACAGATACTAGGACAAGCTTTTCTTAATTTTGGTACTTCCATTGGGCAACATTTAGCTGCGGCAGGTGCTAGAAGGCCAAGGGGACGAAGTGCAGAAGACCCCAATAGGTTGCCTCAACTTGATGAACCTGACGCAACAACGGAACGACAGGGGACTAGTGGTGTGGTTGACGTACCAAGTACATCTGGGGGAACAGCAGGTGACTCTACTGCTGGAGGCCAATTATCGAGGATTTCAGAACGGGTCGGGGATCTTTCACCAGACTTAGAAAGATTGTTGCTTAGAGACAGTAACCTAAGGATAAGAGCTTCTGAAGATTCAACTATTATCAATCGGTCAAACCTAGAAGCTTGGAACGAGATTGCTTCCCTTGGGGATATGAATCCAAGAACCTATTCTTTATTGTTAGAGCATACTGATTTGCGGAGAGCGCTAGTTGAGAATCCCGAGGCTGCTAGATTACTTAAGCATTGCAGTTCTCCCTGTTTTCCTGCTAATGCAACTCCTGAGCAAGTTAGACAAATCCAAGAATTAGTAGAAGGCCTTGATCTGGCCGCTAATAGTGCTCGTAGGTTAAATGAGTATCTTAATGAGCATAGGGATAATTTACCAGAAGCAATTCGAAACTTACAAGATGACTTTGAGGGTACCTTAAGTCAAGTCCATGTAGATCCATACAGTAATCTTACTATGCCCCCACAATTTGAAGTTCTTGGAGGACCCCAAAGAGCAGAAGTTACCAGAGTTCGTAGACAAATGGAAAGAAGAAATGTGCCTTTGGAAGTGGCCCAAGATGTCTTAAATCGTCTAGCTGAGCAAGATATAGGAACCCGAAGGTCCTTATTGAGAAAAATCAATAGATTTTTAGGTAGGGATACAGAGAATTTTGGACAGGTATTGGATGGGTTAAGAAGTTCAAGTCAAAATAAAAAAGTAGCAGCAGAATTCTTGCTAAACATAGGTGCTAATCCAAATCGGTTCCAGCAAGTAGACCAAATCCTAAGTCGTTTTTCATTCGAGGAATTTTCTTATATACTTGATAGTCGTGTAATTTTTGAACATCAAGCCACACCAAGAAGGAGCACAAGTAGTCGTCGTGATGCTGCATTGGTGAGACAATTACTGGCAGTGAGAAGAAGAGGAGAAGCAGGAAGGTTAAATACTCCTTCTACAGACTCAGTAGCGCCACGTCCCCAAACTGGACCTTACGCAGTTGATCCCCCACCAATGGATCCCGAATTATTAAGAATTGCCCGCATTATTAGAGAAAGTTTCCCCAATCAAGAAAGTCTAAATAATTGGTATAGAAATGTTGCAGTTTATAAAGTTAGGGTTGATGGTGAAGTTCGGTATTTAACTTCTGTCAATCGCCCTCAGGGTGAACAGTATTGGAACCATTCAGAATGGTTGTTACACCAAAAGGTAAGAGAGCTAGAGCATTCTGGCCATGATGTAGTTGTGGAAAGTATTTTTTCAGAAAGGCAACCCTGTGGAACCTGGTGCCTACCATTAATTGAAAGCTCAAATTATAGGAATGCTCCAATTTATTATTTTAGTGATGCAAACACAACAACAACAAATGGAGAAACTAGGGCAAGGAACATTGCTAATCAATATGGTGTGGAGGTGCCATAACGAAAAGTGGAGGGATTTTTTTTGTTAAACATCACTCTATTATTTCGTGCTAGAGAAAAACTTTTAACTCTTTTTCTTATTTTCTCAAGTTAGAGATAGAAAAATGACTAAGACAGTAGGAAGAGAAATAATCCAAAGAGTGTTCAACCACAAACCCAAAAATTCTAAGTAGCTGGGGTAGGAGGATGGATTAAGAAATTTTATATTACTTTGATAGTTTGGACAGAAACGACAATTATGAGGATAAAGTAAAAAATAGAGAAGCATTGCATTACCATCTGGGTAGAAAGAAGGTCACAATGTGTGTAATGTGAATGGTCACAACTTGATCTCCTATGTGTGCAATTCCACTTTAGACTTTCTTACACGAGAATCTTGTGACACCTCCACCGTTAATTCCCATCTTCCCACCGTTCCTCCGACCACCGTTGATTTTTCCAAATATATTCTTCATATTGATAATTATTGTTCGCTATTGCTGAAAATATGATCAATGAAACCGTCAACGGGAGTTGCTCAACCCAAGAAATTATCAAAACAGTCTAAAACCCATTCCTTTTTTAACAGCTCATCCTTTTTTTTGAGTCGTAAAGAGGAGCCTTTTTTTTCGGGTGAACAACCCTCCGGTCATCAAGCTTTTTTCGGTGGAAAAATCCTCCAACCTAAATCCTCGAATGATCATTTTTCGCAAATTTCCAGAAAAGAAGAAAACCCTGGTTTTTCCGGTGAAAAAGCACCAACATCGGTCATTCTCCCATCTTTAAGACAAGGAATCATTCAACGCAATGGGGAAGAAGAGGAAGAAACAGCCGCTATATCAATCCCGCAATCCATAGCTGACGAGATTGTCCAATCCAGGATTCGCAGAGAATTAGAAGCCTTCAACAACATTCTTATCAATGTTCAGGGAACTACTGCTGATGTCTCGGGTGAAGAAGGGGAAGGAGGAGTAATTCAATTACCGCCCATAACTACTGTAGCGGTGAGAGCTGCCTACTTTATCAATACCGAAACAGCCAGGCGCCATTATAGAGGTCGCCGAAGAAGTGGAGGTCGCCGAAGTTTCAACACGGTGGTCAGGGCACTGAGAGACTCAAGCTTTATCAGAACTAGAACAGGAAGGGGCCGCCGTCGGCGTGTTACTGCCAGGACAATCGGCCGGGCGGTTCAATTGGGTAAAGCAACGCCTCAAGAAATTCGCGCATTCGTTCAGGCTGCCGTGGATAGTGGAGTTATTGCAAGGTTTGCTCGAAGACGGAGGTTGTTACCAAGGAGACAAAGCTTGGGAGACCTCGATCCTGCTCAAATTCAAAATATTGTCCAAACGTGGATTTACCGTATGGGCTTGGGCGTGGATTGCTCAGGATTTGTTTTACAAGTCGTACAGCGAGCACGTCAGGACCTTCAGGATTTAGCTTCTACCTACAATGAGCGGTTTGCCGGTGGAATGTTTGGTTTGCCGAGGGTACAAGAACCAGGAGACGTAACTCCTGGTGATTTGGTTGAACGTACAGCTCATAGTTACAGTCGTTATCCTAGAGTAAGGGTGCCAACCGAGTTGCGTATCGGAGATGTTTGGTTAATGAATTGTAGGCGCCGACGCCAACGTCGACCAAGACGTTGTTTGCGTTGGGGGCATATACGTATCCTCTCTGATGTGCGGCAAGTAAGTCAGGATGGTGAAGATAAAATTGAATTCGAAACAGCCGAATCTACTGGTGGGTCAACCAGACCTAGAGCAGGTCAAGTGGGTAGAACTTGGCGTACACATTCTTTGACAGTGCTCCACCCAATAATGCGCTATCCTCCTCCTCCTGAAGGAGGAAGGAGAAGAAGACGGAGAAGACGAAGAAGGGGTGTCCGCTCTAGTCGTTTTCATCGTCCTTTTTAAAATCTAATCCTTTTCCCCTTTTGAACTTCATTACTAACCGTTCCTCCGATCACCTTTGAGTTGAAGCAAGTTTTTGTCCATATTTATTATTCGCTATCACTGAAAATATACTGAATGAAAGCCATTAACGGAATTAACACAATTAATAAATCTTCAAAAAAGCAGCAACCCCCGTTTTCTTTTACCAATGCATCCTTTTTCCTCAGCCGGAAAGAATCTCCTTTTTTTACAGCAGGCAATCAAGTAAAAAGTAATACTTTCTTTGGTAGTAATATTATTCAAACGAAATTGAAATATGGTATTTATGCTAATTCAAACCAAAACAATTCAGTAGAAAGAGATAACCAAAAACAACCAAGAGCTAAATTGTCACAGGATATCCAAAAGAATGGGCGTATTGCAAAACGCATTCAATGTCTACCAAGAGGATGCCGTTCTAGCCGGAGACGAGTAACACAAAGACCATTTATCCGGTATCTAAGAAGGTTGGAACAGAGAAGAGTTATTACTACAGAGGAAAGGTTTGGTTATGAAGATGAAGCAGCGAGTTATGGACGTCGTCAAAGGTATAGGATTTTGAGGCGTTTAGAAAGGCGAGCAAGGGGATTAGGGTCGACTGGACGTGGTGATATTGTAAGCAACTTTAGAGTAACTCCGAAAACAATACGGGTCAACGCAGGTGAAGCTGCCAGAATTTCTTTTATACTAAGAAGAAGGGCAAGAAGTATAAGTTGGGGAATTTTAGAATGGGAAGGGTCTAGTGAATACGGACGTGGAGTTGGACGTGGTGGATACAGGTTCTTTAGAACAAGCAATAATGATCCTGGGTTTAAATATGCTTACTGGAATGGAACTTGGTCTCGAAGTCGCAGTTCTCCACCAGAAACTGGTACTTATAGAGTCTTTTTATGGGTAAGAACAGATGATGGCAGGCGTGTGTCTGTTTATGAACATATTCGGGTAGAAAACCCAGACAGTGAAGTTGTTCATCCAAGACATGCTTCTGGATATAACCTGGAAAGACTGACCTTTGATGGCAGTAGAGTTGTACTAAGGGATAGCAATGGCAATACAATTGAAGCTAGAGCCATTTCCGGCTTAAGGCCTCGGCATCGAAGAAACCCGGATGGGAGAAACTATACACTGCGCAGGCATCAATGGGCTAGAGATCGTGGCCCCATTCCGAATGGTCGCTACACGATACATCGCAGAACAGTACAGCACCCCCAATTGCGAAGAGGTGCTTTGCGCTACTCAACGGGAGGAACAGCTAGTGCCTGGGGAATTGGCAGAATTCCACTTAGACCTTACTCACGAGTTAGCCCAGATGGTAGTGTAACAAGAACTGGGTTTTATCTTCATCTTGATACCAGGGACGATGGGACTGCAGGTTGTATTGGGATTCACCCTGGCGATATAGGAAAGTTTAACAATATGCTTTCTTTAATGGGAAGAATGGAAAATGATCTACTGGTAGAGGTCAATTTAGCAAGATAATTGCGGTAAATTTCCTTTTCTCAAATTTCCCTGGGTTTATTAAAAGAATGATGTTTGTTCTAATGAGAGAAAGTGATTCATGAATAAGAGTCCGATAGTTCTCTAAAAACTCCTTTGAACTCCTAATTTTTACCGTTCCTCCCATTCCCATTGCATAACCCAACAATTTTCATAAACTTCAGAAGATATTATTACTGATTTCCAACAATGCTGTAGGCGGGAGTTGGAAAATAACCTGTTGTTTTATGAATGCAATTCGCCGGAAAAATAAGATCACCAATCAGGTCAGTGCAGTCACCAGCAGGGCAGGCCCTTCTTTTACAAGCAAGAAGAAGGGGCTTTCTTTTCTAATGGTGGCAAGGCTATTCAACCCTTTTTTAAATCAAATACAGCGACCTTATTTGATCCGATCTTACTTTCACCGAAAAAGGCCAATAAGGGAAAAAACAATGTTTCATACCGAAAATCCAGATCAATTCAAAAACGAGATCAGAGT
>CAZHNG010000374.1:0-692 GCA_964533785.1 uncultured Saprospiraceae bacterium | reverse complement strand
CTTTCAGTAGAAGGAGCATCTATTCCCGACCTTCAACTAAACGGCAAAAGATGCCGCTGTGCAAAACGTCCCTACCGGAAAAGTATCAAAAAGCTGAAGCGATGCTACAAAAAAATCCGCAACAAAAATTGCCCCAAACGCTTGAACCGCGTCTATCGAGCATTAAGTCGTAAACAGAAAGCTAAATTCAAAAAATGGTCAGCCGTTAAGCTGGTACAACGGTATAAGTCGCGCTATACAGAAATGTTGGCCAAGGCCGGGGCAAAAGATGCGGATTATTATTTATTGCAAATAGAGATAGATGCGATTGGACTGGCAGCGGTGAAAAAATTGAAAAACAAGTACAGAAAATGGTCAACTGAAGCACAGCGAGCCCGAAAAAAAGAAATTACTGCCCAATGGCTAAATATGTCACCCCAGACAAGTGTGGAAGCGCAATTGCTGAGACTGGAAATGGCAGCCTTAGAACGTCTGATTCAAGCGGGACCACCCCCTAAATCTGCTGGAACAGCTCCTAAATTAGATCACCAACCTTCTATCAATGGAGAACCTTGTGCCTGCTTAGTTGTCGTGCACAACGATGAACAAAATGCCCGCCTTACCGCTGAAAAAATGCATAAACACTGTAAATACAACCTTACTTTATTCAATCCTAATACCCAGCAGCGAAGAGTTAAATTACCACGACACGG
>CAZHNG010000373.1:0-6326 GCA_964533785.1 uncultured Saprospiraceae bacterium | reverse complement strand
CGGATTATTTCCACCGGGCGGAATGGCTCGACTTTAATATGTACCAATCTTCTCACGGCGGCCATGACCACGATAACGGCTTGTACGCTGAACACGATAGATCATTGAATCCTCCCAAACCAACACTGGACGGCGAACCGAGATACGAGAACATCCAAACGGGCTTTTATTTCAGAGGTTTTAACCGTTTGGACGTGTTTGATGATTATGACGCCCGGCAAGCCGCTTACTGGTCGATGCTCGGGGGTGCCTGTGGCCATACTTACGGGCATAATAGTATCTGGCAGATGTATAAACCCGGATTCGATCCCGTGATCGGTGCAAAAGTGCCCTGGTATGAGGCTCTCGATCACCCCGGCGCTTTTCAGATGAAACATTTGCGCAATTTATTCGAAGCCAGGCCTTTCCATCAATTAAATCCAGCACAAGGAATCATATTGAACGGCCCTGGATCTGGTGGGGCCAAGATACGGGCGGCTCTGGCGGAGGACAACTCCTTTGCTATCGTTTATTCTCCCCGAGGAAAATCATTCACGATCGACAAAAGCAAAATCGACGGTCAACGCATTAAGGAAATCTGGTATGATCCCAGATACGGCATATCTTACCACATCCATACCGGCGATACAAAAGGTATCCAAACCTATACACCGCCTACAAAAGGCAGAGGACAGGATTGGATACTTATTCTCGAAAATGCCGCTTTGGAAATGAGGCTGCCGGGATCTGATTAAACCTTTACAATGGGATAAAGCAATTTTACAGGGTTTCAATAGGACTCATCAATGAATTTAGCTTTGAGTCCCCAGCCGCCCATATTTTCAGTTACGGCAAAGACAATTTCATTGTTTCCGGCTTTTAAATTAAGGTATATTTTGTCGAAAAACCCGATCGTGCCCAGGTAACGGTAATCCCTCGATCTGAATTTTCGCTGACCAGAGTAAATAATTTCATCATTGACGAAGAGGCGAGCTATATCACTGTATCCAAAACTTATACTCTTGAGTTGATCCTCATTAGAGTTTATTGTTAATTTCACTAAAACGGTATTAGAATTTTCCGTCACCGGAGCAACCTGAGACAGGTTGAGGGTACCGTCATATTCAGTTTTCATTCTTTGTCACTGAAGTTTCTCCTCAATCTCTTGAAGGCATTGTTTTAACAACAATTTCTCGCTCCGGTCATTTTGCACAACAGACAACTTCATTTTCAAATAAAAAAATAGGTACCCGTCAAATCATACGATATTATTTTACCTACCAATAGCCCGCATCGCCTTAAACTTATTGATCAATCCGTTCGTAGAGGAGTCATGCCCGTCAACGGGGGCTTTGTCCGCAAGTTCAGGAAGGATTTTCTTAGCCAACACCTTTCCCAACTCTACTCCCCACTGATCGAAACTATAGATATTCCAGATGACACCCTGGACGAAAATCTTATGCTCATATAGGGCGATCAAACTGCCCAAAACCCGGGGTGTGATTTGCTTAACCAATATGGAATTACTGGGGCGATTGCCTTCGAAGACTTTATAGGGTAATATTTTTTGAATTGTCTCTTCTTCCAGTCCCTGCTGTTCCAATTCAGCTTTTACCGTTTCTGCCGTTTTGCCATTCATTAGTGCTTCGGTCTGTGCGAAAAAGTTGGCCAGTAATTTTTGGTGGTGATCCCCCACTGGGTTATGACTGATCGCAGGAGCAATGAAATCGCAAGGGATCATTTTAGTTCCCTGATGGATCAATTGGTAAAAAGCGTGTTGGCCATTGGTGCCGGGTTCTCCCCAAATGATGGGCCCTGTTTGATAATAGACCCGGTTACCATTTCGGTCGGTTTGCTTACCATTGCTTTCCATATTGGCTTGTTGGAAATAGGCCGCAAAACGATGAAGGTATTGATCGTAGGGTAAAATAGCTTCCGTTTCCGCTTCAAAAAAATTATTGTACCAAATACCGATCAAAGCTAATATTACGGGTATATTTTGCCTCAACGGCGCTTCGGCAAAATGACGATCCATCGTATGAAAACCTTCCAGCAATTCTTCAAACCGGCTGTAACCGATGGCACAGGCGATGGATAATCCAATTGCCGACGTCAAAGAATAACGGCCCCCTACCCAATCCCAGAAAACAAACATATTCTGGGGGTCGATACCAAATTTGGTCACCAACTCCTCATTGGTAGACACGGCTACGAAATGCTTTTTAATATGCTCCTCATCTCCGGCAGTTTGTAAAAACCATTCCCGGGCGGTTTGGGCGTTGGTCATGGTTTCCTGGGTTGTAAAGGATTTGGAGGCAATAACAAACAAGGTCGTCTCCGGATTAAGTTTACTCAAGGTCTCTTGAATGTGGGTGCCGTCGATATTAGAAACATAATGCGGCCGTAAAAAGGACTTTTGGTAAGGCTGCAATGCTTCCGTAACCATTACCGGACCCAGGTCCGAACCGCCGATACCGATGTTGACCACATCTTTTACTAATTTTCCGGTAAAGCCTTTCCAGTGGCCGGCGTGAAGTTGGTGTACGAAGCTTTTTATTTTTTCCAATACCGCTTCCACTTCCGGCATTACATCTTTACCATCAACGTAAATGGGATCCTTCGATCTATTCCTCAGCGCGATGTGTAATACAGCCCGGTTTTCGGTTTCATTGATCTTTTCCCCACTATACATGGCTTTGATGGCCTCTTTGAGCTTTAGCTCTCCTGCCAGTTGTAATAATAACCGCAAGGTTTCTTCTTCGATCCGGTTTTTGGAAAAATCCACCAGTATTTCCTCAAATTCAATGGAAAGTTTTTGGAATCGCTCGGGGTCTTCGGCGAACCATTCCTTCAAGTGTTTGTCTTTTACCATTTCATAATGCGCCTTAAGCAATGGCCATGATTTGGTTGAAGTCGGATTTTGTTTGCTCAACATGGGTTTGAAATGTTTATGTTTATGAATAGATTGGACTTTTGACATAACATCCTAAGTGTTTGATAATCAATTGAAAAAGACACTTCTGGATAATGGTCTTACTTGCATTTATCTACTGATTATCAAATTGTTACTGTTGCTCTTTCTAGTGTCTAGTGTCTAGTGTCTAGTGTCTAGTGTCAAAAGTCTAAGAATAGAGGAAGAGATGTTTAATATAACGCTCTGAAAACCTGGGTTTACTATTCTCCCATTTCTATCTCCACCTCGATCAATTCACTATTAACAGAAGGAGGTAAACCTTGATAATGGAGGCCGGCCCCCATTTGGTACTTTTGCCCGGCCTCCAATATTTCTGGTACTGCGAACCGGATAACATCCTTTGAAAGGCCGGGTGAAATCGTTGTACTATTCGATTCCAAAGTTACTTTTTGCGCGTTAATTAATGCACCATCTTTTAAAAAGAATATACTCATTTCCAGCGGAAAATTGCCTTTCTGCAAAGACACTTCAAAACCATAGGGGTTTTTGATCTTCAAGTTGAAAATTCCGGTTTGTCCGGGAAAGTATTTTTTAGCCTGTTCATCATCGAAGCTCAGGGTTATTTTTGAATAGACCTGCAGGCTATCCACATTGGCCATTTTTACGGTTCGCCACCCCATCTCTTCCAGTGTGCAGGCCCGGCAATCCCAAAGTTTGTTTACAATGACCAGAACATCCTCATTATGGATATTTTTTTCCCAATCCCAAAGATCAAATTGGCTTTTCCGGTAATCCACATTCGTAAAGGCGTAAACGGAATCTTTGGTATAAAAAGCGTACTTGGAAGCATTGCGGTAGGAATTCTCAAAAAGTACCGGGCGGTCATTCGCTTTGGTCCTTAACGAAGCCACCCATTCACTATTGTGAAATTCCGACTTTATTCCCAAAAAATTGTATACCAATAACACCCTGATAATAAGCAATAAAAGGAAAGAAAGTCCACTCATTCTCCACACCCATTTACGGTATTTTTCATCTTGAAGGGCTTGCCGGTAAACCAATATCACGAATGGAATAGAAAGAATACCCGTCCATTGCGGTTCGGTATGTCCCTTGAAAGAAGACCAGAAGAAGAAGGCCCAAAAGCCAAAAATAATGAAGTAGTAGGCCCGGGTTAAGTGATCATCGACTTTTGTTTTGCGCAAAGCCTGCACGATAAACGGGAATATAAAAGGGCTGAAGATCACTACTTGATTGATCACGTAAGTGATGGTGTACTTCAACTCGTAAACATCGTTACGCCCGCCTAAGTGGTAGCGAAAGGAAGGAAAATTGTGCTCGTACTGCCAGTATAAATGCGGAAGGAACAGCAAGGCACCCAAAATGGAGGCAATATAAAAACCAGGCTTTTTAAGTAAGTTTAAATTGGAAAGCACAACGAAGAAAATCAGGAGCACTCCGTGGTATTTACTGTACAGCAAGGCAGCCATCGTTATCGCCAGCAATAAAATATTCCACCAGTTTCCATCCTGTACAAACCTTTGGTAAGCAACCAAGAAAAGAACCGCAAAAAACAACAACGGCCCGTCGGGAGTAGCGACAAACCCGTAAATATGCAACAACGGCATGGCGGCCAACAACAGCATTAGCACCCAGTTATCCCGGTTTTCCTTCGGACAGCCTGCCAAATGCCAAATGCCTATAAAACTAAATACCTGAACCAGTGGGAAGAGCAACCGTACCCCTAGTTCGTTTTCCAGCAGCACATAACCCAACCCAATAAAAAAGGCAACCATTGGCGGATGATCGAAATAACCCCAATCCAATTGCCGGGAATACATCCAGTAATACGCTTCATCCGGGTCCAATTCAGTGAAAAGGGCTTGTGCCCAGCCGACTAATAACCAGCCGATTAGAAAAAAAAGAAAATGAACATTGATACTTTTCAGGCCTGATCTCATGAAGGTCGCTTCGTTATTACGCTAAGCAATAGTAGTAAGAAAAATAAATAATGTGCAACGCCTACGGCATTTTCGTAGGCATGTTCGATCATTATGGTCACAAATTGCATGGCATAAAACGTAAACAACAACTCATTTTGATACTGATTTGCCCAAAAAAGCGGAAAGAAAAAAGCGATGGCAAATATGATCAACCCCAAAAGGCCCGTTCCTGCCCACACGAAAATAAATTGATTTTGCGGCATCAGTTTTTCCCTGTAATCCGGATATTCCCGGCCGAAACAAGCGTGTATTTCCTTTCTCAGGTTTCCCGCTCCTACTCCCAATAGGGGATGTTTCAATGCCAGCGTCAAACCACATTGTAGTGAGGCTATCCTGCCCGCATCGGAATATTCCCCTCCTTTTCCTTGGGTATACATTTTAAAATCATGAATAGTGTAATCTATTTTTCTTTTTAAAGTGGGTAAAAGATGATAGCCCAAGTACGGTATTGTAACCATAAGGGTCATCGCTACCAGGCCAATTAAATACTTTTTAGTGGAAACGATATAATGAACGATCAGGGCTACTATCCCAACGTACAGCATTAGAATGCCTGACTTAACCGACAGAAAATGAATGAAAAGAAATGCTAATAATGTCAATGCGCCAATCAGGTATTTTTCCCAGCGGAATTTCCAGTAAAACCCGTTTCTGATCAGATGAATACCGCCAATAACAGCCCAGGCGAGCAATAGACTATAACGAATGTGATTGCGCGGTGTCCACATTGGATGCCCTTGTTTCATCATTTCAATTACCTGCTCCTGGTTTTTCAGAAAAAAATAAAGGACGAAACTATTCGTAACCGTAAATAATCCGAGCATGAAATACAGCAGACCTTTTAATTCCCGCTCACTAAACTTTGGCAGAGCCAAAAACAGCAAAGGAAGCAGTAGAAAAGGAGCTTTAATCCGAAGTCTATCCTGCCAGTAACTCCAATCTTCGGTTTGCCAAAAACTCAGTAAAACAATCAAAAAGGAAAGGCTAAGGACGGCAAAGGCGGGATATCGGAGAATATTTTTGATGCGTACCCAGGCTTCTCTGTTAATTTTGATTTTAAATCCACTTGCATCTTCCCTTGTCAATACTGCCACTCCTGCTAAACAGAACATACTCAAAGAAAGCAAAAATGGTGATAATACCATTGCAGCGATCAACAAGCAGCTTAATCCAAAAACGATCCTGGGCTTCAGCATTTGATTGAATTGCTATTTAATCCTGTACAATAACTTATAAGAAAGCAGATTTAAGATGCCACCTGCCCACCTGGCGGTAACGGCAGGCGGGGACGCCAGACTGCATGAGTTTGAGGATTAGTCCTGACGGTACCGTCAGGAGAGTGTGAACATAACATAAAATAATTCTGCTCTACTACTTAAGTAGTAGAGCAACACTAAATTATCTTTTTTGATGGGCTCTTTTTCCGCTGC
>CAZHNG010000372.1:0-6342 GCA_964533785.1 uncultured Saprospiraceae bacterium | reverse complement strand
GTTATGCTCGTTATGTAGACGATTTTGTATTATTCAATGAAGACAAAAAAAGGCTTCACGAAATTCGCGGGCAATTAGCGAATTATCTGGCTCAAGAACTAAGGATAGTCCTACATCCTCATAAGACCGTGGTTTTTCCGGTCAAGAATGGGGTCAATTTTTTAGGTCAGCGTGTTTTCCCGAGCCATCGATTGTTAAAAAAAGACAATCTGCGCCGTTTTAAGAAGCGTACTCAAAAAAGAATTAAAGACTATCATAATCAGAACCTAAAGGCTGAAAAATTAGAAGCCCAATTAAATGCTTGGCTCGGCCATGCCAAACAAGCGAATACTTTTAGGTTACAAAAGCGTATTTTCAATCAGCTTGTGCAGAGAGAAAGCTTACCGATCTTTTTGAAGCCTAACGGCAGTTGGGCGATTTTAGAATAGGACGTTTTGTTGAACACGGATTTTTCAGAGACTCGCGAGTTTCAACGCAAAGCACGCAAAGAAAAACACTTCGCGCCTCTTCGCGCTCTTGGCGGTGGGGTGAGATTGTTTGTAAGTAAGGAGGCTACTTCGAAGTAGCCTCCTTACTTGCAAACAAAATAGCGGTCGTCTTTTCCCTTCGTCTAAAACATTTGCTTTTGTGTCAGCGTTTGATTAATATAGAATGTCAGATTGGAGATCCCAGACGCCAGAAGGGGTAAGACTTGAGAAATGGGTTTAGGTAAAACCATTTATAGATCATCAGTTTGACTTTCATTACCTCAACACCTCAACAAATAACCGTATAACCACATAACCAAATAACCACTATACAGACGTTGAAATAGTTTGGGAACCCAAACCACTTCGTGTCAAGTAAAAAAATAACAACCTATGATACCGTCACTTTATCCAACGACCCTGATCATCGCCACTTCCCTACTAATCGCCTGGTCTTATTTCGGGCCGCGGAAATTGGTACCGAAATTATGGCGCAGTGCTTTCTTTTTGAGTATGATCGTCTATTTCGGTAGTCTTTTGTTTATTCCGGGGACGCTGGAAGATAAATTTGCCTTTTTGTTCCGCGATATGATGATTATGGCGGGCGTAGGAACCGTCTTTCAATTGTTGGTAAGAAATACCGGTGCTTTTTTGGTCGGATTATTTATGATGATCGGCGGATTTATTTATTTGCTGCAAACGAAAAAGTTAAATCCGCCGGAGGAAAAGCAGGTGCAGGCGGAACAAGCCGTTGATGCCCTGGCTCCTAGCTTATTGGCCAGCGACGGGGAATGGCTGGTAGAAGTGGCACCGGGCACAAGTGTTCAGCAGCTCAAAGCTTTACTGGCCGATTATGATGTACGCATCAGCCGTGCCTTTTTCCCCGGCGATGAAGGCATCACCGAATTGGATGATTACTGCCTGGTAGACGTACTGGATAACAACTACCAAACCATCACAGCCGTTGAGGAAGTGCTGGAAAACGCCCCTTTCGTCGACTGGGTGGAGGGTAACGAAAACATTTCCATTGCCCCGATGCCGGCGGAATCGCAAAAGCGAGTCGATCCCAAATTCGGTATCGATGATCCGGGAGTGGAACATTTATGGGGATTTGAAGCCATGAATGTGGATAAGTTGTACCAGTACCTCAAACAGAAAAAGGTAAAACCCAAAAAGCAAGCATTGATCGCCATTCTGGATACGGGGGTAGATGGGAAACACGAGGATTTGCGTGCAAACTATAAATCGACTCAATCGAAATACGACCGGGATGTCAAAATGCACGGCACCCACTGTGCGGGTATTGCGGCAGCCGTATCGAACAACGGTGTCGGCATTGCCTCTTTCAGTCCCAACGAAGGGATGGTGAAAATCACCAGTATCAAGGTGCTGAGTGATTTTGGTATGGGTACCCAGCAGGGCATCATCAAAGGGATCATTGAAGCGGCGGATAAAGGTGCCGATGTGATCTCCATGTCATTGGGCGGGCGCTCCTCGCAAAGCCGTCAGACGGCTTACCAAAAAGCCGTGGATTATGCTAATCAGAAGGGAGCCATCGTCATCACGGCTGCGGGTAATTCAAATATGGATGCGAAGGATTATTCTCCGGTCAATACGCCGGGCGTGATCGGGGTGAGCGCATTGGATGAAGAACTCAACCGGGCTTCTTTCTCGAATACGGTGAATAATATCAAAATGGCGGTAGCGGCGCCGGGCGTGAATATTTATTCGACGGTGCCTGATAACAAGTACGCTTCTTTTAATGGTACGTCGATGGCCACGCCTTATGTGGCGGGGTTAGTGGGATTGATGAAGAGCATTAAGCCTAATTTGACGACGCAGGAGGCTTACCGGATCTTGTCGCAAACGGGGAAAAACACTCAGGATACGCGGTTGACGAAGAAGTTGATACAGCCGCATTTGGCGGTGCGGGCATTGGTGGAATAGGCGGTTTTTTAATCCGCATACTGTGCCAGTAATGGCCAGTGCTTCGGGAACGAAATAACTATATTCGCGGCAGAACCAAATTATGATACCTTGCAGATAACAGATACCATATTGATGATACGCCCTGCCCGTTTCGGGTTCAATCCTGAAACCGCAGAGAGCAACGCTTTTCAACAGGATAAGGATGAATTGACAAAGGAAGAGATCAGCCGGCGTGCCGTGGCGGAGTTTGATGCATTTGTAGAAAAACTGCGCAGTGTTGGCATTGAAGTGATCGTGGTAGAGGATACGGAAGTGCCGGTAAAGACGGATGCTGTTTTTCCCAACAATTGGATTACGACACATACCGATGGGACCATCATTACCTATCCCATGCTTTCGGCGGTGAGGCGATTAGAGCGCCGGCAGGATATTGTGGAGCAGTTGCAGAAAACGTATTCGTTCCGGGAGCATTTTCAACTGGAACAATTTGAAGAAGAAGACCGGATGCTCGAGGGTACCGGCAGTTTGATCCTGGACCGGGATCATAAAATAGCCTATGCCTGTCACAGTCCGCGAACGGATGAAAAAGTACTGGAAGCTTTTTGTGATAAAATGGGATACGAGGTAATCGTTTTTGATGCCGTCGACGGTTTGGGGCAACCCATTTACCATACCAATGTGATGATGGCGTTGGGGGAAGATTTTGTGGTCATTTGCATGGCAACGATCAGGGATAAAAGAGAGCGGGAAAAGCTTTTGGCCAAATTTGAAGAGACCGGAAAGGCAATCATCGAAATTACGCTGATACAATTGATGACTTTTGCGGGTAATATGCTGCAGGTAAGGTCGAAAACGACAGGAAAGCCTTACCTGGTGATGTCAAAACAGGCCTATGATTCGTTGACGGAGAAACAGATTGCTGAGATTAAAAAGTATACGGAGATACTGTATAGTCCGCTTAAGATTATTGAGACTTACGGCGGCGGCAGTGCCCGGTGTATGATGGCGGAGGTGTTTGTACCTGGACCTGATTGATGAAGTAAAGGGGTAAGGGAACCAGGGAAGAAAAGAAAGGCGGCAGGAACAAATTTGCGCTAAATTTTTATAGCAAAACAAGAAGCATTTGTAAGCTTTGATATAATTTTCCCCCCTAATTCGGTTACTTCGCTTGACTTTAAACATTTTATGTTTTATATTTGAATATAAAATAAATATTGTAGCTACAGAAATCAATTAGGTCTATTTCTTACAAAGGAATGGGTGTGCTTTTATATGTCCAGCTGGGGAATTTGGTGTGCAGGTCGGCCTGGGTGGGTTTCCCACCCTCAGTTAATAGAAAAATCCACTAATCGCGCGGATGAGCCGACACCGTCCGGCCTGAGCCAGGATGGTTATTTATTACACGCTCTCCTAACTTTTACATGTACTATTGCTTAAACTTGGGGGCAAAATTTTTTACCCACCGCTGAAGAAACACCAAAGGAATAGAACTTTGCGTTCTTAACGGTAATTGGAGCCTACAGAGGCTCACCTAAAACAATACCAAGGCGATAAGGCCAAATAATTCATCCCGACTAAGTCGGGCAAAGAAGCACGAAGAAAAAATTCCCTACTGTAGATTACCATTAAAAACTGCCCCCCAATCACCGTGAAAATTGAGATACACCATTCAAAGAATGGATGTTTCCGCGTCGAGACAGCGTCTCTCGCAAGCAGGATTGATGCTTACGAGAGATGACTCTGTCTCGATGCAGAATCAACTTGCCAAAAAATATACGGTTGGTACAATTTCATCTTTGAGGGATTCGAAGTGAAAGTTCTTCAGCACGCCGATCACTTTGCCATCCCTGTTTTCCCACTGGCCGGTACTCCAATCGCTTATTTCCGAACTACCAAAAGTTTTGCCGATGGCCGATTCGTTGGTCCAACCGATTTCATTGACGGCAGCTTCGTTGAGGACAAACGCCGTTGTAGCATCAGCGGTAATTTCTCGTTGGAAGCTTCGGCCGGCAGCCATTTCAAAGCCCATCGTTTCAATAAAACCAAAGTCTGTCCATACCGTTTGCATACCTCTTTGCTGGTCTTCCGGTACTCCTTCCGCCCGCGCCCGAAAAGAACTACTTAAACGCCCCGGCGGTACCCGGGAAGAGGCCGCCGCCGATACAACCTTCGGATTGGTCAACAATTTTTCTGTAAACTGCTCGTATTTGCCACGAAAACTGGGAGGCGTTCCCTGAATAACCAGAAGATGGTCTTTGTCAAAACCAAGATCCATGTTTTTACAATACTGTAGTTGTTGGTAGACGATGCCGGTAACGATCAACAAGAAAATGGAAGTCGCGAACTGGAACGTAACCAGTACTTTCCTTAAAGTGGCGCCTTTAAGACGTTGATTTAGCTGCCCCGAAAAAACGGCTACTGGCTTAAAGGAGGACAAAATCAATGCAGGATAGCTACCCGCCAAAATACCGACCAGCAGGATCACGCCGAGTAAGCCTAAGACAATCGGCCAATGCTGAAATACTGAATATCCGATCTCCCGATCCGCCAATTGATTAAAGGCGGGCATAAAAAGATAAACCAATCCGATGGATATTATGGCCGATATGACTGTCAACAAGATACTCTCGCTCAAAAATTGGCCGACCAATTGCGAACGGGCCGCCCCCACTACTTTCCGCATGCCTACTTCCTCCGCACGTGCACTGGAACGCGCGGTAGCCAGATTCATATAATTAATAGCCGCAATGATCAGAATAAATAATGCGATCAGTGAAAAAGCATACACATAAGTGATATCTCCTCCCCCACTTTCAAAGGCACGGATGTCCGTCGAATACAAGTAAATCGAAGACAAAGGCTGCATGACGATCTGCGGTGAAAACTCTTTCCAGCCTTCCAGTTTTACCTCTATAAAATCAGCGAAGCGTCCGGCATAATCGGCCGGTGTTTTTCCTTCCGGCAACATCATATACGTTGACACGTAGCCTTCGCCCCAATTTTCCAGAACGATTCGCGAAAAGAGTTGCTCACCACAATTCATCGAAACCAGTATATCGTATTGCAATTGTGTATTTTCAGGAACATCCTCCATTATTCCGGTTACTTTAAACAAACGGTCGCGTATCGTCAGCTCTTTACCCATGGGGTTATCCTGACCAAAATACTTTTTGGCAATCGATTCTGAAACCACTATTGAAAAAGGATCATCAAGGGCCGTCTCCGGATTACCTTCCAACAAAGGAAAGTGAAAAACCTGGAAAATATCAGGATCGGCAAAAGCCAGTTGTTCTTCGGGGTATAACTCTTCTTCATATTCTACTAATTCCCGCCCCTGGGGAGCGAATCGTACAATACTGGGAACGTCGGTAAAATCCACCTTTAATTCTTTAGCCAGGCGGTAGGGCCCAATGGCACGATCAACGTATTCCCCCGTTTGTGGATTGGTTGATCCTAAATTCAAGCGGTATATCCGATCTTTGTTAGGGTGATATTGATCATAACTCAACTCAGATTGTACATACAACATGATCAAAATCACACAAGCGATACCAATGGCTAAACCGAGTATGTTGATCAAAGTATACCCCTTGTATTTCCATAAATTTCGAAAGGCTGTTTTTAGGTAGTTTTTATACATAATACACAGCGTTTAAAGTTGAAAAATCGATCTCTAGCGTTTAGTTGTACTGACCTTTTAACGTAGGGGTAGTTTTACTTGATTTAATAGCTTTGGGTTATAGGGTTATAGGGTTATGGGGTTATGGGATTATGGGGTTATTTGAAAATACGCCCAGTATTTATCCCACACATAACTTTATAACCTTATAACCCCATAACCACTTAAAGCTTAAATATTAAGAATCGCCCCAACGTTTAAAAGCCAATACATCTAGCGTCTAGCGTCTAGCGTCTAGCGTCTAGCGTCTAGCGTCTAGCGTAAATT
>CAZHNG010000371.1:0-6362 GCA_964533785.1 uncultured Saprospiraceae bacterium | reverse complement strand
TTTTTTATTTCAATAACCTTCAAGGGCTACTTTTAACCCTTGATTCGCATTATTTGTAATTTAAACCACTATAAATTCGAACTTGGGAACAAGGTTTGAGTTTATTTATAATTTTGGTTTCCAGATTTAGGAATTATCTTTAACTCAATATTTTAAGCTTCAGGTCACCTTTTATTGCAGTAAAAATGTTTTCAGAAATTAAGCGACAGATTGGTTTATTTAACAGAGGAGTAGAGAAATGCCGCAGCTTATTTCTATCTTTTTTTTTTGTAACCGTGCTTATCGCAGGATTCTGTTTTCCTTGTGATGGACAAATTGACGTAAAGAGATTAAGTGTCGAAAAAGGACTTTCCAGCCGTCGGGTGTGGGATTTGGCCATCGATAATCGGGGTTTTATGTGGGTGGCGACCGACAATGGACTGAACCGGTTCGACGGTAGCGAGTTCGTTTTGTTGAATTTGTATTCTGAAAATGCTTACCTCTCCACCAATAAAGGGGTGAGGCGATGCTTTTGGTTGGAAACGGAATCAGAACTTTTGATTGCTCAAAAGAATAATGTATGCCTTGAACGATTTAATCCGCGCGAGGGTAGAGCAAGAACCTTGCGCTTGGTTCCAGGTAATGGTCAGAAAGGGAACTACTATGGCGAGGTTGTCGAAAAGGAGGGGTGGCCAGTCTTCCTCACGCGCGATACTGGGGTTTATTACTTTCACGAGTACAAGCAAGGAAGATTTCTAAACAAGGAGACCATTGTTACACCGTTGAAAGTTTCAGATTTCATTTGGTCTGATACCCTGATCTGGCTAAATTCTGAATTGGGAGTTGCTGTTTTCGACCGCCGGAATCGAAATCTCACCATCTACGATCATAGTTCCTTGCCCGAAGGTAACCGTGCGGCATTACAGGAATCGCCGCTGCGGGTGTCGATTGTTAAAGACGGATCAACATACGCCTTTAAGGGATTTCCGGGCTTGTATTCGTTAGACCTGGAAAACGGCAACTTCCAACTTTTGGATAATGGGA
This sequence comes from uncultured Saprospiraceae bacterium, assembly GCA_964533785.1. Lineage (GTDB taxonomy): Bacteria > Bacteroidota > Bacteroidia > Chitinophagales > Saprospiraceae > JANQRV01. The sequence goes on along the minus strand of CAZHNG010000371.1, from coordinate 5,339 downwards.
GGAGTGATCTCCTTTACCTGTATTTCGCTTCTGATTCTTACGGCAATGAGATAATTATTTACAAAGATAGCATCCACCAGAGTTCTGTTTTTTTGCAACTAATAATTCGCGAACATGGCCAGGAGGAACATTTTATTACCAGGATAGAAGATCAGATCCACTTTTCCGGTATTAAAGGGTCGCGTTTCTCCGACCACATCTGGCTGCCAACAAATAATGGGATTTTACACTTACAAATAAGAAAAGTAAAAACCTATTTGGATTCCAATTCAGAATCAAACCAGATATTCAATATTTCGGGTTTAAACGGCGACAGCCTGCTTATAATATCTGATCTGCAGGGATGGTCCTTGTTCGACCCTTACCAAAATGAATTTCTGCCCTTTGAGCACTGGCCTAATTCATGGGAATATCCCGGAACAACCAATATCAGGATAAATTCCAATGGGCATTTGTGGGGAATATACAACGGTAAATTGATATGGGGAGATCCCCAACAAAGATTAATTCGCGAAATAACACCTCCAAATCCAATAACGGCCCTTACCTTGGATGAAAGAGGTTATCCTTGGGTGACTACCTATCTATTTCACGAAAAATCCGGATTATTTTTCTATGATCCAGAGAAACAAGAATTCAATCGCTGGTATGATGAGGAGGGAGTTGACCCTTTGGAATACAGTCATGCTAATCGTCTCCATTTTAGTAATTTTGGAATTCTTTGGGTTGGGACAGATGAGGGGCTGCTTTTAGTTGATACGGAAAATGCAAATTTCCGGAAGTATCCTGGTCCGGGCGCCCTACCTAATGGCCATCGTTCCTTCTCATTTACCGAAATTATCGAGACTGCAAGCGGACAATTCTGGCTCGGCACCAGTAACGCCGGGTTATTGTGGTTCGATGCAACAACCCTAAAGTGGAAACAATGGATGATCAGAGAAGGATTATGCGACAGTCACATCATCAGCATCGTACCCGATGAAAAAAGAAATCTCTGGTTAAGTACCATGAATGGGATTTCGTATTTTGATGTTGGCAAAGAGATTTTTCATAATTTTTACGAACAGGACGGGTTGAGTCAAAATACCTTTAGTCCTCATACGGGTTATCGTACTAAAACAGGGCGGATTTTTTTTGGTGGAATTAACGGGATGGATATTTTTAACCCGGAAGACCTCTTGTCCCTGGATATCTCTGCCAAAATGGAGGTTGCCCGTCTGGTTTTTTTTGACCGCCGCCTAAAAAAGCTGGTCAGCGACCTGTATTTTGAACCGGAGTCCCAATCGGTTGTCCTGCCGCCTAATCATCGTTATTTCGAGATCCACCTGGCGCTTTCCAACCTGAGAGATCCTGAAAAAGGGCGTTTTACCTATTTTCTTGAGGATTTTCACGATGAATGGCAGCAGAGCGGCTCGGAAAACATCCTTACCTTTCCTTACCTTCCCGCCGGCCGTTACAGGCTTCATGTGAAGGGAGCAGCTCGAAGCAGCAATTGGAGCGATCCTGTAACAATAAAAATTGTAGTGCGGAATTTCTTTTACCGGACCTGGTGGTTTTATCTGATCTGTTTTTTGATCGGAGGAATGGTATTCTATTGGATACGCCGGTTAAAAAAACAACAGGCGATACGAATGCAGAATCTTCGTACTGACATAGCCGGAGATGTACACGATGAAATAGGGAATAGCTTGGTACATTTACAACACCTCTTGAGAGACTCAAAACTGGAAACCGGAAAGCCAGCCGGAACAAGGGCTTTGAATGTTTTGCAAAACACATTGGAGTCCAGTAGAGATATCGTATGGGCCATTGATTCCAGAAACGATGCGATAGAAAATTTAGTGGATCGCATGAAAGATTTTCTCATTAAAACGGTCAAACCATCAGGAATTCAATATGCGTTCACTTCCGAAAACCTTCGCAGTGATATTCCATTCAATTCTTTTTTTCGTCACCATACCTATCTCCTGTTTAAGGAAGCGGTTACCAATGTGATCAAACATTCGGAAGCTTCAAAAGTAGCCATTACCTTGAAAATACGACGAAATTGGTTTTGGAAACTCGAACTCGTGATCCAGGACAATGGGAAAGGGATTGAAAATTTGCTGATCGCCTCCGATGGGAATGGTCTTAGGTCAATGTATCGAAGGGCTAAAAAGCTCAACGGCCAACTTTTCATCGATACCCAACCCGGTAAAGGCGTCTTTATCAAACTGACTTGCTCTCTTCCCAGGGAAAAACATCCCACATGAATATGTAGGACTAGCCTCGGTCACTGTTTGAAATAATTCTATAATTTTAAAGTGCAAATAATTAAAATTTTATGGTTAGGTCAACAGCAGTTTACTCCTTTTAGAAAAATCCGAATTCCAATGATTAAGGTGGCCATCATAGAGGACGATATACGCATCCGTTCATGGGTAGCCAAGGGGTTAAACAACGATCCTGGATTTTCCTGTCTCCTTCAGAGTGGGTCGGCTGAACAATTTCTGAAAGAAATTTCCTTTAGGTACACTTTGGATGCCATATTGCTGGATATCAGCCTGCCCGGAGTTTCTGGCCTTGAGTTTATTGAAAAACTGAAAGAATTGGCTCCTGGGGCGGAAATCATTATTTTTACCGTGTACGACGATAGTCAGAAAATTTTCGAGGCCATTCGGTTGGGCGCCAGAGGATATCTCCTCAAAACCCTCTCGATGGAAGACTTAAAGGAATCGATCCGAACTGTCCTAAATGGCGAAGCCGCGCTCAATCCATCGGTTGCTGGAAAAATTCTGAATTATTTCCATTCAAAGGATTCCAAAGAACCAGGACTGACCCCGAGAGAAAAAGAGGTTGTTGACCTTTTGTCCAAAGGTCTTTTCTATAAAGAAATCGCTCATTGCCTTGAAGTCTCCCTAAATACGATCAACTTCCATGTGCGAAACATATATAAAAAACTGGAAGTCAATTCTCGTGCTGAGATAATTAACAAGAAGTTCAGAGGAGAAATTTAAACTGGGAACTGGTTTTGTAATCCCTCATTACACATAATAATTTTTACGCCTTTAAGTCATGTGAAAGCAAAAGATACAGCTTCCTATGGTCGCTTTACTCTTTCACTTGACCATAAAAACTGTCATAGAAGGATAATTTTTTCCCGCATGAATATGTGGTTTTTTGGGCGTACGGCATCAATTATCTTTACCGATGGCAACAAAATGAAAAGTAAATTTTAATGCTTCATTTTAGCAGCAATTATCCATCTAAAGCACAACATTAAGAACGACCTAAAACATTTCGGCGATGATTTCAACCGACTTTGCTATTTCATTTTCCCACACGGTGAGTAGTCCGTTTTTTCACAATAGTTCCAGTCGTAGAATTCAGGATTGGCGAGTTTTCTGCTCCAATAACATCAGTCATTTTCCGTTTTTCGGCACGTTTGCACATTTTAATAACAGATGAGTCCTTTATTTCAGGATTGCATTGAATAATTTTTATGTAATTTTTTCATCCAAAAAGGAAACTATGAATCCAAATCTACCAATATCAAAAAAAACTAGCCCACAGGAAGAAACAGGCATTGCTAATCGGAAAATCGGAGAGCTTTTCAGTTTGATTGGATTGTCCCTATTGTTTGCCGTTTTTCTTATGGGCAGCCTGATTTATTTTGCAGGTGCCTGGGAAATTGCGGCGAACACGCGTATTCTCGATCTTTTCATAAAATCGGGTATCGTCAAATACCACGACCGGCAGGCAGGTTTTATCGAAGGGTTGCCTGATCCTGTTTTATATTTGAAATCCCAGGAACCTGTGGCTTGGGTCGTGGTCTTGATAGTCATAGCTATTTTAATGTTGTTTTGGGTATTGAAATCGTATCAGTTTCATGAAATTGCAAGATATAACGGCATCTCAGGTACTTTTGGACAAAATGCCCACGCTTATCTTATAGGTAGCTTGACCTACAAAAAGTTTTTACCCCTCCATGGCAATAAAATGGCGAAAATGGCCGAATTGCGTGCCGGAGGTGCGACGGCAGACCAAATTTATTCAACCTTGTTTTTATTTCAGTTATTTATCGTTTTTGAAATCATTGCTTACTCGTTACTGAGTCTATTGAGTACCGGTACCGGGTGGTCGGCATGGTTGTTGCAATTATCTTTGGCGATCGTCGTTTTTAGCATGCTGTATTGGTGGACGCGACCGTCGGACGGGGGCGCGAAACAGATTTCTTTCCTCTCTGCGTCAAAAGTACAAATAAAGAAGTTGCTCCAGCGACCTTCGCTTTTGATCCGTCTATGCCTGTTATCACTTGTCGCATTCGGCCTTATGGACATCTCTGCCTATTTACTGACCATGGCGTTCTCAACCCAACAGGTGCTGCTGCATGCCGATTTCGGAGTACTGCTCATGGCTTTTGTGGCCGGTTATATTGCCCGGCAAATACCCCTTACGCCTGGAGGGATTGGACAATTTGAATGGGCCTTTGCCGCTGCACTTTTCCTGGGTGGCATGGGGTTGCCTGAAGCGGCGACAGTAACGTTGCTTTATAGTTTTTTTTATTATCTGTCCATGGGAATTCTCTATCTCCTTACGCTCTCTTGGCGAGGTACGAGGGCCTCTTTTCAAACCGTCGGGAGCCTATTGTATAATCCTCCGCCGGTCAATGGAAAGGTCAATGAGGCTTCCTCCGTTCCAATAGCAAGAGAAAGCGCTTTTACCGATACTCCCGCCGTACCCCGGTTCTTCATGCCCAAAGCTTTTCAGGTTTGGAGCCGGGCGCTGATAATTTTCTGGATGTTGTTAGGATTGTTCTTTTTCGATCGCCTATCACTCCTTCTCTCCGATTTGTGGCTTTTAAAAAGCCTGGATTTTAGGGAAGTATTCTATACCAATTTCCGGATGGGTGCCATTCTTTTCACTATCGGCACGCTGGCCTTCACCGCCGCTGTTGCCGGCCCTGCATGGCTTTACGAGTTGCCGGGAAAAACGCGACGATTTATTTTAAGGATCGCAGGAATTGAGGGGCTGCTCGCCGGTTATTTATTGGCATTACAATACCAGGATTACTTGCTATGGCTGAATGGGCGGCCTTTTGGCCAAGCCGATCCGGTTTTCCATCAGGATATCGGTTTTTACGTTTTTTCCCTGCCCGGACTATGGACGACGTGGTGGGTATTTGCTTGGTTTTTCGGCGTTAACGTTATTTCTTGTCTGGTTTGCGCTTACCTCTCCAGCAAGGAAAAGAGCCCGTCCAACCCGGCGCCATTACAGGAAAACTGGTTCTTGACCCAATTGATGACGACGCCTACGCTGGTTGCAATTGCCGGTTCGGGGCTGGTGCTCGCAGCAGGGTT
>CAZHNG010000370.1:0-6372 GCA_964533785.1 uncultured Saprospiraceae bacterium | reverse complement strand
CGCTATAAAAGAGACCGCGAAATGTGCCGGTTATTTAGTTCCCGAGGCACTAGAGCTTAAGTGGATAGAATAAGACCTAAATCTTGCGACTTTAAAACAAGTTTATTAGACAAGAGATTGATTAATTTAAATGAATACAATGTTTCGCATCCTTTTAGTAGAAGATGAAGAAAATATCCGTGATGTTGTCAAATTGAATCTTGAATTGGAAGATTACGAGGTGGTCAGTACGGACAATGGTAAGCAGGCATTAAAATATATCAAGGAGCAGCACTTTGATCTTTTAATACTCGATGTGATGCTGCCGGAAATTGACGGGTTCCAGATTTGCGAACAGGTACGGTTGACAAATATGGATATTCCTATTTTGTTTTTAACCGCTAAAGACGCTGCAGCTGACCGGATCACTGGATTGAAAAAGGGTGGAGACGATTACTTAACAAAACCCTTCGTCCTGGAAGAATTATTATTAAGGGTAGGTAATCTTATCAAAAGGACGAGCAAAGCGCCCGGAAACACACCGGAAGTTTACGAATTTGGTAACAATGTCGTCAATTTTGTCACCTATGAAGCAACCGGCAATCCCGGAGATTTCACCCTTACAAAAAAGGAGGCTATGTTGCTAAAATTATTGATCGACCGAAAAAATGAAGTGGTTTCCAGGCAACAAATCCTACAATCTGTGTGGGGTTATGACGTATATCCTTCTACGCGCACCATTGATAATTTTATATTATCATTCAGGAAATATTTCGAAAAAGACCCTAAAAACCCACAGTATTTTCAATCCGTAAGAGGTGTTGGGTATAAGTTTATGGGCGAGGAATCCATCCAGTGAAAGAGTATCCCTGGATTTTTATAAGGATGGAAAATATAAAGCTGAAAACAATGTAAAATAGTATTTCCTTACGGAAAAGGAAATACTATTTCTTACCAAGTTTTTCATCAGAAACACTTAGCTTTAATCTGCCGCGCGCCCTTCTTCTTGATAGTACTTTTCTACCATTTTTAGTCTTCATACGCTCGCGAAAACCATGTTTCTTTTCGATGGTTGATAAGTTCTCTTCATGACTTCTAATTTTGGACGGCGAAGGTACAATAAATTTTTAAAGATACCAGCTTAGATGGTCATAATATCTTTTTCTTTTGCTTCGATCAGTTCATCTGCTTTGTGAGAAAACTGATTGGTCAATTCCTGGATTTCCGTTTCTTTTCGTTTACCTGCATCTTCCGGGAAACCATCTTTTATAGCAGCTTTTATGCCATCCATAGCTTCGCGGCGAGCATTTCTGATACTAACTTTTGCATCTTCTCCAAGTGCTTTCGCTCTTTTTGCGAGATCTTTGCGCCGGTCTTCCGTTAGGGGAGGGATAGGAATGCGTATAATCTCACCATCGTTCTGAGGAGTTAGCCCGAGGTTAGCTTCAAAGATTGCTTTTTCAATAGGAGCAAGCATGTTCTTTTCCCACGGCTGGATGGTAAGGGTTCTCGCGTCGGCGCTCCCAACATTAGCAACCTGATTCAGAGGCGTAGGAGAACCGTAATAGGGTACCATGATCCCGCCAAGCATGGATGGGTTAGCCTTACCCGTTCTTATTTTTGCCAGCTCTTGTTTAAGGTGCTCTAAAGAGTCATTCATTAATTCCTTGGCCATTTCTACATAAGTGGATACGTCTTCCATAATCGTTATTTTATATTGCCCTATTCTTTTTAACTTGAATAAGTAATGATAGTACTGAGCTAATAGAGGTTTGAAAAAAAGTAACTCAATCTCAAAACAACAAGTTTCAGTTATCTAAAATATTGTACAACCTAAAGTTTAACAAGACCTTGATAATGTTTTTCAAACAAGTCTAGCAAAAGAAAATTAACTCAAAGTTAACATTTATTGCCTTTTAATGTCGCAAAGCCAGGGCAAAAATATACTAATTTAATATTGCTCTGTTCTCTTATTTACCTATTACAACCAACCGGCAATCTCCCAAAGGGTTCTTCTAATCGCTTGATGCAGCAGTATAACGCAGTACTAGGTATAATAGCATCACTAAGGATGATAAGGCTGCTGAAACGTAAGTCATTGCCGCCCACCATAAAGCATCTTTAGCACCTGAGTATTCCGCTCCCTGGGCAACACTACTTTTCTCAAGCCATACCAATGCCCGTTTAGAGGCATCAAACTCTACCGGCAAGGTCACAAAGCTGAAAAGAGTGGTGATCCCAAACGCTATAATAGTGATCAGCATCAATGCCGGAAATTGATTCAGCATGATAAAAGCCAGCAACAGCAACCACTGCTGCGCCATAGAAGCTGCCTTTACAAAAGGGACTAAGGCGGAACGCATCTGGAGCATACTGTAGGATTTGTCATGCTGTACGGCATGGCCGCATTCGTGCGCCGCAACGGCTGCGGCAGCAACACTTCGTCCTTGATATACGGCCGGACTTAGTGTGACCGTTTTGGTCATGGGATTATAATGGTCCGTAAGAAAACCCTGTCCTTGAACGATCTTTACGTGGTTAATGCCATATTGATTTAGCATTGCTTCGGCGACCTCATGGCCTGACATTCCCGAACGCAAAGGAATTCTGCTGTATTTATTGAATTTACTCTTTAATCTTTGACTAACTATTGCACCAATAATAGATAAAACGCCGGCTACGACCATGTAACCCATGTATTCTATTGACATCATATCGAATTAGTTTTTTATTGTCTGTTTAATTGATCAACTCAAACCCGGTGTAGCTTTGTAATACTTTCGGAATAACGATACCACTTTCGGTTTGATTGTTTTCCAATATAGCAGCTACGATCCTTGCTAAAGCCAAAGCACTGCCGTTTAAGGTATGGGCGAGGCGAATGTTTTTCCCATCCTTAAATCTAACTTTCAGGCGGTTACTTTGGTACGTTTCAAAATTTGATACGGAACTTACTTCCAACCATCTTTCTTGAGCTGCGGAATATACTTCAAAATCGTAGGTTATTGCAGAAGTAAAACCAAGATCACCGCTACAAAGTTTTAGGATACGGTAAGGTAATTCCAATTGATTTAACAATTGTTCGACATGACCGATCATTTCTTGCAAGCTTTCGTAAGAACGATCCGGATGTTGAATTTGCACAATTTCTACCTTATCGAATTGATGAACCCGGTTCAAACCGCGAACATGTGCTCCGTACGATCCTGCTTCTCTTCTGAAACAAGGAGTATATCCGGTAAGTTTGATAGGGAAATCAGTTTCGTTTATTATGACGTCACGATAAATATTAGTCACAGGAACTTCTGCAGTAGGAATGAGATACAGGTCATCTTTTTCGACGTAATACATCTGGCCGTCTTTATCTGGTAATTGTCCGGTCGCTCTTGCCGTGTCCTCATTGACTAAAAGTGGCGGAATAACTTCTTTATAACCCGCTTTAACTGCTTCATCCAGGAAAAAAGATATGAGGGCCCGTTGCAGCCGTGCTCCTTTTCCAGTGTAAACGGGAAATCCGGCACCGGTGATCTTTACCCCTAGTTCAAGGCTAAATAAGTCGTATTTGGGAGCCAGTTCCCAGTGGGGTAAGGCATTCTTTTCTAATTGCGGGAGATCGCCTTTCCAGTCCTGATGTATTTCATTATCATCGTCGCTATTACCCTTGGGAACCGAAGGATGGGGAATATTGGGGACGGTGTACAACAGATCATTAAGTTCGGCTTTAGTAGTCTTGAGGTTGGTCTCGTGTTCGCCGATCTTTTCTTTTAAACCATGCACGATTTGCTTCATCTGCTCCGCCTCGTCCTTTTTTCCAGCTTTAAAAAGACTACCAATAGAATCGGATAATTCTTTACGTTTGGCGTTTATCTGATCCAACTCGGTCTGGATCGCTTTTCTTTTGTCGTCCAGATCAATAAGATCATCGATAATATTTAGTTCTTCTGGTTTAAAATTCCTTTTTTTCAATCCTTCGAAGACAAGGTCTTTGTGTGCTCTAATGAAGCTTATTTCTAACATAATAAAAGGGATGAAATATATTTATAACAAAATAATCTTAGGTGAAGAAGCGTTCTTGAGTCAGGTGAAATCGTTGAATTCGGAGTCTAAAAAAACAACTTTTTAATCCCCAAACAAGATTTTTATTATTTTTTGCAAAGATACTATTTGAAATTAGAAAATTAAATGTATTTTTGCGACAGAAAGTGTAAGTCATACCACGCTGAGATTTCAAATTTTAAGTTTCATCTTATTTCTGATGGTTTCCACCTCTTGAGGGAAATTTGGATAGCGATGCGGTGTTCTTCATCAAAGAATCTTTTTCACAAAACAATATGGCAGGTTGAGATTATAGGCTAAGGGGAAAGATGGACAGTTATATCTTATTGCATATTGGTCAGGTATTTTGAAATTATATCCAAAAGCTTTTTTAATAATAAATAGAGGTTTGAATTTCTGAACATCCCTTGCTTGAAAGTTCCTACAACAAATATTACAGTTCCATTTTAAATACTTATTTCATAAAAATTATCAATTCACGCTAACCAAACCAGTGTTCTCCATGGCCACCATGGCGCTGGATAGCTTATTATTCTAACATTATGTACGATATATTGCAATTAAACGATATGCTGGTTACCGAGCTGCGCGAGTTGGCTGAACAGCTAGGTTTAAAAGGCTTTAAAAGATTAAACAAACAAGAATTGATCCATAGAATTTTAGATCAACAGGCGGTAAATACTTCTCAAACCGATTCCGCGGGTAGTCAGGGAAGCAATGGTACGCCTGCAAAAGAAAAGAAAAAATCAAGTTCCAGAAAACGGTCTAAATCTACTTCTAAGACTGAAGTTGCAGTGGAAGAGGAAGAGGATTCTTCTTCCAAAAATTCGAAGGATGAACGAAAAAATAAAAAAAGAGTGACGAAGGTTGAATTTGAAAAAGAGAAGGCAAAAAGAGAATCGAGTAGCCGGCGTAGTAGCAGAAGTACTTCTTCTTCTGAGGATACCAAAAAGGGTGTAGACAAGCCTGCCGAGGAAACGGAAGATAAAGCGAACAAATTTGATATTGAGCTGGATGGTGTGATTGAAGGCGAAGGTATATTGGAAATGATGCCTGACGGCTACGGATTTCTCCGTTCTTCAGATTACAATTATCTCACTTCACCGGATGATATCTACGTATCACCGTCACAAATCAAGTTATTCGGCCTACGAACGGGAGATACGGTAAAGGGTGCCATTCGTCCTCCAAAGGAGGGTGAAAAATACTTCGCCCTATTGCGCGTCTCGCGGATAAATGGTTTGAGTCCGCAGGATATCAGGGAAAGAGTACCTTTTGATTATCTGACCCCTTTGTTCCCGAGTGAAAAGTTCAATTTGTTGACTACGAACACGGGGAAGGATATTGGTAACAGAATGATTGACCTTTTTACTCCCATAGGGAAGGGGCAGCGTGGTTTGATTGTTGCCCAGCCTAAAACCGGTAAGACCTTTTTATTGAAAGACCTGGCAAATGCAATTGCCAAAAACCACCCGGAATGCTATCTTTTAGTATTATTGATCGATGAGCGCCCGGAGGAAGTTACGGATATGAAACGAAGCGTTAAAGCGGAAGTTGTCGCTTCTACCTTTGACGAACCAGCCGACAACCACGTTAGGGTGGCAGGGATCGTTTTGGAAAAAGCAAAACGCCTGGTGGAATGCGGACACGATGTGGTAGTACTATTGGATTCAATTACTCGTTTGGCCAGAGCCTATAACACTGTGGCTCCTGCCAGTGGTAAAGTGCTTTCCGGTGGTGTGGAAGCGAATGCTTTACACAAACCCAAAAAATTCTTTGGTGCTGCCAGAAACATAGAAGGGGGCGGATCCTTGACTATTCTGGCTACCGCCTTGATCGATACCGGTTCGAAAATGGATGGGGTTATTTTTGAAGAGTTTAAGGGCACCGGTAATATGGAACTTCAATTGGATCGCTCATTGGCGAACAAGCGAATGTATCCTGCGATTGATCTTACCAAGTCGAGTACGCGTAGAGAAGAATTGTTATTGGATAAAGATACGTTGCAACGGATGTTTATCCTCAGAAATCATCTGGCAGATATGAAACCGGATGAAGCCATGGAATTCTTAAGAAAACACATGCACGGCACTACCAGTAATGAGGAATTTCTGACTTCAATGAATGGTTAGAGGCGGTTTAGGTCGGCGGCATCAGGCTTTAAATTAAAATTTCTAGCGTATAGCTGCAATGACAAATAAACTTCCCTAGAGTTTGCTTAAAGTCAACAGATTCTCTTACGTTTCCTTGTTCATAAGTTTTGGACTTTTGACGCAAGACGCAAGATTTTAGACAACAAAACGCTGATATTCAATGGATATCAATTTTTCAGAATAA
>CAZHNG010000369.1:0-6388 GCA_964533785.1 uncultured Saprospiraceae bacterium | reverse complement strand
AAAAAGAAAAAATTTCAATTTTTTCTTTTTGGGCTCCATGCTCTTAAACGTTTGCCCAGGCGGGCCCTACGTGGACAGCCATGGTCTCCAGACTCAAAGCAGTATGAAATGGTCTCTGACTCAATAGACAATAAAAGTCAGAGACTTGGCTGAGCAGCGAGCAATATCTGTGTAAATCCGCATGATCTGCGTCATCTGCGTTCTATCACGAGTAATTGCCAGTACCCATCCTAAAAAGTCGACCTTCAAGCTTCATAGACCCTAACCGCCGCTTCCTCTAAGCTCCCTCTACATAAATAGATGGTAATCTGTAATTTATATAATGCGCCTATGGAAAACTGGACTTTGAAAACCGAAGGAAATATATTTGAAAGCATATCATTTATTTCCATCGTAATCGCACTTTCCTTTGCAAACAGTTATTGAATAAACCTATTTTTTCATTCATCACTATCTCGGCATGGGGATAGATGGGATCGGTATACCCTTTCTATCCCGTAAAGAGATATTAAATCGAGTACAAATCATTCAAAATGGAAGCAAATTTATGGGATTCCGTCGAAGTAATTGAATTTACGGAACATCCCGTCCGCCAACTAAACAACACCAACGAGTTATTTGAAATCACTCACCGGGGACTGGGAATTTCTCCCGATTTTAAGATCGAGCATCAATTTTCTCATTTCCATTATTGTATCGCCCTGTTGGATCGGCTCAGCAATCTTTCCTCTTTGGAAATAAGGGAGTTTCTCGATTATCAGGAGCAGCTGCTGCATCAACCACTCAATTGGTTCCACAGACTCAGCTTATTGGTTTCGGTGAATGAATTTGTGTTTGAAAAACTGGGGCGGGTTGAACAGTTACAAATGATCCGCGACGGCATTCGGTTAAAAATTGAAAGCGTCCATGAATGTAACCTGACCAAAATAAAACGGGCCGTCGCCGAATTTTTGCACACCCATTACGACCGATCCTACATCAAACAACATCTTGATCAGTTGTGCTCCTACCGGGAAAAGATGAATTTTTTATCCGACCTGGAAGTGGATTATCACAAAATGAAAAAACGGATCAATTTGGAATTAGATTTACCCATTGAACAATACCTCTCTACGGAAAAAGAAGCGACTAAACTGGAGGCCGCCACCCATTTCAAAGCCTCCACTGCTTCCCAAGAGATCGAGCGCATCAAAACGAACCTATCGATCCCGCAGCTGGCCCTGTTTTTCGTCTTATTATACCGGGCCGGATTAATCGAGATCAAAAACAAAACCGTCTTTTTTCATTCCGTCGCCACCTATTTTGAATCCAAAAAATCAAGAGAGGTAAGCTGGAGAAGTTTTCGCAATCATTTTGACCGGCCGGCGCTGACGGTGATCTCGCAAGTGCAAGCGATGTTGGATGATTTTCAGGAGGCCTTGGAGTTGATGAGGCGGAGGATGGAGGAGGAATGATCCAGGCTGAAGGGGTTATTTCCGTAAAGATTATTATCTCTCTTGGACCTAATAAGAATCACAAATGGAGCATTTCACCGAAAACCTTCCTAATGGCTACTCCTTTATCATGATAAAAGTAGAGGGAGGTACTTTTATGATGGGAGACGATAGGGGAGAATATGATAGCGAAAAACCAGCTCATCCGGTTAAACTGGATGATTTTTATATTGGCCAATTTCCAGTAACCCAGCAGATGTGGAAAGCGGTGATGGGGAACGATAATAATCCGTCTTATTATCTGGGCGATGACCGGCCGGTGGAGACGGTTTCTTGGAAAGATTGTCAAGTCTTTCTGAAAAAATTACAGCAGGTGAGCGATAAAAAATACCGTTTACCTACGGAAGCGGAATGGGAATACGCTGCACGAGGTGGTCAGCACCAAGCCCCTTTTTTGTATGCGGGCAGTGATCACTTGAAAGAAGTGGGATGGTATCGTCAAACAAGTCACAGAGAAACCAAGGAGGTAGGTCAATTACAACCTAATCAGTTGGGCATTTATGATATGAGTGGAAATGTCTGGGAATGGTGCCAGGATTGGTATAATAAAAAATATTATCAGCAATGTCACAAAAAAGGAACGGTGAAGAATCCTGTTGGACCTGCTAATGGCTCTGATCGCGTTTTGCGCGGCGGTAGCTGGAACGGCGGAGCGCAGTTCTGCCGGTCGTCGTACCGCCTCAGGTTCGTCCCAGACTCCCGCAACCGCCACATTGGCTTTCGCCTGGTATTGGTCCCCAGTTAGTGGAAGCGGAGCGTCCTTTGAGCAAAAAGAAGACGGAGGGACGACGGCTAAGACCTGGTGGGAGCGCTTATTCGGACGAGGGTGAGTAGGCGAGGGACGAGCCGTAACGAGCCGGATGGACGAAATAAGCGCTGGCAGCGATAAGTAATCGAAGAGCCATCTTGAAATAGCTAGTTTAACGAAACAAAAAATTAATTACCAAAAATGGATAAACATCCCCAAATAACAACGCTCGAACAACAATTGGGTCTATCGCTGCAACCGCTGAAAGGATCAGTTGCTGATTGTATGCGACATGCCTATCAGGGATATTATGTTGAAGAAGCAGGGCAAGTTGTGGCGCTAAATCTACGTCACTATGATTTGAAAGACCCCCAAATGGAATTTTTGTCGGCTTTTCCTTTTTTTGCAAGGCTTGAATCTGGTGGGTAACATGCTGGAGCGACTCGAAATACCCGCCCAGTTGGAGCATTTACGCTTTTTGAATGCGAGTGAGAATACTAATTTGTCCTTTTTTAAATTGCCGCCTCAATGTGGAGACCTGGAAATCCTTGACTTGAACGAATGTGCTTTGCAGCAATTTACCCTACCGGCCTCTGCCGTAAAACTCCAAAAACTGGACATTAGCCGGAATAAACAGCTTCGGGAAATCGACTTTCAAAGTGCTTGCCCGGCCTTACTGCACCTCGATTTGAGTGAAAACCAACTGCAAAGCCTGGCATTACCTGAGGGTTTTACGCAATTGCGCTATCTGTACCTGAACGACAACGAGCTGAAGCACCTGGAATTTAGCAATCCCCTCTCAGCATTGAAGACCTTGCATCTGCGCAATAACAAGCTCGATAAACTACCGGAGCATATTCTAGGTTCTACTAAGCTGGAGGCGGTGTACATGCATGGTAATCCCTGGAAAGATATACCGGCGGAGTTTATAGAAGAAGGAGAACGGAAAAGTTCGTGGGAAAAAGTACGGGGCTATCTCCGTCCATTAGCTAATTTAAAGGCTGACGAAAAGGTAGCGAACGATGAAGTGAAGCTGGTTTTTTTGGGGAATAGTACGGTGGGGAAGTCCAGTTTGTTAAAATACTTGAAAACGGGTCAATACGATAAAAAGGAGCCTTCGACGCATGGTATCCTCAATGTGTTGTGGAAAAAGGAAGAACATCCGCAGTTGGAACAAAACGTAAATGTCTGGGATTTTGGCGGTCAGGAATTTTACCACGCTACCCATCGCTTGTTTTTGAGTTCTAATGCGGTTACTCTGGTCCTCTTTGATAAAAAAACGAATGTACAAGGTGTTGTTCCAACAAAAGTAAAAATCAAAAAAGGTAATGAAATACAGGATGCAACGGAAGATATGGAACATTTCCCTTATGCTTACTGGCTGGACAGTATAGCGCATTTTGGCGGCTATAATCAAAACAGATTGGAGGAAATTGGCAAAAGTACGCTATTAGTGCAAACCAAGTTTATAGACAGTGAGGAACAGGAAATTCCAGTACCCGATTCTATTCGAAGTAAGTACGGATTAACTGATGCAAATATCCACCGAATAGACACGGAAGAACATTTCAATGGTAACCCAGAAGCGACGTCGCGCTTTCAGGTTTTCAAAGATGAGCTCTTCAAAAGGCTTAAAATCACTACGCAAGGATTTGAGTTGCCTAATTATTGGCTCACCATTAAAGAAAAAGTCAGGGAGCTGGCAAAAGAAGAAGGTGAACCTCACCTGATGTACGCACGCTATCAGGGGATTTGCGAGAAGATCAGGCCAAATATCAGCATACCGGAAGAAGGCGAACAACGTGCCGAACTGGAAAATTTAACCCAATACCTGCACGATATTGGAGTTTTACTACATTTCAAGGAGGAGGACAATCCATTACTCAGCAACCGCATTTTCGTTGACCCTGAGTGGGTGGCCGAGGCTATTTATGAGGTTTTGGATTATGATGTCGTGACGCATAATCAGGGCACTTTTAATATCAAGCAGGTAGAAAAAGTAGTGCGCTCAAAAAACATTGAAGCACGAACGATGGTCGATTTAATGAAGGCGTTTAAATTGATCTTTACCGTAAAAGGTCAGCCCGATCAGTTCGTTGCACCGCAATACCTGCCTACCAAGAATCCGAAAGCTAATAGCAAATCATTTGAGGATACCCGCAAACGCTGTTGCTATCATTTGTTTTCGCTGTACTATCCAACGTTCTTGCCGCGTAGTATTATGACGGGTTTCCTTTGTAATTATGGAAATTTATCGGAAAACCTATTTTGGCGGGATGGGATTGTCATCAAAAAAGCAGGAAAAGATGAAGTCTTGTACGAATATTTGATTGAACGCCAAGCGGATGCCTGGCAGACGATTGTTGTTTATGGCCAAACCCAGGATGAACAAATCACTTCAGAATTGTTTGAGGCCTTTATGGAACTAAGTAAGGAGATCAATGACCTGCATATTTCTGTGAATGGGGAAGACTTTGTGGCCCTTCAAAACTTGGAGGAGGCATTGGAATTGGGTAATGCAAAAGTGCGTTCCCAAAAAGGAAATATTTGTGAGGTAGGGGATTTTATGGTGCTTTTTCAGGGAAAAAGAGGCTTGGAAATGGGAGATCTTCGTCATCAAACATCCAGTTCAGTAAAACAGGATAAAAAAGTCATTCAGGAGAAGGAGAAAATTTCAAACCCTAAAGTATTGTTTATAAGTTCTTGCCCCTCAAATCTTCCGGCTATGCGATTTGGAACCGAACAACGCTTGATCGAAGATGCTTATCAAAGAGGGCAACGTACGCCCGGCAAAGAACCCGTGGACAAAACAGATGTATATGGGACCGAAATTTTGCAGCTGCTTCATACTTATCAACCGGAGGTTTTACACATTTCAGTACATGGTTCTGATAAAACCCAACAGCTCATATTCTTAGACAAACATGGAGGGGAAGATTTCTACAAGCCAGAGGATATTTTTGAATCAATTGATCGCTATCATAATAGGTATAAATCGCTTCGGGTTATATTGTTTAATGCTTGTCATTCTATTGGGCACGCGGAACGAATCAGGCGTTATGCTGAATGTGTAATTGGTATGCAGGATTTCATTGCAGATGATATGGCACTGGAATATACGGAAGCGTTTTATAAAAACTTATATGCGGGTATCGATGCAAAGGATGCACATTCGGAGGCAGTAGCTTATATCAAACGGATCGGGAAGCGATTAACTGATTTTGCAGGGCGGCAATTCGATTTTCACGAAATTCCAGTACTTTTCTATAAAGGCGAACGCTTATGATACAATTTCAACAAAACCTATTGAAAAATTATGGTTATGATACCATTGCTCTTCCCAAAGAAGATATTCATCCCTTGTTATTATTGGTAGACGAAGGGAGTGGGGTTAGTTCTTTGGGCTGGCCATTACAAAATTTGTTTGAACCGGATGTGGCACCATTGGTTTTGCCGAAGCGTAAGGTTTCTGCCATCCGTGCTGATCGCATGTTTACTTTTGATGCCGGAATTGGGTTGGACTTCTTATCGGCTATTTTTCAATATTTTAAGCTGGACAATAGTAAGTTGGCCGCTAGCGTCAAAGCTAATCGGGATGTTGCGCTGAGTTGCAGTTTTCAAGACGTAACGGAAGAAAAGGTTGCCCCTCCTGACATCGATCATTTTCTTACGGGGGCCATTCCAATCGAAAACGAATTTCGTACCTACGAAGCGAAGTTGAAGAAAAGCGAACTGTACGTCATTACGGAAGTATTGCGCGCCTCTACCTTCAAGATAGAACTGGTAAAAGCAGGAGCGGCGGGCTTCAATCTGGAGGCAGCTATTGCCAAATTAGCTGAGGGAAAAACGCATATAGAGCGGCAAAATGAGCGTAGTTATGTCATCAGTAATGAGTCGGACACGGATTTAGCTTTTGGATTCAAAGCTTTTAAGATCATCTACGATAAAACCAGTTGGTGGCAGTTTTGGAAGGCAAAAGAGGCCGGTTTTCGTTTGAGGAGGGAGCTGGGTGCTGTACTGCGTAGCGTAGAGCTTGCTGAGTCGGATATGGAGGCTTTACAGACCTCGGATGGGGTCGTGGAATTATAGGTGAGCTTCATCCATAAAATCCCTCCCCCCGTCTAAATAATCCACCACTAATCCCTAT
>CAZHNG010000368.1:0-6391 GCA_964533785.1 uncultured Saprospiraceae bacterium | reverse complement strand
TAGTTAGAATTTTTAGTCTAACTTCTAGAGTCTAGCGTCAAAAGTCTAGTAATTTTACAAGCCTATAATAAATTGATGAAGATATGAAAGACCAGCCCGTATTTACCAACGATGCAATCGTGCTAGGATTGTTGTTGGTGATGTTAGCCTTTGTTTTTTATACCTCCAGTAGTAAATCTAAAGGATGGCAAAAGTTTTATCGCTACGTACCCACCTTGTTGTTGTGTTATTTTCTGCCCGCCCTGTTAAATTGGCCCTTAGGATTAATTTCCGGTGATGAATCCAATTTGTATTTCGTTGCGTCGCGTTATTTTCTTCCGGCAAGTTTGGTACTTCTTTGTATCAGCATTGATTTTAAAGGCTTGTTAAACCTGGGGCCAAAAGCACTGATCATGTTTTTTGCGGCCACCCTGGGCATCGTTTTCGGTGGCCCCATCGCTCTGGTCATCGTCATGAATTTATTCCCGGAAATTATTCCCGTTTCACCGGATGATCTTTGGCGCGGCCTTTCTACGGTAGCAGGAAGCTGGATCGGGGGAGGAGCCAACCAGGCTGCCATGAAAGAAATATTTGATGTTGGTGATGACTTATTTGGCACAATGATCGTAATTGATATTGTGGTGGCCAACATCTGGTTGGGTTTTCTTTTGTATGGAGCCAGCATTAACAAGGTAATCGATAAATGGCTAAAAGCCGATGATTCTGCTATACAGGACTTGAAAGCCAAAGTAGAAGCCTACCGCTCTTCTGTCGAAAAGGTTCCCACTACGACAGATCTTTTTGTTTTGCTTGCCGTTGCCTTTGGCGGCGTTGCTTTATCCCATTTCGGGGCGGACATTATTCAGCCATTTATGGAAAAAAATGCTGCTACGCTAAGGGCCTACAGTTTGGATTCTTTAATGTCCGGATTCTTTTGGTTGATCGTGATCGCTACCACCGCTGGTCTGATCCTTTCCTTTACGAGAGCCCGAGAACTGGAAGGAGTAGGAGCCTCTAATTGGGGGACGGTCTTTATTTATATTTTGGTAGCCACGATCGGCATGAAAATGAATTTAGGTGAAGTTTTCCAAAACCTGGGCTTGTTTGCCGTGGGGATTATTTGGATGCTTATACACGTAACGGTCCTGATCGTTACTGCCAAAATTATCAAAGCGCCGTTTTTTTTCGTGGCGGTAGGAAGTCAGGCCAATGTAGGTGGTGCGGCTTCTGCCCCGGTTGTAGCCTCCGTCTTTAGCCCTGCTCTGGCTCCGGTAGGGGCGCTAATGGCCGTTTTGGGTTATGCTTTGGGAACTTACGGTGCATTGATCTGCGCTTTTTTGATGCAATCCATCGCTCAAGGCTAGTAAGAAAACGCTTAAAGTCCAGAAGTGATCAACAGGTCCATATCTGTGATCTTGATATGAAAACGGCGGCCCAGATACTCATTGGTTAGGCAACCTTTATAAATATATATTCCGTGGCGGAGACCGTGGTTGGTTGCAAATAGATGCTCCAATCTACTGCCTCCATTTCCGGCGTGTAGAAGCATGGGCGTAAGAATGTTACTGACTGCCACTGAAGCCGTTCTGGATACTCTGGAAGCAATATTAGGCACACAGTAATGAATAACATCGTGTTCGATAAAGGTAGGTTCATCCAGTGTTGTCACTCTGGAAGTGGCGAAACAGCCTCCCTGATCGATACTAACATCGATAATCACCGAACCCGGTTTCATCTTTGCGACCAATTCTTCGGAAACGATAACGGGCGTACGGCCCGTTTTGGAATGGATGGCACCAATAGCAACATCAGCTGTAACCAACTCATTTTCGAGGTATATAGGATTAATGGCAGAAGTATAGATCGGCCTGCCGATATGGTTTTGCAAACGCTTAAGTTTGTAGATGTTGTTGTCAAAAACGCGCACTTCCGCTCCCAGACCAAGCGCAGCACGAGAAGCATACTCAGCAACGATCCCTGCTCCGAGGATCACTACCTTGGCCGATGGTACTCCGGAGATACCCCCTAATAAAACTCCTTTTCCTCCGCTGGTGTTAGACAATAATTCTGCCGCTGCGTGCATCGCCCCAATACCGGCCAATTCACTCATGATCCGGACAACCGGGAAAGTACCAGCCTCATCTTTGATATACTCCATTGCCAGGGCGATCACTCTTTTAGCTTTCAGCCTGTATAAGTATTCTGCATTGATCAACGGCAACTGCAAAGGAGAAATAAGGATCTGGTCAGGATGCATTAATTCTATTTCGTCCAAAATAGGAGGAGCTACTTTCAGAATAATATCCGCTTTATATACATGAGCTGCGCTGTAGGCAATTTCAGCTCCTGCTTCTGAGTAGTCCTGATCCGAGAAATTGGATTTTTCTCCCGCACCGGTCTCAAGAACAACCCGGTGACCATGGGCAACAAGGGTGGCGACAGAAGAAGGTACTAAAGCCACCCTGTTTTCTTGCAAAACGATCTCCCGGGGAATTCCGATAAATAATTGATTGTTCTTTTTGGCTACCTGCAGCGTTTCCGTTTTCGGCTGCAAGCTGCTTTCGGTTAGTTGTTTAGGAATAACGATTTTTTTTTCCTGATCACCCATGCTGCTCCGCTATAAATTAGCCTAAGTGTCCCTATACTGAAAAAGACCATCCCTTAGATTTTCTAGAAGAAGACCATCTCATTCAGTCGTAGTTCACTCATGCTGTCCTGAAATTAATGAATAAACATATATTAAATATTCGCTTGATCTGTGGTCAAGCCATTAATTTTTTAATAAGTAGGGAAGACGCCAGAAATAAGACCCTAGATGCTAGAATCTACAGTCTTACTTACTTACTTAAAACCATTCACATTTTTAACGTATTGAATGATGGACTTACCCACTCCTTCATTTCTCAATTCTCATCCCTGAACCTCTCGATCGAATACTTCCGAAAGCATAACGCCTCGTAAAAAAATCAAGATATTCTACCATTTCTCCTGACCTTTACAAATATAAAATTTTTCGTGCAGAATCTTTGATAATTTTCAATTCCACTTTCACTATGTCGGCAGGAAGCAGAGAGGAAATAACCTCCGGCCATTCGATAAAACAATAAGAAGTATTATCATACAAATATTCTTCTATTCCAATATCCAAAGCTTCTTCAAGATCTTTGAGCCGATACAGGTCAAAGTGATAAATGGGAAGAAAGGGAGGTAAAGTCGTAGCGTATTCATTGACAAGCGCGTAAGTTGGGCTCGTAACCGCTTCTCCTACACCTAATTGCCGGCAAATGGCCTTAATTAAAGTAGTTTTACCTGCCCCCAGATCACCGCTAAAAACTATCTTTTTTCGATCTCCGGCATAAGCCAATAACTCACCCGCCACTTCTCCCAATTCGTCAATATGAAATACTCTTTCGATCATACGTAAAAGGCCTGGTTAATTTTCGACAAAATAGCGAGCTCACAAAAGTGAACTTATTATTTCATTATTTCCAAATCGAATATATACAACTATATCGAATATGCGGATTAACAAAGCAACAGTTTCTGTTGTTTATATAAAAACAGAAAGGATAAATTGCGATAATTTTCGTATTTTTGTAGAATGAATATGGTTAAGGAAAAGAACAAAACAACCACCCAAAGTAATGGTTATGATGCTGGAAATATCCAAGCGTTAGAAGGGTTGGAAGCGGTGCGTAAGCGCCCGAGCATGTACATCGGTACAACGGACTCAAAAGGATTACATCACCTCGTATGGGAGGTTGTAGATAATTCTATTGATGAACATTTAGCAGGATATTGTTCCAGGATCGATACAATTATCCACAAAGACAATTCCATTTCGGTAAAGGACGATGGCAGGGGCATTCCAGTAGGTATGCATCCCAAGCTAAAAAAATCAGCACTAGAAGTGGTGATGACAGTACTACATGCCGGAGGAAAGTTCAATAAAGACACTTATAAAGTTTCGGGAGGCTTGCACGGCGTCGGCGTTTCTTGTGTCAATGCTTTATCTGATCATTTAAAAGCTGAGGTGCACCGTGATGGTAGTGTTTTTGTACAAGAATACAGCAAGGGAAAACCCTTAGGAGAAGTACATAAAACAGGTTCTACGAGTGTTACAGGTACGATCGTCACCTTCTCTCCCGACAAAGAAATATTTGAAACACTCGAGTATGACTATGATCAACTGGCCAATCGGTTCCGGGAATTGGCATTCCTCAACAAAGGACTTACCCTAACTTTAACAGATGAAAGGACTCAAAACAAGGACGGCTCCTTTAAAGAGGAAACTTTCCATTCTGAAGGTGGTCTTAAAGAATTTGTTCAATACATAGATGCCAATAAAACTAACCTGATTGAGAGCCCTATCCATGTGACAGGCAAGGAGGACAACGTTGAAGTGGAAGTAGCCATGCAATATAATACTACTTTCTCCGAAAATGTCTATTCTTTCGTTAACAACATCAACACCCGTGAAGGGGGTACCCATGTAAATGGCTACAGAAGAGCAGTCAGTCGTGTTTTCAAAAACTACGGTGAGGAAAATAACTTCTTCAAAAAACTGAAGTTCGATATTAGCAGCGATGATTTTAGAGAAGGAATGACGGCTGTTGTATCAGTTAAAGTCCCTGAACCTCAATTCAAGGGACAAACCAAGGGCGAACTAGGGAATTCAGAAGTAACAGGAATTGTCAGTCGCATCGTTGGAAACGTCCTAAAGCATTTTTTGGAAGAAAATCCAAAATCTGCTAAAAAGATCATGGATAAAGTTATCCTTGCCGCTACTGCCAGGCACGCAGCACGTAAAGCACGTGAGGTCGTTCAACGTAAAAACTTGTTGACCGGTGGTGGATTACCCGGTAAACTTTCGGATTGTTCTTCCCGCAACCCTGGTGAATCAGAGTTATTCCTAGTTGAGGGGGATTCAGCGGGCGGTACCGCAAAACAAGGTAGAGACCGTCGTTTTCAGGCTATCTTACCCTTGCGTGGTAAAATTCTCAACGTAGAGAAAGCCCTGGAGCACAAAATCTACGAAAATGAAGAAATAAAAAATATGTTTACGGCTCTAGGTGTGAGTATTGAAGAAAACGATGATGGAGAAAGAGTACTGAACATTGACAAACTGCGCTACTACAAAATCGTTATCATGTGTGATGCCGATATTGACGGTAGCCACATTGTCACCCTTATTCTCACTTTCTTCTTCCGGTATATGAGACCGTTAATTGAAAGTGGTTACATCTACATTGCAACACCTCCGCTTTATCTGGTAAAAAAAGGAAGACAATTCCGCTACTGCTGGAATGAGGAAGAACGACAGGAAGCGGTAGCTGCTTATTCAAAAGGGGAAAATGATTCAGGTGTTAAGGTCCAACGATATAAGGGGCTTGGAGAAATGAACGCAGAACAACTATGGGAAACAACAATGGATCCTGATACGCGAATCCTCCGGCAAGTTACCATCGATGATGCTATCGAATCAGATAGGATATTTTCCATGCTCATGGGAGATGAAGTACCGCCACGCAGGGCATTTATTGAGGCAAATGCCAAATATGCTAAGGTAGATGTATAGTTAAGCAAAATATAGGATAGAATTGTTTTCAGTATGTACTAAATAAATCAGCGACGCTGCTGAGAGCAGCGTCGCTGATTTATTTAGATTACTCCGAGAAAAAGATTTTTTTACTAAAGACTTCTAACTTTTCCCCCTCCCGCAATACTGCTTTTGATTTTTGGATTACCTTTATAATTGACATCACCGCCTCCGGCAATAGAAATTTTTAAGTCGCTGTCTACGTGTACATAACAATCACCGGACCCAGCTATACTTACCTCGCAATTGTTTGCTTTGAATTTTTCTGCTTTGATATCGCCGCTACCAGCAATACTAACTTTCATATCCTGAACAGAACCCGTTAATTCTATATTACCTGATCCGGCAATCGAAAGATCTAGTTGCTCCAGGTTCTCAAAAGCACTTTTTCCAATTATATCTCCTGAACCAGCAATACTTAAAGCCCTGATGTCAGGAATGGTGATATTGATAATAATGGGTTTACGGTCTTTTACTCTTTGGTTGAACTTAATATTCCAGGCACCTTTTTTTACTTCAGTTTCGATGTTGTCAATAATATTTTGCTGTGCTTCGATCTCTACACTTTGCTGATTCCCTTTTGTCAAATAAACTTTAGCATTGAAAGCCAAACCAATCTTGTTGAATTCATCGATATCGAGCTTTTTTTTCACAACTGGGCCTTCGCCTTTAATTTTATTTCTATTATTCCAACTCTGCGCGGAAAGGAAGGAGTTAATCCCCAGGCCAAGAACTAGAATTAATAACAGATTTTTCATTGATTTGAATTTTGATAAAAGAATTGATTAAAAAGAACCTATAATTTGTATAAGG
>CAZHNG010000367.1:4858-6391 GCA_964533785.1 uncultured Saprospiraceae bacterium | reverse complement strand
AGACGGGGTGGACCGCAAACTCAATGTGGCAATAACCCGTGCCAAAGAACAATTGATCATCATTGGAAACCAAGAGGTTTTGAAAACCTTTCCGCTTTATGGTGCTTTGATCGATGCTTGCTATTGTATCGAAGATTTTATTAAAAATAGTTGATGCGGGAAACTAAATTAAAATTAAACCTGTTCAATTTTGATCGGTAAATCTATAATAACTCGTCCTTTCAATGATGCTACAAACCAAAATCCCAACCCGGCAATTCGACCGCTACCAACTTCCCAATGATCCCATGCAGGTCATCATTCATACCTTATCGAACGGCCTGACGCTGTTCATGAGCGTTAATCCTTTGGAACCCAGAATCTTCACCAATATCGCAGTCAGAGCCGGTTCCAAGCAAGATCCAGCCGATACTACCGGTTTAGCTCACTACATGGAACATATGCTCTTTAAGGGCACCCAAAAAATAGGTACCCTTGACTGGGAAAAGGAAAAAGTATTGCTGCAACAGATCTCCAAGCTTTACGAAGCGCATCGCGCCGAAAAAGATCCTGAGCTAAAACGTAAAATTTATTCGCAGATCGATCAATTATCCCAGGAAGCTGCCCGTTATGCTGTTCCTAATGAATACGATAAACTGGCAACCTCGATCGGTGCAAACGCAACCAATGCCTATACCTGGGTAGACCAAACGGTGTTCGTCAATGATATCCCTACCAACGAATTAGAGCGGTGGATGGCTTTGGAAGCGGAGCGCTTCAGCATGATGGCCTTACGACTTTTCCATACCGAACTCGAAACGGTTTACGAAGAGTTCAATATCAGTCAGGATCGTGATTTTCGCAAGGCCAATAATGCTTTGCGACAGTCATTATTTCCCAGTCATCCTTATGGCACTCAAACCACACTGGGGAGAGCCTACGACCTGAAAAACCCTTCCCAGGAAAAGATCCAACACTACTTTCAAACTTATTATGTTCCCAATAATATGGCCATTATTATGTCCGGTGATTTTGAACCGGACCAGGCTATCGAACTGGCTGAAAAGTATTTTGGCCATTATGAACCAAAGCCCATTCCCCCTTTTACCTACGAAGAGCAACCATTGATCCAGGGCCCCATAAGGAAAGAAGTATTAGGGAATGAAGCTCCTTTTATTGAAATAGGATGGCGATTCGGCAGTAGCCAGACGGACGATCCCTTGATGCTCAACCTCATCAGTAATTTGTTAAATAACGGTACCTGCGGTCTTTTTGACCTCCATCTCACTCAACAACAAAAAGTACTATCTGCTGATGCCTGGACCTGGAATTACCAAGACTTCAACGCCCTGATCTTGCATGGTAAACCCAAAGAAAACCAATCCCTGGAAGAAGTGGAACAGCTACTACTGGATCAAATTCAATTCATCCGGGAAGGCCGTTTCGACGAGGATTTTCTGGAAGCCATTATTACCAATGATAAACTCCAGGAAACCAAAGAACTGGAGGATAACAAGAGTAGGGTTAATTTGATGACGGAAGCCTATATCTTAG
>CAZHNG010000367.1:0-4848 GCA_964533785.1 uncultured Saprospiraceae bacterium | reverse complement strand
GGGTAGAATGGGAAAGAATGGTCAACCGCTACGATTGGTATGAAGGGCAAAGTAAAGCCAGCCTTGTTGAATTTGCCAATCATTACTTACAGCATAATTATGCCGTAATTTACAAAAAACAAGGTACTGACCCCAACGTAGTAAAGGTAGAAAAACCTCCCATCACTCCGATTACGTTAAACCGGGACGGACTCTCTGCATTTGCCACGTCTTTTTTACAGCAAAAACCTGCTGACCTGGAACCTACTTTTGTCGATTTCACCACTGCTTTGCACAGAGTGAAACTTGCCAACGGTATTGAGCTATCTTACGTAGAAAATCCAGTCAACGATTTATTCCGTTTGGATTTTATCTTCGAGATGGGAACCCTGAGTAATAAACGGCTTACACTCATTGACCTGTACTCCGAACTGGTCGGCACCTCAAAATACAAGGCTGCTGACCTTGCAATGGCTTTCTTCAGGTTAGGGGTTCGCTTTGATCTGCATACCCACTACCGCCGCACTTATCTTACCCTGAGAGGGCTAAACCGGTCATTTTTGGAGAGCCTCCAATTGCTGGAGCATTTCGTGGCAGCATGTGCGGTGGACGAATCTGTCATGCCTAGTTTAATCGCAGATATATTCACCAAACGTGCTAATGCCAAACACAACAAAAAAATCATTTTAAACCAGGCGATGATCAATTTCGGACGGTTTGGAAAACAATCTCCCTATACTCACCGGTTGAATGCGGATGAAATTGCCGCAACGAAAGCAGCCGATCTCGCGGAACTGATCTCCAATCTATTTGCTGTTGAACATCAGGTATACTATTACGGACCAGACTCCTTCGATGAAGTAGCCAAAAATATTGAACGCCACCATCATGTCAGCGCCAACCTTGTTCCCACTCCTGCTAATCGCCAATACCAGGAAGCGCAGCAAACGGAAAATAAAGTTTGGTTTGTCCATTTCCCAATGGTGCAAACGGAATTATTAATGACCTCTACCGGTACACCGCAATTTAACTTTTCAGAATTCCTTTTTCAGGATTGGTACAATGAATATTTTGGTAGTGGATTATCTTCCATAGTTTTTCAGGAAATCAGGGAATCCAAAGCCTTTGCTTACTCTTGTTACGCCTATGCCGCTTTTCCAAGAACAAAAGATGGTGCTCATTATTTGGCCGCCTTTTTAGGCACACAGCCCGATAAAATTTCTGATGCCTTGCCCAGTATGCTGGACCTTATCCAAAATATGCCGGTCTACCCTGACCAAATCGAATACGCCCGCCTTTCTCAACTCAAACAGATCGCCAGCGAAAACCTGAAACCTTCCCAGATCTTTTGGGAAGCACAAGCGGCAAAGGACCTGGGTTTCTTTCAGGATGTACGCAGGGACTGTTACAATCGATTGCAATTTTCAGATGCCAGCGACCTGCTGAATTATCACCAAAAATATATCACCAACCGTCACTTCAATATTATGGTGCTTGGGGATAGAAACCATGTGGATTTCAACTTTCTAAACCAGTTCGGACAAGTTGAAGAATTGAGTTTGGAGGATGTTTTTGGGTTTTGACGAGATAGTCAGGTCTAACGGGTCAGCGAGTTTAATTGGGTTGTTACAACGCTTTCATTAGAGCTAATGACATAACCAAAAGAAACGGATCAGTAGGTTCGACGAGTTTTTACCCGCCCTGATCCCATTGTTCATTGCTCATTGCTCATTGTTCATTGAAGTATTGTTCATTGAAGTATTGTTCATTGCACATACCTTCTTTTTCAAAGTACATCCAATACTTCCAGCAGATCAATTTGGTGCAAGGCCAACCGAAAGCTGATGCGAGAAAAATAATTGCCTTTTTCCTTTAAAATATTGTCGATATTTTCTGAATTGATAATGGGAAAGTACAGACTAAAGAAACCCTGGACCAATTCCAGTTCAAGGCCGCCACTCCAAACTAGTTGATCTTTAAAAGCAGCATCCTGGCCGGTGGGGGTGGCATTGTCAAAAAAGCCAAGGTCAAAATAGGGCTTAAGGGGCAGTTGGAGCGGAAATTTCCCGGGCAGGTCTGCTTTTAGGTTCAGAGCAAAGATAAAATTATTGCTTCTGCCGATGAAGTCGAACCCCGGACCTGCCGGTAATTTCATCCCCCCATCCCTAATACTGATCTGTTGACTCCAAATACCACGGCGTTCGTTCCTGCCCAGATAAAATTCATCGTAGCGGTAATCATTATAGCCCTGGCCGATTAAATTGAATGCTGCAGGAATGATGACTCCGCCATCCCGCTGCGTATTTTGCAAAAAGGTCCCAAGAAAGATCCGGTAGCTGACGTTTTTGTCTTCTTCGTAAGTGTAATGCCCTCGCCAATCTAGGGAGGCCTTGAGATAACTCTCATTTTGACCGAATAGATCATACTGTTGACCTTCCAATGCTAGCAAAAATTCAAAGGGATGTAAAGCTCTTCTGTTCTCTGCTTGATAAGATAATTCATGAATGGAATTGTGGAGCTTTTCATTGCCTTGATAGGCACCTTCATTATCAAAGGAACCAGTCTCAGTGTTTAAAAAAATAGTCCGCCAGGTTAGTTTTTGCCTGAATGAAAAGGTTGGATGGCCTTTGAAATCAAATGCCAGGTAAGGCACGAAGCGATTGTATTGTAAATTGAATGCTTGTTGTGCGGACGCCAGGTCATTATGGTGAAAGCGCCGCCAATTCACCCCGATCTTTGCCTTGCGCAGGAAACTATTTTCAGGTAATACATGATAACCGGCCTCCCCTATTCCTGCAAAGCTGTTAGTACCGGTAGCCAATAAAGGCACGGCAAAAAATTGAAAGGGTCTTGAGGGAAAGGTCAGGTTGTGGATAGTCATTCCGAACATCCATTTATCGTATGCATTCCAACCCACCGCCGGATGGAGAAATATTGGTGTCGATTGACCATCGTCGACTTTTGGTAAAAGGGACAAGTTAATCGGTTCAATGGTTTTGAATTGGCCGGTAGTCTGTATACTATTATTGTTGCGGTTATAATCCGGTGTGATCCGTTGAGCATCGATTAGGAGGCGGTTGTAGTCTCCCTTAGGAAGGATAACGGATTGTTCTTCTGGAAAACCTTTCACCCATTGGATCAAAGAAAAGCTGTCCTGGTTATGGATGTACAAAGGGACCGGGCCATTTATTCGTCCTTTATTTTTCAAGTTGACCTTCCAATCTTTGCCTTGATCTTCGATCGATACAGTGGCATAATCTAACTTATCATTAGAGAACAGCAATCCGTCAAATAGCCAGTCCAGAGGTTCTCCGACGGCTTTTTCCAACACTTTTTGAAAATCTTCAGGCTGGGGATGTTGAAACTGCCATTGCTGAAAATACCGTTGCATGGCGGCATCAAACCTTTTTTTCCCAATATACGCTTCCAGGTACTTCAAGGCCACCGCCGGTTTTTCGTAGGCCCCAAAATAATAATTCAGCCAGGTCGTAGCATCAGCAGGCGTATCCGATGCCTGTTCTACATTGTTTCTTTTCAGCAATTGATAAGTGAGTTCCCAATTTTCCATGGGTTGTTTCCCTTGCAAGAATTCAGGCAACAATGGCCAGGAAGGATCTGAATAATATTGTTGCATATACCGTTTCTCGTAGAAGGTGTTAATGCCTTCATCCATCCAGGCATGGTCCCGTTCGTTGTTGGCGAGAATACCGTAAAACCAGTTGTGGCCTACTTCGTGGGTGATGACTTCATCTAGGGCACGGGGACTCTCTGATTCCCCAATAACAGTTATCATGGGATACTCCATGCCGCTACCGGCACTGAGGGCACTCTGTACCGCCGTCATTTGTGGATAAGGATAATCGCCCAGTGCATCGGAATAAAATTGAACGGCACGATCCACGTACTTGATGGCGTTTTGCCATAAATGACTTTCAAAGTCAGTAAACATTACCCAGGTATCTACCGTATCGGTTGACAATTCAACCCTGCTTTTCTGAACTTTAAATCGTTTATCCGCAAACCAGGCGAAGTCATGGACTCGCTCTGCGGTGTAATGAATGGTTTTCAAGCGTTCACTGGAAGGAGGAAACCTTTCAAAATTGAGATTTTCACTGCTTTCCATTGCTGCTAAATAAGCATCCGTTTCCTTAATTTTTTCAGCTAAAAAATCATGTTCGGATAGGGTTTGTAATACGCCGGTCGCACCGGTCACATAATTTTCCGGCAAGGTGATCTTCACATCGAAAGCACCGAATTCCGCATAAAATTCTCCGCGGTCTAAATACGGCATGGGATGCCAACCATCACGATCGTAGACGGCAGGTTTGGGGTACCACTGCGTGATCTGGTAAGATTGCCCGACGTGCCCCAAACGGGAAAAAGATTCAGGTATTTTTACCCGGAAAGGAGTTGTCAAAATCAGCGTATCTCCGGAAGGCAAGGGGTTGGGTAAGTTGATAAAAGCCACATCCGGATTGTCTTGAAAATAAGTAAAGGCCACCGGCTTAGCTTCAAGGTGAAAATCCAGTTGCTCTATCCCTCCCAAGGACTCTTCTTCAGCAAAATAAAATGCCGTATTCCCATCCTTCAACTGCTGTTTGGCAAAAGCGGTGGTTTTATTCCGGTAAGCATTGGGCCAGAGATGCAGATAAATCGTATCCAGCACATCCGGCGAATGATTGATGTATTGTATTTTGATTTGGCCATCGAGCTGATGCAGGCTGTCGTCCAAAGCAACTTCGATCCAATAATTGACTTCTTGCTGGAAATAAGATTCCTGGGCAGTAGAAGGGCAATAGGCCAACGCGGTCAAGATGAGTGTAAGCAGCTTTTTCATAGGGTGAGATCAATGAGCGATGAACAATGAGC
>CAZHNG010000366.1:0-6408 GCA_964533785.1 uncultured Saprospiraceae bacterium | reverse complement strand
ACACCATTTTATCCACTCGTTTTCAACTGTTTGTGGAAAAATGGCCAGACACTACATAGCAACTTCTGTAACAGAATTAAAGGCTTTTTTTTCCAGTAATGACCGTGCCGTATTCAGGCGAACCTCCTTTATGTATTCATTTGGAGTCAGACCTGTCAGTCTTTTGATCTTTCTCAGCAGTGTTGATTCGCTCATGGTAAATTCCTGGGCAAGCACGGATACTTTAAGATTTTCATTGCTCAGATTTTTGCTTACGAAGATCTCGAGCTTTTTTAGCCAGGTTTGCTCTGATTTGGAAAACAACAACCTTTGGTCTTTTGATTTTGGATTTGCCGGGGTGAATTGCTGGCGAATACGCTGATTGTGCAGTAACTTATGAATACGTAGTTTAAGTTCTTCTTCGTTAAAAGGCTTCAAAAGGTAATCATCTACGCCGAGGCGCAGGGCTTTTAGTTTGTCACGAATGCCGGCCCTCGCTGTTAGCATGATTACTGGAATGTGCCGGGTAGCATCGTTTTGTTTGAGCCAATCCAGTAGTTGATAACCATCCATGCCCGGCATCATCACATCACTTAAAATAAGGTCATATTGATTAGCCTTTTTCAATACTTTGACTGCTTCTTTTCCATTTTGAGTAACGGTAAGCTTGAAATGGGTACGAAGAATTGTTTGCAGGTATTCTTGTAGATCCAGATTATCCTCTACGATCAGGATATTCGGTTGCTGGTGATCCGTTTGTACGGAAAAAGAAGTTTCGACCTTCCCGGAATTGATTGGCGGGGAAGCGTTAGCAGAACGGGAAGATACCCGAGAAGCTTTCATACCGGAGGAGTTTTCGAGGCCAGTCGCCGGAACTACGATGATGAAGGTCGTGCCGGTCCCGGAATTGCTTTCTACTTGTATTTCACCTCCTAACAAATGAGTATACTCACGACAAATGGCCAATCCAATACCCGTACCTCCCTGAACCGGCCTATCCGGACGAGTGGTTTGAAAAAAACGATCAAAAATATAGGGGAGATCATCGGGGTGAATGCCGTTACCGGTATCGGAAACCTGCAGTTTTATGTGATCATCTTGCAGTAAAACTTCACTTCGAACATTACCTCCTTGTGGTGTAAATTTGATGGCATTGGACAAGAGGTTATTAATGATTTGCTGAAGCTTTTCCCGGTCAATTTTGGCGGATATTTGGGGAGAAATATCTACAGAATAACGGTAATTGATATGCTTGGTCTTTGCTAAAGATTCAAACTGAGCAAAGTGCCTGGAGAAAAAGTCCAATAACAAGGTAGGGCTTTCTTGAGGCTCGAGTTGACTCAATTCCAATTTTTGTAAATCTAAAATCTGATTGACCAACTGCTTCAATCGCTCCGTATTTTTCTGGATCATTTGGAGGAGCTGAGATTTTTCCAGATCCAGTTTACCATGCTGTAACAAATTGTTAACTGGCCCGGAAATTAAGGCGAGCGGCGTTCTCAATTCATGACTGATATTGGCAAAGAAATGTGACTTTGCAACGTCTATGTCGACCAATCGCTTAGCTTGTTTTTTGACTTTTCTGTTTGCCTTCAGCAGTAAGCGCAGGAGATAGACGAGGGTGCCGCTCAGTACCAGGAAGAAAAAAAAAGCGATCAGGAGTAGGTTCCTTTGTTTCCTTTCCAATTGAATTTGTTCTGCTTGTTCAGCGATCTGTTGGGCTTTCTTCTCATCATTGTACCTGGCATCGATCTCGATCACTTTTTGTCTTTCGGCAGCTTTTACGTGGGCGATTTCCATATCTGCTCCTTTTTTTAAATAATAATAAGCAGAATCAAGCTGACCGAGTGCGCGGAAAATTTCTCCCCGAAACCGGTAAGCCCGGTGGGCAATCCAGTTTTCATCGTACCCGACCGAAACCGCATTTTCTACACCTATAATACTGGAATCATTGTACATCATTGCCAATTGCAACTGTTCGTTCCGGAAGTACAAACGTGCAATATTATGATTGTTATAACACTGGCCTAAATAATCTTCAATTGTCAGGCACAATGTCGCTGCCTTTTTGAAATGATCGATAGCACGCTGATAGTCATCTTTGGAGAACAATAAGCCCATCAGTAAGTGTCCCTGCGCTTCCTCTGAAACGAGACCAAAGGCAGGAGCCGTTTTTAATACTTCCCGGGCATAGAAAATGGAAGAATCCCGGTCTCCAAAAATACTTCTGCCAATCCATCAACAAGCTATTTCCAAAATCCGGATTCATACAGCTTATTCCCTCCTTCCTGATAAATAGAATAATTGAAGCCCTCCAGGATAGCGTATGCACCGTGACGGCCCGATTTATCCAGCGCCAGGTATCCCACTTGAAAATCATCCGTAAGTTGATCACCGTGCTTGGTCATGATCCTGCCGATGGCTTCTTCGCAGGCCTCCTGGGGGCTTCTACCTTGCCGCATCAGTTCCACGATCAAAAAGGAGCCCAGCGTTTTCATAACGTATTCACCCACACCGGTTGCAACGGCTCCGCCAACTTCATTATCTACGAACATGCCGGCTCCGATGATGGGAGAATCGCCGACTCTACCGTGCAATTTATAAGCCATTCCGCTGGTTGTACAGGCACCTGCAATGTTTTTAAGATCGTCAATACCCAGGATGCCGATGGTGTCGTGCCGTTCAATATTAGCTACCGGTTTGTATTCCTTTTTTACGCACCAGGCTTTCCACTTTTCTTCTGCTTCCGGTGTTAGGAGATTTTCCTCTTCAAACCCTTCGGCAAGAGCGAACTGTAATGCTCCTGCTCCGCTGAGCATTACGTGTGGGGTTTTTTCCATTACCCGGCGAGCTACGGAAATAGGATGTTTGATGTTCTGTAAAAACGTAACACTCCCCGCATTGCCTGCCGCGTCCATAATGCAGGCATCAAGCGTGACATTGCCGTCGCGGTCAGGTAACCCGCCGTAACCTACACTTTGGTCCTTGGGATCAGCTTCGGGAACGCGGGCACCGGCTTCTACTGCATCCAAAGCCGTTCCGCCATCTGCTAAGGCTTGCATGGCAGCATCGGTAGCTGCTAAGTTATCCCAGGTTGCAATAATGATGGGAAGCCCTTCTTTGGCATTCGGATTATCTTTACGCGGTGAAGCTTCTTGCGCAGTTTGTTGTTCACTACAAGAAAGTAAGCCCAGACTGGCCGCGCCAGAAAGGAGCATAGATTTTGACAGAAATTTTCTCCTATTAAACATGCGGTTTTACGTTTTAAAAAATAAAAAGCTTAAAATAATGCAAATTTCTCATACTTTAACATAGGCATTCTTGGACTTAATCCTTCAATATACCTAATTTTGACACTGGATTAAAAAAGCAACAGCTAAACTTCTTCAAAGACGGCCCAAATATTGATCATGAAATGATTGTAAGGGAGACGAAGCCAGATTAGAGCTACCAGATATCATAACCCAACACCCACTTATCGGGGCTAGATATTGGTAATGATTAGAATGATTCGGTAGATTTATTTTACTACTCGTTTAAAGTCAATTCTCCTAACCCGAATGTATAGCAGCCTGGGACCTGGAATCTACAGTCTTTCTTATCAAAGCACATTCACATAACTTAATTATTGCTATGAGAAAAGGATTTTTGTTGCTGGTCGTTTGCTTTTTTACGACCAAAGTCATTGCGCAAAATTGTACCACCAATGTTACGCTCGGAGAGGATCGAGTGGTTTGTGATCCGACCAGTCTGACTTCCCTGACGGGAATTATTGTTGGCGATTACGTAGATTTTTTATGGTCGCCGGCCTCGGTAATATTTGATACTACTTCACTCAATCCCGGGATTCAAATTGACAGTACCACCACATTTTCTTTGACGGCACTGAGTATTTCCGATGTTGACCTGATCGTCAACGGCGATTTCAGCCAGGGTAATACGGGATTTACAACTGATTATGCCTATCGGACAGGAAGGGGGTCCATCACTCAGGAAGGTACCTATTCCGTAGCTACCAGTCCGCGGGACGTTCATAACCGCTTTGCCTCCTATGAGGACCATACCAATACCGCCGATGGCAATATGATGGTCGTCAACGGTTCGGGAGTCACCAATAATGTTTGGTGCCAAAATATTACCGTCACTCCTGGGACGGACTATATTTTTAGCGCATGGGTTGCTTCCGCAGAAAGCCAGAACCCTGCGGAACTACAATTTTCTATAAACGGTAATTTGCTGGGAGATAACTTCAAAGCTTCAACGACCACCGGGCAGTGGGAGCAGTTCTCTGCATTATGGCAAGCTCAATCAGAAACTTCAGCAGAAATTTGTATCGTTAATGTTAACCTGGATCCAGCCGGTAATGATTTCACCTTAGACGATATCGAGTTTCGGGAATTATGCAGGATCACCGATGAACTGACCATCCAAGTCCCTCAATTGAATCCTGATTTTTCGGTTGACCTGAGCTATTGCCAGAATGATCCTGCTGTTGCGTTAAATACCTTGCTGGCTGCTGGCGCAACGCCTGGCGGTGAATGGACGATCGATAATGTACCGGCGACTACATTGGACCCGGCCATGCTTACGCCGGGGCCGCATACGATCACCTACCGGGTCAATGAGTTAGGTTGTCCGGCCAGTGCTGTTCAAAATATAAATATCGAGCCGGCTCCCAGCCCGGGTGTTCCTTTTAATGAAACCGTAACCTTTTGTGCCGACCTGGACACCATTTTATCACTGGATGCATTTCTATCTAATGCGGATCCGGGCGGGGTCTGGACCTTGGAAAACTCTCCTTTACCCATTGGTGCGGGCAGAGTCCTGGATGGTGCTAGTATTGGGCTCACCAATCCGCCGGCAGGAGATTATCAGCTCCGCTATACCGTTGCCGGAAATGCCAATTGTACGGAAGCCTTTTCAGAATTTACCGTTACCGTAATTGCCAATCCGCTAGCTGAGGCGGGCGATGATCAAAGCTTCATTTGTGAAACAGATGTGGTGACCCTCCAGGCCGCTCCGGATCAATCACCAAGTACTCAGTACGTCTGGCAAGATGAAGCCAACCAGGTTTTGGGTAATGACCTGTCCGTTGAGATCAGTGCTCCCGGCACGTATTTCCTGGTAGCTACGGATGTCAATACGGGTTGTTCTTCTATGGATACCGTCGTAGTAGCTCCTCCTGATAATAACAGTCGCATTGAAGGCACCGTTACTGTCTCCTCACCCGATTGTAACAATACCACGAGTGGTGCGACACTTACCATTTCTAATGTACAGGGTGGCGATGCTCCGTATTCCTTTGCCATAGATGGCGAGAATTTCCAGTCTTCGGAGGTTTTCAATAACATCCCAGCCGGAGATTATGAAATCATAATCCAGGATATCAATGGATGTGAAGGGACCATCAGTGCCTCCATTGCTTCCATACAACCCCTTACGGTAAATTTAGGCTCCAAAGCAGATCCCGTAATTAATCCAGGCGACTCTTTATTACTATTGGCCACGGTAAATGTTCCAGAAACTACCATCGATAGTGTCTTATGGAATCCCGAAATTCCCGGGTGTAATAATTGCTTGAATCCTATAGTTAATCCTTTTTCTACAACCAGGTATACCGTTACCGTCATCGATCAAAATGGTTGTTCTAGTACCGCTTCATTCTCTGTTCAAGTTAATGAAGCTAAATTTGCTTTTATTCCAAATATATTTTCTCCCAATGACGATGGAGTGAACGACCAATTTTTTGTCAATAGCGGGGAGGCAGTGAACCGCGTGATCAGCTTTGTCATTCTCGACCGCTGGGGCAACCTGGTGTTTGATAATAAAGACTTTTTACCTAATGATCCTAATCTAGGTTGGGATGGTACTTTCAACGGCCAGTTTGCGCCGGAAGGTACCTATGTTTATGCTGCGGAACTGGAACTGGCGAACGGAGATTTGGTTTTGGAGAAGGGAGAGGTGCAATTAATGAGATAAACGAGTTGCAGGTTTGGTGGGTTCACGAATCTAATTTTTTCTGTTCCTAAGGGATCGTATATATAATCAAAACCGGATAGTTAATACTACTTTGTTACTTTTTTGACTTTTGACGCTACCTGCCCATCTGACCAGAGTCAGCTGGGCAGGCAACAGGCGGGCTGGCGGTAACGGTAGGCGGGGACGCTAGATTTTAGACAACAAAACGCTGATATTCAATGGGTATCAATTTTTAGAATAAATAAATTTCCCTTAATTGTCAATTAGTTAGAATTTTTTGTCTAACTTCTAAATTCTAGCGTCAAAAGTCTAGTTAGTAGAGCAATATTAGGTGACTGATAGCTCACACACTCCTGACGGTACCGTCAGGGCTAATCCTCAAATCCCGCAGTAAATGCCATTGGCAGCAATTAAAAATTAACATAAGTGTAGTCGATTCATTATCAATTT
>CAZHNG010000365.1:0-6411 GCA_964533785.1 uncultured Saprospiraceae bacterium | reverse complement strand
GGCTGGGGTCATCTTTGATGGAATACTTTGGAAAAGTACGGGTTTCCTTATAATTATCTTTATCGGCCCAGGCCAGTATATGATCAGCTACCGCCTTACCGTAGTCCATAGACCGGCGATAAACCGCACTGGGCATTTGCAGGGCCTCAAATTCCGCGTAGATCTTTTCCTCAAACTCTTTCATAGTAGGTTCCGAGAAGATCAGTGCTTTTCCAACCGTTAAAAAAGCATGGATACTCGCTAATGGAAAGCAGTATTCCTTTTCCGCCTCCGGTTTTGGCAACGGATCGA
The DNA here is from genome assembly GCA_964533785.1 of uncultured Saprospiraceae bacterium. Classification (GTDB taxonomy): domain Bacteria; phylum Bacteroidota; class Bacteroidia; order Chitinophagales; family Saprospiraceae; genus JANQRV01. The sequence goes on along the minus strand of CAZHNG010000365.1, from coordinate 6,120 downwards.
GTTCATGCAATTGCCCCGCTAAAGTTTGGTACGCTTCCTGATGATCATTGATGATACACTCATAAGCAGCAATGCTCGGATAAACGTAAATCCTGCTCGCCACCGGCGGCGAAAAAATATCGTGGACAATAACATCCGTCAACTGCTTCATCGACCGGTGAAAAAACTCCGGATCTTTTGCCTCCGTCTGAAATTCCGGGTTGACTTGTTCACAAGCAAAAAGTCCCAGAACCAATACAATAAAAAAAAATTTTACCTTCATATTCATTCGAATGTTTTACAATTCTCTAATCCATATATTTCGGAAACGAACCTTATCGCCGTGATCTTGTAGCAACAAGGGTAATTTTTCCGGGTGTGGGATGTAGGAAGGCTCGCCAATGTATATAGCAGGCCCCTTTAGTTCAAAGTTATTTTGGATCAATACCCCGTTGTGAAATACAGTGATATAAGCAGGTTTCTCAAGATTACCGGCATCGTCAAACCGGGGTGCCATAAAAACGATATCGTAAGATTGCCATTCTCCGGGCGGACGGGAGGCGTTCACCATGGGTATAGACTGCTTATAGATCGATCCCGCCTGCCCGTTGGGATAGGTCTTGTTTTCGTATGAGTTGAGGATTTGCACTTCGTACAAGCCCATCAAGAAGACTCCGCTGTTGCTGTACGCCTGCCCTTCTTTCCCAGGATCCGTCGGCGAGAGCCACTCCAGGTGCAATTGCACATCGCCAAAAGCTTGTTTAGTTTCAATTGCCCCACCTCCCGGTTTAACAACCAGGGCACCGTCTTTCACCGTCCATTCTGGAGCAGTATGCGTCGGGTTATTCACCTTGGCATTGAGGATGTCTTGCACATTGTCCATGCTGACCCCGTAAGCGTACTTAGGCTTATGCCAGTGAGACAGGTCTTTGCCGCCAAAAAGTACGATCGCGTCCGAGGGTGGTGCCGTCCAATAACCCGGTACTACTTTTTCGGGTACGGGTTCCCAAACTTCGGTCTTCTTCCAGGGCTCTGTCTTTCTCAGCTCTTCCCAATCGACGGGCTTCACTTCCTGAGCGAAGGAAGTGCTATACAATAAGGTTAGAACTAGTATCATATAAAATGGCTTGTTCATTACAAAAGTATTTTAGTTAAAGTTGGATATATTGTCTTGAAATACAATTAGCAAAATTAACCAGTTTGAATAAGAATGTAAAAATACGGCTTTAAGAAAATTGGTCGGTTAGCTTTTTGTAAGGTGTTGGCAGAGCTGGTATTTTTCGAGACTTCGTCTCTCAAAGTTTTTATTGAAACATAGAGGACATGCAGGACATAGAGTTTTTTTTGAATTTTGTTTATGTCTACTTTTCGTGTAGAAATAATAATTAGTCGTTGCTTTGGATATTGATGTTACATGGGATCTTACTAATGCTTAGGGAGTAACCTAAATCTCAATCAAAGGGATATAGATATATTATAACTTCCGTAAGGAAGTTCATAATACAATAAACCTCCATGCCTTTTATGCCCTCTATGGTTCAAAACAAAGACGAAGTCTCCTCCCCTCCCCCCTAGAAATAATCCGGTCGTTCAAACGTACTATTCGGTACGGAGATACAATCCAGACACCTTGGCGGATAATCCCTTCGCCAGGGTGCGTAGAGACAGTCTAACGGATTCGGAGGTTCTACATCAGGAGCAAAGAACGCACGACGCACCGTATCAATGGAAACCGCTTCAAAGTAGCCCAATACGAATTCTTCGGGATTGTTGACGTTAAAAACATTGCTGCGGATTGGAGCGGGCGGTGGATCGAATATGGTACCGGAATTAGACACCAATTGATCAACCTGACTCCAATAGCGGTAAGCGTCTTCACTCATTTATACCATGTAGGAGTTGAAATAGTGTTTTTCGACAAATGAATTATCGACGATCTGGGAAGCAATCTTTTGCCGATTCAGTTGGCGGGCCTGGATATTCCTACCTTAAAATAAAGTGAAATCCTGCGCACTGGTATATACATACACATAGCAAGAGGGAGGAGGTGTGCACAGCCCGCAGGGAAAAAAGGTTGGTGTGATGCGATAAACTTCTTCAACATCCCAACGCAGAAAGAAATCTTCCCTTGTTTCTTCATTTAGGGTGACGTCAACATAAATATTGATAATTTTTCTAGGAATGGGATTACCGAAGCGATTCAGGAAATCTTGTTTTCCCAAATCATAAGTTATGGAATCCTGTTTTCCGGCAGGTTGTGGGATAGTCTCCGGTTTTGACTGATAAATTTCTCCGTTAGGGAGCCTGATTTCCAGGTAATAGTTTCCTCCTATTCTACCTTGCACAGCATTTGCGTGAAGCAAATAGGCACCGTCCCCCATTTCCTGGTAGGATTCCGATTGACCGGCATCATCGAAAATGGTGATCTCAGCGCCGGTAACGGGGAAAGTCTTGCGATTTTCCGTGGCGGTTTCTCTCAAATTCAACCTGAATGGGCCATTACCAACGGCAATACGGCCGTCAACAACCAACTGCCCTCCTACCCTGGCGGTGTCGAATTCAATGACTTCCGTACACCCGAGGCTGAGAGCGGCCAATAAACCATATAACACAACATCAAAAGCTTTCATAGGCTAAAAACTAAAGTTATAAGTAACAGCCGGAATGATCGTACCCAGCACCGATAGTCGGGTAGCACTGGGAATAAAGGAATTCGCCTGTTGCTGGTAATACACTGAAAATGGATTTTCGCGCGCCAATACATTGTAAATGGCGATGGTAAAACTTCCCCGGTATTTTCGCTCCACCAGCTTTTTACTGTTTACCGTCATCGAAAGATCCAACCGGTAATAGTCCGGAATACGATAGGCATTTCTTTCGCGAAAATGCGGTACGATGGTTCTGTTGATTTCATAACTGGATTCAAGTCCGGTAATCGGGATACCGGTACTGTAGGTAAAATTCGCCCCAAAAACGACGTATTTACCGGATTTGATATTCATCGCCAGAGTGAAATCATGGGGTCGGTCGAAATTTGCCGGATACCAATCACCGTTGTTCACCGCGGGAGCAATTTCACTGCCCGCTATTTTCACCAATGAACGAGTAAAGGTGTAAGAAGCCCACCCCGTCAAACGCCCGAAATTTCGTTTAAACAATAATTCCACTCCGTAGGCTCTCCCTTTTCCAACCAGCAGTTCGGTTTCCAGGTGCGGATTCAACAATAATTCGGCGAAATCTTTATAATCGACGAGGTTGTCAATGGAGCGGTAGAACGTTTCAATTGATGTTTCGATCGTCTTGTCGGAAAAATTGTGAAAATAGCCGAGAGAGAAATTATCGGAAATTTGCGGCGGGATATAACGGTTACTCAATTGCCAGACATCGACGGGTGTACTGGCAGTTGTATTGGAAATCAGGTGAATATACTGCCGCATCCTGTTGTAACTGAGCTTCAGGGAATTGTTTTTTCCCAAGCGGTAGCGTAAAGACAGACGCGGCTCAAATCCTCCGTAAGATTGAATTTGCTCTCCCCGGCCAAAGAATAAAGTATCCGTAATATTTTCCTCCAGGAGCGGCCTTCCTTCCTGGTAGGTAAAAACCGTGTCCGGCCCGGTAGACTCAAAATAGCTATACCGCAATCCGATCGAAAGGGCCAGCCGGGTGGATAACTCTATCTCATCATTGAAGTATAAAGCCAGTTCATTTCCCCTTTCCCTGCGGACAGCACGGTTGTTAATCGCCGAAAGCGCTCCCCTCGGACTGATCTCATCGGGTTTTGAATTATACCGGACAGCTTCAGCACCGAAGTGGATGGCGTGTTGATCACGAATATTCAAGAAAAAATTTTGTTTGAATTGATAGTATTCCTGACCACTTTTGAAATTGAATGCCCCCGGTCCTTCGGGTTCGAATAAATTACTTTCGTAATTGCCAATCGTTGCGGAAGTGGTGGAAGACAGGTTGGCATTCAGGATACGCTGCCATTCTATGCTAGTCGTCCGGGTATCCCATTCATACCCAAATTCCCGGGCATAACGAAAAAAGTCATGACTACTGTTGTGGGATAACCGCAAGGTATTGTTTTCGTTTATACGGTGGGTTAATACGCCGTTCCAGTCGTGAAAGTTTGCCCGGCTATCATTGATCTCAGGCCTTTCCACCAATCGTAGGATCCAATTAGAATAGGATAACCTTCCTCCCAATAGAAAAGAAGTTTTCCTTTTGAGAGCGGCCCTTCAACGAGCAGCCGGCCATTGACCGTGCCCAGCCCTCCCTTGATCTTCCAACGGTCAAAATCACCGTCCCGAATATCAACATCCAGTACGGAAGCCGTCCGGCCACCAAATTGTGCCGGTACGCTTCCTTTATATAAGGTAAAGCCACCTACTAAATCCGGATTAAAAACCGAAAATAAACCCAAAGCGTGGGACGTATTGAACAACTGCGCGCCACCAAATAACACCAAATTCTGGTCGATCCGGCCACCACGTACGTTGATACCCGCCGCTCCCTCTCCCGCCGTACTCACACCTGGTAAAAGCAACAGGCTATTCATCACATCCACCTCACCCAGCAAAGAGGGCAAGGTACTGATATCCCGTACACTTAATTCAATCACCCCCGTTTTTACATTGGCAATATTCTGGTCGTTTGGCTTGGCCCGCACCACGATTTCTTCCAAACTATAAGACCGTTCCTCCAACCCTATATCCAAAACCCCGTCTGTGTATAGATCAACCGTTCTTTTGGTTTCCAGTAAACCAATGCTACTGAATATTATTTCGTGTCTGCCAACCGGGAGTATTAAAGCGTAGAAGCCGCTGTCATTCGTTACGGTACCAACGTCCAAATTGGTTACGTATACGGTGGCGCCGATCAAAACTTCTCCGGTTTCGGGGTTGGAAACTTTTCCGGAGAGGACTGCCTTCTTGATGTTTTCCATGTCTTGGTTCCCGATCTGAATAAGGGTGTTCAGCGTGTCTTGTCCTTGCAGAAGAGCACTAATTGCACAAAGTAGTGAAAGTAGTAAGTACTTGATGAGCTTTTTCGTTGGTTTAACTGTGTTTTGTGGCATATATTAACGTGAATGATGGACAAGGAAAATATGATTAGTGTTTTCAGGCATTCGAATTATCCTGGAAACATACGTCATGAACAAATCAGCGACGTTGCTCGGAGCAACGTCGCTGATTTGTTCACAGACAGTTCTAAAACAATTTATTGTCCCCTTACCTTATAATAACGTTTGGCACATCCTCTTCTGCTGTCAGGTCGGTGTGTAAAACATCCACCTTATCATCGTTGGAATAATAGATGATTGTCTTTCGGTTACCAGAAATATTGAGGTAAGCTTTTCCGTATTGGGCAGGAGATTCAATAGGAACAAAATCCACATCGTACCAAACTTCCAGCATTTGTTTGACGTCTTCTATCAATTTACTGGCTGACAAATGCTTGTTCCAGGGCGCCCAGCCTTTGTATCTTATCGATACTGGCATGGCAGTGATCACGTCATCCGTAAAACGCGGATAGAATTCAAAACCGGCAGGATGTTTCAGTTCGGTTAGATCATAATAAGCAGTTGTGTTGGCGGCACCATCCCTAAGAATACCTTTTTTGTTCAATTGCCAACAATGCCCGTAAAAGTCTTTGGAAGTCATATTCAGGTGAATACCCAGGAAAAGCGAGTCCTGACGTAGGTTTTTGGCTAGTTCTTTTGCTTTCCAATCTTCGTAATTTAACTCGGTCTTACAAGCCATTACGATTGAACATAGGACAAATAACCAAACAGCACTTTTCATAGTTCATCTGTTTTAACTATCTTTTTATCAAAATTTTGAAAAACCAATGAAGTTAATCACCACTAAGTTCGCCAAGAAACGCTAAGTAAAAAATGACTTCGCTTCTCTTAGTGTTCTTCGCGGTGGAAACTTTTTGTTTATGTTTTCATAACTTACTTACAGTTTGGACTTTTGACACTAGACGCTAGATGCTAGATTTTAGACAACAAAACGCTGATATTCGATGGATATCAATTTTTCAGAATAAATAATTTCCCTTGATTGTCAATTAGTTAGATTTTTTAGTCTAACTTCTAGTGCCTCGGGCATTAAATAACAGGTATAGTTCGGGAGGCTA
>CAZHNG010000364.1:0-6427 GCA_964533785.1 uncultured Saprospiraceae bacterium | reverse complement strand
TAGACGCTAGATTTTAGACAACAAACCGCTGATATTCAATGGATATCAATTTTTTTCAGAATAAATAAAATTTCCGTTGATTGTCAATTAGTTAGAATTTTTGGTCTAACTTCTAGAGTCTAGCGTCAAAAGTCTAGATATTAATTAAGGGGGAGAAAATAGCTAGTGTTTCGAAGTAATTACGTGGGGAATACTAAGTTCCTCTATTTTAAACGTAAAAATAATTAAATTATGAAAAAAATAATATTTATAAGCATATTCTTTTTGGGAATCTGTCTAAACCTTTCTGGCCAAATCAGACCGAGCAACAGGGATAGGAGCGAACCTAGTGAATTTGCACAGCGGTTATGGTACGGCGGAGCGTTTAATTTAGGCTTTTCCAGTTTTAACCGGATCAATCAATTTGTTATCGGTATTTCTCCACAAGTTGGCTATAAAATTATTGAACCATTTTCTATAGGCCCTCGGGCAAGTTTGCAGTATGCGTATTTTAGTACGGAGGGAGACAGTGCGCATCCATTGACCTGGTCTGTCGGTGTTTTTACCCGCTATAAGGTATTTTGGCAGATCTTTGCGCAGTTAGAATACGAATATGAAGACGAAGCTTTAGTCAATTCTAATGGATTTAATGGCTTAGAAGTTTTCAGAGCCCAAAACAACAATATTTATATCGGAGGAGGATACAACAGTAGCGAAGGTGAACGGGCTTTCGGTTACGAAATTCTCCTATTATATAACGTTAGTGAAGATCCGATCGGATTCGAATCTCCGTATCAATTCCGTTTTGGATTTACCTACAATTTTTAGGTCGCCGTTCAATAAGGCATTTTCTGAAGTATCTCTGAAAATCAATAGGCATTCTCTTTACAGGGTATCTATTTGGAGCTTTGTTTTAAGTAAGTGGATGGACAATTATAAGTTATGCTTATTACACACTCTCCTGACGTTTACAGTCAGGACGATAAATGTCCTGATCGCAAGCATCAGGACCCTCACAATCAATCACACACAGTCTAGCATCTAGCATCTTATATCTGGCTTCTCACTTACTTATAAACAACAGTTCTTTTGATTTTCAGGGTTGCTTGCTTATGCTGCTACCCTATTTTGACATTGGTATTTCATAATTTCCAATAATTAGAAGGACGAAGTCCCGAAAATTCATCCCTTCCGACACCTAAAACTGCGGGCACCGCACGCTACCACGACCAACATCCCTTCTATCCTTGTTTTTACCGCCCCACAATAAAGGGTTGATTTTTAACCCTATGTAAAAGTCAGTGCCTGATAAATCTGATTTGGAAACAAAGCTATTCAAATTATCTGTTCCCAGGAACAATGGCCCCAGTCTTCCGGATAGTCCTAGCCTGAATTGATCGAAATTGTAGTAAGAAACAGGAACGGCAATACTTAACCACCGACTTTCATAACGAGGAGTCAACCCGAGTAAATTTGTCCGGCGCACCCCATTCCTGGCCAGTGGTACTCCCTGAACGATGGTAGCATTGACGAATATTTTCTGGGTGACTGCAAAATCAAATTGTATACTTGCCGCGGTTGGAAGCCACATACTGAATGAATTGCCGGCGACGGAAGCCGTAGAATCACCGAGAATTTGAAAACTAAAGTACTCTAAAGCCTCTTCCGTTTCTTCAATACCGTCAAAAGTTCTGTACTCTTGCCCGCCAAACTCAGCGAAGGTATCTATGGCAATTCTGTGAAAGGTGGCGTTATCAGGAAAACTGACTTTGCCAATATCGAGCAATGAAACGCCCAGTTTCCATTTGTACTGCCCGTTGTTTTGCTGGCCGCCTGCGAAAGACAGGCCTATATCTGCTGAAATGCCGGATCCGTTATTTTTAAATTTAAGGGCATCCGAATCTTCAACGCTGGTGTTGGTATAGGCGAACTGCACTGCCCCCGGCTCGCTACGCAGGGAATCCCCGGGTAAATTTGAAAGGGTTATTGGCGTTTCATTGTATACGTAAGCTCCGTCAAATCCGCTGAGGTATTTTAAGGTTATACCAAGCCCCAACTGCCCGGTACTGGTTTCTTTCTGGTATAAATAATTCACTCCTATTTCTCCCCACGATAACACGCCGGCATTCGAGGCATCGAGGGTAAACCGATCTGACTCCAGCAATTCATTAAACTGATAAAAACTCAATTCATTGGGTATCCCGGTAATACTCGAACTCATTCTCGTCCTCGTTATAAGACCTACCGAATGATTGGGGGTCAAGCGGATAAAAAAGGAAGGCCCCATAACACCACCGTGAAATACACCATACCGATCCCTTTCATCTTCATAATATTCCAGGATATTCCCTTCCAAGGGTTTATCTCTAAGCCGGTTATCTGGGCCATACACAAAAGATTTATCATTTGTAGCCAAACCGAGTACATTGGAATTGACGAAATAGGCGTAGTTATTTTGCACAAATGAATAACCTTCAATTAGATTGAGATCCCAGTTCATCGGGCTCGTCATGTGACCGGCCGGGTTCAATAAGGTCATATTGATCCCGGAAAAATTATCATTTCTTATGCCCAACTGGCTTTGGGATTTTGCTACTACATCGATCAAAAATAGGATAGCGACGATAAGGAGGAGTTGTTTCTTCATTGTTCTTTTGTAGGACAGACAGCGGGTTTAATTAAGGAAAGAAAATGCGACCAGGGAAAGGCACAAAAATCAATCATCCCAAAATATAAAAGCACTGTACTGAAAGCAGGTAAAATAATTGATGGACATTATTTATACGTTTTTGAATCTGGAATTATTATTTTGAGAGGAAGGCGGTGTTAAAAAAGGGAGCAAGGCGGGATCAATTTCCTTTGATTTGGGAAAATTTCAGGATAAAACCGAAATATCAAAGTGCTTTCGTTCGAACAAGTTGTGGAAATCTTTTGGTATGCGCGATAAATAGTGATCGCTTTTGATAAGATTGCCACAATTTGGGAGCACTTATCTTCATACTACTTTATCACTTTAGTAAATCGGAACGCCGAACAACTCATACCATCTAATAATTGGTAGGTTGATGTGTTTGTTTGTTTAGCTATTGATTTATTTCCGGCGATTTTTGCATAAACAGATTAGCGTATAAACGAATAGACAATAAGGGTTTCATTCCATATTTGTAGCCATCTAGTGGTTCCCACCAGAAATTTCTACCCTTTTTGGCTGGGCCTTTTTCCGAAATGCTGCGTTCTCAAAAGCCTTACGTAGCGGGGCTATGCGCGGTTTTTCAAACTCGGATGTGGGTCCCTTTATCCCACTTCCTCGTTGCCTTTCGAAAAAATACCCGACCCAAAAATGGCATTAACTTCTGGCGGGAACCACTAGTTTTTTCAAAATGACAAAGCACAAATAAATAGGTCTTACAATTTGGCAGATTTTAGCAAAGAAGGTAGTGATTTTGAAAACAATGAGGCGGCAGGTTTTTAGTATCCCAAACATGTCAAGATTTGAAAAGGGTAAAACGGTCTGATTTTTGAACAGTAATAAGATGTCATACCGAAACAATTTAAGGACATTCCTATGATCTCCCCAAACAATAAATTCATGATTTTTACGTCTTTAGACAGTAAAAAAATCAGCTATATGAGTATCTTACAGTAATTTAAGGGTTAAGTATTTCCATTAGCAAAGTCTGCCCGAAAATAAAAGCATTGGAAATACCCTGGTAAAAAATTTTTGACCAAAAATCGATTAATATGCTACGGCAAATCATTACAACTATCTACGCCTTATTATTCCTTGTTTTCGCATGCAATCCCGTACAAGAAAAAGCATCTATAAAAGAGGCTCGGCAAATTCATGAAGAGATCTCAAAAATTGATGCTCAATTAAACGAGAAATTGAAAACGCTAATCCAGAAGAAGAACAGTATTAACATTCAGGGGCGGATGTTAAATGAAAAAGAGTTGGCCTTTATTGATCAAATAGAATCGCTGGAAAGCGATTACCTGGATTGGAAAAATCAATTTAAGCAAAGTACGGCTGATATTGAAACGCAAGCCGCAGAGTCTCAAGCATCCTCACAGCCCGTTTCTGCAAGGAAAATGCTTGATACCCAGGAAACTTTAAAAGCCAAGATCCTGGAGATAAAGAAAAATATCGACGGTGCCTACAATGCGCTTGTGAAAGATGATACGTTAAATTCGACGGCAAGCGTCGGTAAAGTTAACCTGTAATATCATGAATGCGATCTTTAAAAAGTTGAACTACAAATCCCAGCCGGAAATACTGGTTATTCATCCCCCCGGTTCTTTTACGCCAAACCTGCAAACCATGCGGGAATACGCCAAAATTGAAACCGATATTTCGAAAGTCGATTTTATCGAATTCGTATTGTCATTCGTTACTGAAAAAGAACAGATCGATGCCCTGGCTCCTGAAATATTTGGAAAAATCGATGGAGATGCCCTGGTGTGGTTTGCCTATCCGAAAAAGTCTTCTAAAAAATATACCTGCAACTTTAACCGGGATACCGGTTGGGAAATAATGGGACAGTTCGGATACGAAGGAGTAAGAATGGTGGCTATCGATGCTGATTGGAGTGCGCTTCGCTTTCGTAATGTTCAATACATCAAAAAGATCACCCGACGGAAAAGCATGGCATTAACCAAGGAAGCTAAAGACCGAAGGACCTCCTGCACCAGAGTTTATTCCTCTACTTAATCCTACAAGTAATACCCAAAACCTGCATAAACCCCTTCTTCAGTATCTTACCTGTCATTCCTCGTTACAATTACTGAAATTTCCCTTGAGTAAGATAGACTTTCCATTTTTATAAAATAGGGTAAGGAACTCAGTTTTAGGTTCTTTGCTAATTGAGTCAATTGTTTCCGGAAAATAAATTACAAACACCTCATCATCTAATTCCAGATAATGAACTCTCAGTTTATATTTATGATTGATCTCAGTTATTCCGTTGTACTCCCTAAAGCTATTTACTTTTTTATGGAATTCATCTTTATAACAAATTGAGATTAACTCATCTACATGTTTCCAGAGTGCTTTGTCTATCGACCTCATCCAAAACAACATGGAAATGCCGACAAAAATCATCATTCCGATAATTAGATACTTTAGCTTCATAAAATTATTTGAACTGATTAATTACCATACATTAGTGGATCTCTGAACCATTTAAAGTCTTTCAATGTGGAAATTCTATTATCATAATATCCCGCCGTTCCCGAGACTTTTGCAGGTATAGGTCCCCATCCAATGTCTCGTCCTATTCCTATCACAAAATATTGGCCATTATCACCACTCCTTGCATATGAAGCTGATAGACCGTAGTCCAAAGTTCCAATACCTATCGAGGCTGCAGCTTGCCAACTATAACCTGCAAGATTTTTAATATTAAAAACAGAGCTTGGTCCTGAAAATTAATAATACCGCTTTGAAATTATGTGTTCGTAATAAATCTAATTTCAAAACCGTATAAACCCTCTTCAGCCCTTTTTCCGTATCCGTCGTCCCCACACCCGGAGCATAGGCATCACCAAACTTCTTCAAAGTGTCCTCATAGTTATACGGCCCCATATATTTACAGGCCACTATAAGCTCGTTGCAGCCAATTACAGCTATCTTGTAACATGGCCATTTTTTCGTGTAGTTCGCGGCGCATCAGAATTGTACCGTCTATTAAGTGGCCGGGAAGCATCTGTTTTCTGGTTTCCCCCCGAAGTCTGAGCACAAGTAACAGCACTTAATAGTAAACTGCCCAAAACAAGAAATTTTTCATTTGATTAGTTTTCCAGTTTTCTACAAAAAAAGATACCTATTTGTACGCTATCCCTGAGGAGGGTTATTTTCTTTTTTTGTTTTATTAATAAGTCTTCCGGTTCAAGGAATTGACTCAGACATTTTCTCCTTTTACCTATTTTTTGGCAACATCGGGTGAGTTCGACCCCATAAACATAATTGATGATCAACACTCCATTTTGCATATAACTATGTCTTACCTCTAATTCTATGCTATCAATATCTGATAGGAAGGTTAAGCTTTCAAATTTTTCCTTAACTTCTTTGTTAACGCTTTGAAACATAAACCATCCCCCAATAACGTAGAAAAACAAGAAGAATAGGACGTAGAAAAGATTCGTTTTTGGTTTCATTTTGAAAAATTAATATCGAGTAGCTCCAATTTCTTTTACCAAGAAAATTTTGGAAAATCCGTTGTTCCCCGGTTTAAGTTACCTTGGAAAGGAGATGGTAAACCAGATAATCCTGCTGATCTTCCTAACATTAACACAAACTGATTATTTTCCTGTGGTGCATAAGCTGCGGTGTAGGTTCCTCTTAACCCTAATAAATTTAAAGAAATATTAAATTCAGTTCGTATTCCCTTTAGGTTACCAGCAGTAAAATGCTTAACTTTTCCCGAATAATAAAATTTCGTGGCTTTTA
>CAZHNG010000363.1:0-6444 GCA_964533785.1 uncultured Saprospiraceae bacterium | reverse complement strand
ATCTACAACTTTCAGCCCATTTTCTTTTTTAGATCCGATTCATGCAACAAAGCCTTTACGAATTCAAGTATTAATTGATCCCAACTGTAAGTCATAACTTGAGCGGTATTTTTCACTTTGTATACTTGATTGTTTATTTTCCATTGATCATATAAATTCACTATATATTCTTTTAGGTCATTGTTGTTTGAGTGGGAGACATAGTAAATACGACCTGCATTCAATTTCTTTAATAATGATTCCATTTCTTGGTCCGGGCCTTCCCCCTTTAGTATACCCACTATCGGACTGCCGCTGGCGAGGTATTCATACAACTTTGCGGTTAGTATTCCCCCAAGCTTTGGACTGGTCCAACTAAGCAATAGGTTGACGTTGCTTTTTTTTTGCAAAGCCAGCGCCTCGTGACGTCCAACCATGCCATAATCCAAAAAAAAGGCTTGCAACTCATAACGATTAATCCATTGTCGCCATTGGTTACTGTCTTTCCCTGCGTATACAATTTCCAGATGATCACCTGAAATAACCTTATTTATTAATAATTCCCTGATACTTTGGAGGAGCAGCGAGGGATCTCGGAGCCCCTCATAGAGTGAGCCGGTATAAGTAAACGTAAACTTTGAAGATCTAATCACTTCTTTTCTGGAAACAAAGATAGCCGGATCAAAGCCGTTGTTTAATACTTGAACGCGAGAATTGTATTTTAAGAGTTGTTTAGCTAATCCCTTCGATACTGTCGTAACCAAATCAGCTTTCGCAATAATTTTTCTGTTAAACCATCGCTGCAACCCATACAAAATCAGATTTTTCCTATCCGGGTTAATATGCAAATCACGAAAATCGGCAATCCAAATCAGCTTGGGGAAAAACGATTTAAGGCAGAAAGCAATAACATGATCGGAATAAGGCATAAAAGAACTCTTAATGACACTGATGTCGTTCCGTTTCACCAATTTTATGGCTCTTCGAATTGCAAAGAATATATAAACCAGTCCACCTTCGCCCCATAGGATGTTGAATGGAAAACTAAGGTTCATTTTAACCAACAACTTACCAATTCCTCGTTTTGCTTTTTCGGGAAAGTGAGTTTGCTTTCGGAAATTACTCAATAACGTTCTATAGTCTAGCGTAGTTACAGCAATAATTTTATCATCAACTTGCAGTTGCATAGAGGTATCTTTCCCCAACCATTTATTGTTAGTAGTAGTAATTACCCAGTAGTTCTTAAAATATTGCCCCAGGTATGCAGAAAAATAGTAATTCCTGAGTGCTCCGATGGAATGGATCGGCGGATAATAATAGTGAATAAAGAGGATGCCTGAAGGTGATGTTTTAGTCATGAGTTATTAATTAGAATAAAGCACTAATTGAGCCTTATTATTCCAATAGTACCCCATAAATGGTTCGCCTTCTTTATCCTTGCGATCGAATAATCTATCATAGATAACGGCAGGATAAGTACTTGGAGGATCGATATAACAAGTATCGGAAACACAATTTTTCAACTGTTTGTAAGCCTCTAAGCTTTCTTTATTATAAAGGATAGCCTCACTATTCAGGATCGAAATCCAGGCCTTCGCTATATTATTGTCAATTGAAACAAAGGGGAGTAATTCAGAAAAAGCCAAACTCCTCGGAGCAGGCAATTTGCGATTTAACCTAAGTGGGCTGAATAGCAGAAAGCAGAAAATTGTAACACCGATTATATACTGATATAGTCGTGGCATAATTAATGGGTGGTGAAGGAAAAAAGGAGAATTAATCCAACCCACCAGTAACCCGAACCACGTCAACAAAAAATTACAGTATAATACATCAACTACTCTTTCAGGTAAACTATTAGGACCGGAGGCGTAAAATAGCAACCATAGTGGAAGAAACTGGAGTAAAATACCAGCCATTAAGAAATAAAACAGGTCAAAATAAGACCTAAATGACAAAAGCCTTGAATTCAAAAGGGACGGATTAGTTAATACTATCAGACTCAGTAATAAAATTGGAGTATTCACCATCCATCCTAAGAGATTCTGTCCCATTGCTAAAAAAGCCATTAAGAATGCTGACAACCAATTTCCTGCTCCCGGATAAACGGCCATCCGCGTATAGTTCCCTGGAGCAACGATTGCTATAATGGCACTTACTATGGAAAGAATTAATAACACATACCCCCAAGCAGGGACTTTTTGCCGCATCAACCAAAGGTAGCTTAGCCATAAACCAATCACCAGATTAGTTGACACTAGGTGTATTTCATTGCAACCATTCAAACAAACGATAATTAGCATTAAAGTGCCGAATCGAACAGGATGGAAATATTTTAGTAATTGAACTGCTATACCTAACCCAAATAGAAATAATATCATTCCCGACCAGTATGTCAGACTACCAGATATTGTATATAAAACTTCGAAAATACCACTCAACCCATGTAAGTAAATGATTATCAAAACCAAAGTTAAAACAATTAAGTCTCGCTCTTTTATGAGAATGGC
Organism: uncultured Saprospiraceae bacterium; assembly: GCA_964533785.1. Classification (GTDB taxonomy): domain Bacteria; phylum Bacteroidota; class Bacteroidia; order Chitinophagales; family Saprospiraceae; genus JANQRV01. The sequence continues at coordinate 3,955 of CAZHNG010000363.1, read as the reverse complement.
CTTGGCAAGTATATAAAATCCAATGGCTAAGCCCAAGATGAACAACTGGGGAAAAAACTTATAGGTGTCCGGGGTATACCAAAAAGGAGTAAGAGATAACAAAAAAGTCGAGAAAAATCTTCCCATAACATTGCGGTAGTAATAGCCCTGCCGCTGCCAAAAACCTAAGGAATTCCATTCCATTTCGGTTATCCAATCCCAGTCATGAATGCCGACTGGATGATTAAAAAAGCTAATCATGAAGAAGGGGAAGAGCAAAATTAGCAGAGCAAATAGCAAGAAAGGAAATGATCTACTCATAAATTTCATTATGACCAGTTTGATCCGGTGTTTTAACATTAGTAAGGGCTATTTCACGTACAATTGAAGATTGATTGGCCCTTATTTCTTGTTGTCTGAAATACAGCAACTGGAATCCGCCATAACCAATGACAATAAAAAGATAGGTAATCAGGTCTGCTCCTCTCCCTACTCCCAAAATGTCAGCTACCTTATTCGAGCTTTCAGGAAAAAGAATAAAAAATATCGCTGCCAAGAATGTGGAAGAAATTACAATCCTGGTGATCAGATTACCCTTAAAGAGGCCAAAATGCCGCAAAAAGTAGTAACTCACAAAACCTAAAAGGATAACTTGAATAAAATTCATTTTTTCAAAAATAGATCAAAAAAAATTTCAATCGCCTGAAACAAACGGCTCCCCTTCCCTAAGGAATAAGCATCATATAATATTTCTACGGGTACTTCAATTAGCCTTAATTTTCTTTGCTTGACGATACGTAGTATCTCCGTTGCGTGAGCCATTCGATTTTCCGTAATCCGAATAGCTTGCAAAGCTTTCGCATTCATTGCCCTGAACCCATTATGCGAATCAGTTAGCCAAAGACCAGCATAAAACCATTGTACCAAAATTCCAATCTTTAGCAAATAATAGCGTTTTAAAGGCATTGCCCGGGCCGGTAGAAAAGAAAACCGAGTTCCGATCGAAATATCATATTGATCGGCTAAAAGTGGCTGTAGGAGTCGAGAGATATCCTTCGCCTGATGTTGACCATCCGCATCGAAGTGTACCACATACCGAGCACCTTTTTGCAGTGCAAGCGACATTCCGGTTTGTAACGCTGCTCCTTGTCCCAGGTTTACTGCATGTCTTAAGTAATAGATCGGGAGATTCATAATAGCTTGTGGTGGGGAAAGGTCTGAACCATCATCTATTAAAATCAATTGATAACCAAAAGACAACACACTATCGATTGTTCTCTTTACAACTTCCCATTCTTCGTTATAACAAGGAATTATTACAAATACATGCTTGTAAAAATCATTACTTCGTATGTCACTCAAGACCTTGCTTTTTCTTTATAGAAACTAACCTCATATTTTGAGGAGTTCCTAAATATCGAAAAATCGACTTCAGGTAAACCCCAATAATCCGCTCCTCATCAAACTCCCGGATCACTTTTTTACGGCCGGCCAGCCCCATTTTGTAGCGTTGACTTGGCGGCAGGTCGAGGAAAAGCTCCATTTTACGGGCCAGATCCTTACTATCCTTGACATTACACAAAAAACCGTTTACTCCGTGGTCAACAACTTCTTTGCAACCCACTACATTAGTCGCAATGATCGGTTTGGCCATACTCGCCGCTTCCAGGAGCACCCGGGAAACGCCTTCGTGATAAGAAGGTAAAACGATACAATCCGCCTCTTCGATGAACGGACGAATATCTTCGGTTTGCCCCAGGTAGTTGACCGATTGGGAATGCTGCCATTTTTGCAACAGTTTATAAGAGACCCCGTCCGGGTGTTCGGGCACAATGAAACCGATCAGATCAAATTCGACGTCGCTGTATTTGCGCTTCAGGGTAGCCGCAGCTTCGTAGAATTCCTTAATGCCTTTGCTCCAGACGATCCTTCCGGCGAATAAAAAACGGATCTTTTTGCGTTCCTTTTGGTATTGGTGGTAGTTGGGGCTGAACCAGGTAATGTCCACCCCTTCACTCGGCAATAAGGTCGTTTTTTCCTTTTTGACCAGGCGGCTTTGCAGAAAAAAGTCGAGGTCATCCTGGTTCAGGAACCAGACTTCTTTGCTTAGCCAGCCCGTCATGCGGTACAACCAGCGCAGAGCCCATTTGGTCAATTTGGCTTTGGATTCCCGGAAAATGCCCAGTCCGGTGGCGATAGCGATGGATCGTAGTCCACAGATCCAGGCCGCTATGGTTCCGTAAATATTGGGTTTAGCGGTATAATGAAAGATCAGATCCGGTGCTACTGAACGGTAGAGTCGTATCAATTTAATGATGCCCAATAGTTCGGCAAAGGGATTGCGGTTGTAGCTGTCAAAGGGAAAAGCATAAAACTGAAAACCCGCCGCGATCAATTTTGAACTGTAATGATCTTTGGGGGCAATCACGATCACCTCATACCCGAATTCTTTGAGTCTTAATAATAACCCCAGACGAAAATTGTAGATGCTCCAACTAGTGTTGGCTACAAATGCGATTTTTTCACGAGTGGTCTTTGGTTTCATGTAGTTTCTGTGTTGTAAATTGAACCACGGAGAACACGGAGGTCATGGAGTTTTTTGTTTTTGCTTGTATTGTTCGAGACTTTGTCTCTTAAAATTTGGTTGAAACATGGAGTAATTCAATATTCGCAACCTTATACGGCTCTTACTCATCTTTGCAAAGCGAACTAAATTTCATTCAAATGCATCTATTCCACAACTTCCCAAGGAAGTCAATAATGATCAAAAAACTCCGTGCTCTCCGTGGTTCCCCCCTTCGGGTTCCCCCCTCTAAGTATACTCCTCCCCAAACCGGTCTTCGACTTTTTTTCTGATCTGTTTAATTTTCTGGTCATTTGCACGGGGATAGATCAATAATACATCGCCTTCATCCACCACGATAAAATCTTCTAATCCCTGTAAAACTACTAATTTATTTTTGGGTACCCGTACCAGGCAACCGCTGGTATCTTCCGTATACTGTTTTGGCGTATTGATCACGTTATCGTGCTCATCCTTTTGATTCTCTTCGTACAAAGCGCCCCAACTCCCCAGGTCTGACCAGCCGAAATCCGAAGGGATTGTATAGATGTTGTCTGCTTTTTCCATGATGGCATAATCAACGGAAACATTGGGGGTTTTCGGGTATTGATCGTCGATGAAGGATTGTTCGTGTTCGGAGTTGTAATAAGGATTACCGCGCTCCAGGATATCGTAAATCTCGAAAGCATGGGTTTTAAAAGCTTTCAACACGTTAGCTGCTTTCCAGATGAAAATGCCGGCATTCCAAAGGTAATCGCCACCGGCTACAAAAGCTTGGGCTTTTTCCAGCGGTGGTTTTTCGGTGAAGCGGATCACTTTGTATACATCTTCGGCCGCGCCTTCTCCGTATTGGATATAGCCGTATCCGGTATGCGGACTAGATGGCTTGATCCCTAAAGTTACGATCGCATCGTGTGTACTGGTAAAGTCTATGCCTTTATTCACCAATGCTGCAAACCGGTCTTCGTTGACAATAAAGGCATCCGAAGGGGCGACCACCATATTGGCTTCCGCATTCAGTTTATGTAGTTTAAAAGCCGTATAGGCGATACAAGGTGCGGTATTATTCCGGGAAGGCTCGCCGATGATCTGGTTATCGGTAAGATCGGGCAAATGTTCTTTTACCAGGTCCCGGTATTGTTTATTGGTAACTATAAAGATGTTTTCTTTGGGGCATATTTTTAAAAAGCGTTCGTAGGTCAATTGAATGAGCGATTTCCCTACGCCGAGGATGTCGAGGAATTGTTTGGGCATGGTCTCACGGCTGGCGGGCCAAAAACGGGAGCCGATACCGCCGGCCATGATGGCTACGTAGTTGGAGTGGTTCATTTAGATGGTTTTGTTTTTAATAACGTGAGGGAGGGGGGGATGGTTGCTTTTTTTATTGAGTATGGGATGGAAAGTGAAACCTAG
>CAZHNG010000362.1:0-6455 GCA_964533785.1 uncultured Saprospiraceae bacterium | reverse complement strand
TCAGCGTTTTGTTGTCTAAAATCTAGCGTCTAGCGTCAAAAGTCCAATTATATAAGCCTCATTAATTTATCAAGGAAAGAAACGCAAGAAAACCCTGGAAAAAGGGGCTATCTCATAAGTAAAAAATTAAAACCACAGCCAAATAATTCACCCCGACTAAGTCGGGCAAAGAGACGCGAAGTAACAAATTTTTTTCGCGCTCTTATCGTTCTTCGCGGTGATAAATTTTGTTCGTGTTTTTCATAACTTACTTTTGAGACAGGTTCTATGACCTTACGAGATTTCCAGTCAGAGCACCAGAAGGAACCAAGATGACGACAATAAGAGCTGTGTTCAACACTAAAACCTAAGATATGATCAGGGGAATTCTTTTGGTAATACTCCTTCTAATTGTTTTTCAGTCACAAGGACAGGTCTTGTGGATGGTGGCGCAGGATAGTTTCGGGCGTACCGTTTTACACCATAAAAAGGGAGATCTACAGATTGGCCCGCCCTCCGGGAAGCAATCCTTATTGAACTACCACCCAACCTACAAGGTTGAAGCCCCATTAAATTGGCCTTTGACGGAAGTCGATCTTTCCAAATGTCAAATGTTTCTCGTCTACCAGCCCGATCCTGATTCCCGGGAACAAATCATCCTGAGCTTTGCGGAGGCACAATCGGACCAGTTGATCTTTACGGATCGCCGCATAGCGGATTTAAGAAAAGGGAAATTCATGAATTTTATCGATGTAGATTTGGATGCCCCCCGATTGACTACCTATCAGCATGCGGTAGACGATTTAGACCTGGAAGTATTGCGGCTGGGGCAATTACCAATTAACCCTGAAATTCCGGTTGCACCATTCCGGGGAAGTATAGCGGAACTCATTCTTTTTGATGGGGTTTTAGCTCCTTTATCCAAACAGAAACTGGAGACGGCGTTGGCCATTAAATACAGTATTCCACTAGCTGCCGAAGTAGATTACGTCGCCGTTGATGGTACCACCATCCTGGACTACAGTGAGGTAAAGGATTACAAACACCGTTTGGCCGGATTGGGGAGGGCTGATGGGTTAGAGCTCTATCAAAAACAGTCGCAAAGCCGGATGGGTGAAGGCATGCTTGCCATTGGATTAGATAGCTTGTACCATCGCAATGAGGAGAATCCAGCTCTTCTAACGGAAGGAGCGTATCTTTTATGGGCTGATAATAATGAGCCGCTGGACTTTGAACAACGTCCTCACCATCCGCCGGTATTGATGCGGAAATGGCAATTTTTTAATCACCGGATGGAAAATACAAGGCCGGTGAAAGTCCGTTTACAGCACCGGGGAATAAAAGAGACCTTAAAAGCGGAAGAATACCTTTGGTTGGCGGTCGATCCGAAAGAAACCGGCGGCTATAGCGGGTATTACCGGTTGACTGCCACTTCGTCGGGGTTCGAATCGGCAACCATCGACTTACCCATTCGGAATAAAAATACTTTCACCTTTATCAAAGCTCCCGGATTTTGGCTCAATGTCGAGCTGCAAAAGCCATCCTGTGGTGACGAATTTTCGGGTTTCATCCATCTCAATCCAATCGGTGGTACCGCCCCCTATCAATTCGAGATCCGAGGTGGGGAAGATAACAACCTCTTGTGGGCTACTGACAGCAGGGAAGGAGTTATGGTGGAAGAGCTAAGGCCAGGAAGCTACCACTTAAAAGCTACGGATGTCGAAGGGAATAGCTGGCAGGAGAAACTGTATTTGAACCCATCGGAAATCGAGTTGCCCGATTTGAAAACAAAATACTTTCCGGATGCTGGGGATCCGGCGGTTATTCTACTGCCTGAAAATAGCGGCTACCATTACGAATGGATCCGGCCGGACCAAAGCCAACAACAAGGTACCGAAATTCAACTGGATCAATCGGGGAAATATACCCTATTCGCGACCAAAGAGGGTTGCCGGGCGATCCAAAACTTCGAAGTGCTGCGCCCCTCCAATGTCATTACCGGTTTTTCGATTCTTCCTAACCCTACGGTGAATTACCGTTTTACCCTCAGGGCTACATTGGAACACAGGCTGCCTTACCGGGTAAAAATTACGTCCATTGACGGAAAGGTCATTACTGAATCCTTTTTCCCGGCAGCCAGGTTTATCGATTATTCCGGCCGTTTGCCAAACACCGGTACTTTTATCTTAACGCTCATTGCAGGACAATCCAGTCGCAGTGAACGCATTATTGCTGTTAACCCATAATCTAATCCCGAGAATGATGTACAGGTTTATCATTTTGTTACAACTTTGGGGCCTTTACGGTTTTGCGAATACTACTTTAGACACGGTGCCCCAAACCCAGAATATCGGATACGTCTCAACGGCCTGGGATGAATTCCATGAATCCAGTCCTTCGGAAAATATCCCGGAAATGAGATTACCGGAAACCTCCGTCACGGGAGATGCCAATGTAGCCTTTCCGCTAAGGCTACCGGAGGCGAGGAATGGCCTGGTACCCGATATGGCGATATCTTACGCAACGGAAGGCGGATTGACCTGGCTCGGAACGGGTTGGGATCTGAGCTTTTCTTCTTTTGTACTGGACACCAAATGGGGGGTTCCAAGGTATGACCCTGCGGTCGAGACCGAAGTCTACCTTTTTGACGGTGAACACTTGGCGCCGGTATTTCACCGGTCTGCTGAGTATCCCCGAGAAGCGGAACGCAGTTTTCATTTACGACAGGAAGAAGCCTTCCGGCAAATCATCCGGCATGGTTCTTCTCCTAAAGACTATTGGTGGGAAGTAAAGGAAAAAGATGGTAAGGTAAGTTATTACGGCGGCTTGCCGGAGGATGGTTTTTTACCGGAGTATACGCTTCGGACGAATGAGGGAAACATCACCGAATGGCACATTGCCGAAACCCGTGATGTATACGACAATTTTATCCGATATCACTACCGGGAAATCGAAGATAGCGAAGGCAGAAATATTTACCCGGCTAGCATCACTTATAACGGGCACGGCCAGACGGAGGGGAATTATGCCATTACCTTTTCCCTGAAGCCCAAATCTGACGGACAAAAACGCAAAGATATCGAAATCAATTGCCGGTCGGGAATGGTCAAAGTAGAGGCCGACCTGTTGGATGAGTTGGTCATTTCGTATAAAGACCAACAGATCCGTGCTTATCGCTTTACGTATACTACTGGGGCCTTTGAAAAGACCTTATTGACTTCGGTGATAGAATACGACCAGAATGACGAGTTTTTTTATGATTATTCCTTCAGCTACTACGATGACATACGGGATGGCGACAAATATGATCCCTATCAACCCCCACAGAACTGGGAGGTAGCAAAAGATAATATTCAATTAAATCCGGTTGTTTTATCGGGCATCACCCAGTCGCAGCCCACTATTTTAGGAGGAGCCCAATCCTGGAATTTTGGCGGTGGTGGAGCGGTTACGGTAGGGCCACCACTCAATCCATTTACAAAAGCAAATTCTGCGGGTCCCAATGGAAGTGTTATAAATAGTGATGGCTTTGGAGTCACTGCATTGATCGATATTAACAGCGATGGGTTACCCGATAAATTGTGGAAAGAAAATGACCGCTTGTATTTCCGTCCAAATCTATTCAGTACCGTTGAAAAGCAGCCTGCCTTTGGGGGGAAAACGCTGATCGAAGGAATTAACGATTTCAGTGTTTCGAATACCTTTGCCTGGTCGATAGGTGCGGAGGTGAATTTAGCCATTTTTAACCTGGGGTATAATTACGAAAACAGTACGACAAAGATCGGGACCTATCTCGCCGATTTTAATGGCGATGATCAGATTGATATTGCCCATGCGGGAAAGGTTTACTTCAATATTTTAGATGAGGAAGGCAAGCCCACTTTTACGCTGAGTAGTGATGCTACGCCCAGTCCCATTCTGCAAGGTGCGCCGGTTGATCCTTCTACCATCGAAGTTGATCCCGATGAACAAGCCGCGCTGGAAGACCAGAATCCGTTGATGGACGTTATCCGCGTTTGGCGAGCTCCTAAAGATGGGAATGTCCGGATTACCGGTGAGGTTCAATTATTGCAGGATCCCAGCCCGGAAGCTGCACAATACCAGGATAAAGACGGGGTTACGGTGATGATCCAGGTAGAGGACCAGGAGCGCTGGCGAGAAGAGATCGATGCCGATGATTTTCAGCCTAAAACTCCTGCGGGAGTGGGTAATATCGGCGTAAACAGTGGCGACGAAATATATTTCAGGTTACATTCGAATTTCGAAGGTTCCTACGATAAAGTACATTGGAACCCAACCATAACTTATTTGAATGAAGATATCAATGAAACGGATGCCAATTGCCTGCCGGTAAATGAATACAATGCCGAGCGAGATTTTCTGGTGTCGGGGATAGCTGAATTGTTGTTGCCATCCGATGGTACCATAGCCGTCAAAGGTATTTTGCAAAAACCAGTCCTTTCGGATACCATTGTTCTGAAGATCACTGCTCCGGTCAATTACGAGCGAAAGATCAGTCCCTCTGAGGTAGTGGATGAAGCGTTTTTACTGACCGATATTCCCGTTACCGCTGACGCTAAATTGCGTTTTTCGGTAAGCAGCCTTAGCAATGTAGACTGGGCGGCGATCAACTGGCAGCCGAGGGTGGAATACACGGCTTTGTCCAGCGGCGAAAACCCTTATGATGCCGATGGCGAGCCGCTCATTAGCTTTTGTCCGCTCATTGATTACCAAAGTTATAACTATGTCCTACAAGAAAGCGAGCTTTACGTAGCACCCGATTCGGGAAGGCTGGAGATCGCTGTAACAACCAACACTACCTTGCCCCAGGGAGGCGGATCGTTTACCCTTTCACTTAAAAACAAAGGAAAACCGGATTCCGTCAAGCACCACATCCAGGCTATTGGCTTACCGCTTAGGTTTGAACAACCGATCAGTCGCGGCGATAGTTTATTTATAGATATTGCGCATACCTATCGATCAGGGGCGGATTTATTTACCGTTGGCAATAGTGAGTTTACCCTGTACAGAGATACCGTAATAAACGGGTTGGATTCCAATATCGTAGTGGATAGTCAAAGGCCACGTTGCGGACTGGCCTTGAGGTTCGAAAATAGCGACCTAAGCAGCGGGCATTTTTACCGGGGTTGGGGGCAATTTGCCTATAATGCTAATGACGGTCGTGGATTAACCCCGATTGATTTAACCGCTTTGACGATTGATACAACCGGAATTGCCAATGATACGGCATTGGTTGATTCTGATGGCAGCGAAGAAAGTCTCGGAGGCCTTGATGTAGAGAACGACGAATTATTCAAGGCTTTAATGGCGGATCCAAAGTTACCGGGCTGGAAGGGAAATGATGCCGCCGTATGGTTAACAGCTACCACCATGTCTTCTTCCCGGCAAGGGCGTAAGAATATTGCCGCTGATAATCCTCAAGCCATTGGGGCTGGTAATATATATGCCCCCATTATGGAGACGCGGTCGAGGAGTCATGAAGTGGCCGGCGGCGGAGATATAGGGCCCGTCGGCCTCGGGGCTGGGTACGCCAATAATAAATCGCGTTCCATTTTTGACATTACCGATATGAACGGCGACCGCTATCCCGACTATATGGCGGAGAACAGCATTCAGTATACCGATCACCGCGGGGCGATGACCGATGAGACGTATACGCATACCTGGGGTACGCATGTATCAAGTAGTAACGCCATCGGTGGCGGTGCCGGCGGAGCGGGTCCCAATTCCTCCCCGAAAAATGCGGGGGCAGCTCCTGGGGCGGGCAGTAACCGGGCTTCACAACGAGCCAAACAAAAATCTAAATCTAACGCTAATAAATCGCGCTCCGCCTTTGGTAATGCCACCAACGGAATCGGCCTGTCGGGGAATTTCACCAGAGATGAGGATTTTGCGGAGCATACTTTCTTGGATATGAACGGTGACGGATTGGAAGATAAAGTCTGGAATGACGGTAGCGTAGCGCTGAACCTAGGTTATACTTTTACGCCCAAACAAGATTGGGGTTTTGAAAAGATCAGGGAAGGCGACGCGAATGATTTCAGCGGGGGCGTCGGGGTTAATATCCACAACAAGAGTATAGCCTTTGGAACCAGTGTTTCTTATACGCATAACCACAGTGATATTGGCTTTTTTGATCTGAATAACGATGCTCTGGTCGATTATATCGAATCGGCCAACCCCGGAGTAATCAGCGAAATAGAAGCTGCTGCCGAACCGCTTTGGGTCAGGTTCAACACCGGAGCGGGATTTGGACCCCGTACCCAGTGGTTTTCCATCGATAATTTTGACCGCGGAGTATCCGTGGGGGAGTCCTTGAATACAGGCTTTACCTATTGCCAGGAGTTTATTTTCTTCCGCGTCTGCTTCAATACGTTCGGTCACGTCGGGCAAGGATCCAGCAACGTAGAAAATACGTTTACCGACATTGACGGTGATGGGTATCCCGATTATTT
>CAZHNG010000361.1:0-6649 GCA_964533785.1 uncultured Saprospiraceae bacterium | reverse complement strand
CCGCAAGAAAATAGCCTCCCGAACTATACCTGTTATTTAATGCCCGAGGCACTAGTACCCAACACTTCTTTTATCTCAAACCTCAACTTTCTGGTATCTGGCATCTTCAATCTAGCATCTTAAAAAACAAACCCATGCTCTCCCTGATACTCCTGTCCATCATAAAATTCCACGCGATCTACATCGGTATGGTATCGGTCACCTATCATCCGGTGCAAACGGAAATTAAAGTAAAAGTATTCCAGGATGATTTCAGAGATGCTCTTCGCAATGCCTTTGGATACCAAAAAGTAATAAACGAGCTAAACGAAGAACATGTTGCATCTTATTTAAAAAAGCATTTGAAATTTACGATCAATGCGGAAGAACAAGCAACCCATTTTCAGGACATTGAATCTATTAATGAAATATATTTAATTACCTTTAAAATGCATACTCCTGAAGACTGGGAAACCCTGGAAGTCGATGCTGATTTTTTGATGGAATTGTTCCCTGCGCAGTCTAACGTGATCCAGGTGCGTTACGGTGAGGAATCCCGTGTTTTTCGGGTGACGGGGAAGGAGCCTTCAAAGGTGGTGGGGTTTTAGTTGTGAATTAGCTATCCTAAATTTAAATAAATATATAGGGTTGAAATTCATCTACTTATATTTAAAAATGAGTTGTGATTCAACCCATTCATCAATGTTGTCCAGTTAGCTGTCTAAACATCTTGTCATTGATCGGATAGTTACGTAGATTAAGGATAAAGCTACCCACAAACTTATATTATTTATCATGTATAAAGAACTGCGCAAAAAGGCAAAGAAAAAGGTAGAGGCAAAAATGGCGTTTTATATTTGTGCCATTGTTTTTTCCTTTACAACTGTTTTATTGTTAATGCTGAGTTTTTATTTACCGGGCGTTAGTTTTTGGTTGAGGTTGCCAATACCCGTATTTATAATGGTATTGGGAATCCTTTACCTTTCTGCTTTTGGATTGCCCACAAAGAAAGGGCTTCCTGAAGACTGGCAAGAGGAGGAAATCGAAAAAGAAATGGTTAAACTCTATCGGCAAAAAAAAGCCCAACTTCCGTCACTGGAAGAATTATCAGATACCGAGATTTTGGAATTGGAAGAGTTGGAGCGCCTCCAAAAGAAATGGGATGGAGGGGAGGATTATGTGTGAGATTTATTTCTCCGTTATATATTTGCATCGTTTGTAATACACCCCGTTAACTTTCCTTACGATTCTAATTAAATCTAAGATGAAAAAAATATTAATACCAACCGATTTTTCATTGGCTGCGGACAATGCCCTGGATCATGCCATTGAGATAGCTGCAAAATTCAATAGCGAGCTCTATTTAGTCCACGTATATCATATTAACAAAGTCGACTACGACCTGAACCTCCCGGCTGATGAACAGCCTTATAAAAAGAAGGTTGAGCGAAAGATGAATCAGACCAAACGAAAAATCGCTGAAAAAATAGCACAAAAAGGGCTTTCGGTTCACACCGTAGTAGATGAAGATACTATTTTCTCTCTATTCAATAGAAAAGTACTAAAGCACAATATAGACTTGATCATCATGGGAAGCAAGGGAGCTACAGGTTTGGAGAAAATAATTTTTGGAAGTGTTGCAGCGACCTCATTGGAAATGGCAAAAGTTCCGGTTTTAGTCGTCCCTCCAAAACATGCTTATCTTCCACTTGAGCAAATAGTTCTCGCTACTGATCGAAATGAGGTTTCTGCGCAAGTGCTTTCACCGCTCCAAAAGTTAGCCTTAAAGTACGAGGCAAAAGTAACTATTCTCAATGTCAAAACAGATGCAAGCGAAGACCCCTCTCAGAAAAGCAATATAAATCTTGAAGGCGTAACAACCACTTATGATGAAGTACCCCTTTCCAAAAGCATCAATGAAAGCATCAACGATTACGCTAAAACCCATCAATTTGATTTAATATGCATGATAAGGCGGGAGAAAGGTTTCTTTGAAAGAGTATTTAGAAGGAGCATTACCAAAACGCAGGTTTACAATAGTGAAATCCCTCTTTTGGTCATACCTGATGTACCTTAATTGAATCCTTATTAAAATGAATCTGCTCTATCTTACAAGGTCTGCACTATCAATTGCCATTCTGCTTGTTTATGTCGTTTCTACTTTGGATGGACAAGACCTTTTGATCAAAAGAACCATTTCACCGATTACCATCGATGGCTAGATGGACGAACAAGCCTGGGAGGAAGCGGAGGTGGCCAATGAATTCAACCAGCACTTTCCCTACGACACTTCCAAGTCCGTTGTCTCAACTGAAGTACGCATGACTTACGATGATGATTACATCTACGTGCTTGACACTTACAAAAACAAGACGAATGCCTTTGTTTTTGGTGTCAATCCCTACGGTGTGCAGCGGGAGGGACTGGTTTCAAACGGCGGTAACAGGACTCGCACCTCCGGTAATAATAACAGCAGTGGTACTTTTCTGCTGACCTGGGATAACAAGTGGTATTCGGAAGCGAAGATCTACGATGATTATTGGATAGCGGAGATGGCCATTCCATTCAAAACCTTGCGCTTTAAGGAGAATATTGATTCCTGGTACATCAATTTTTATCGTATTGACAGCGAATATGCCGAGCGGTCCTCGTGGTCTCCCATTCCCAGGAATCTCAGTGTGTTAAACCTCGCCTCCAACAAAGAATTAAAGTGGGATGAACCTTTGAAAAATCCGGGAAAAATATTTCACCTTTACCCGAGACATTTTTTGGACCACTTTTATTCAGTACAATAATCAGATCAAGAATGTTAATATCAACAGTCGGTTCCAGTGGCGGTTCAAACCGGTTTCCGACTTATTTATCGTGTATACGGACAACTACTTTGCCGGAGAAAATGATCGGTTCATCGACTTTAGCCGGCCAAAGGCCAGGGCATTTGTCGTAAAGCTTAGCTATTGGTTTAATCTGTAGTTAAGTAATTGATAATGTAGATTTACGCCCCTCATTCATCATCTCCATCACCCCCTTCAAACAAATCCAACATCGTCTGAGTAACCACTCCCACTCCCGTTACAATACTTTTCTCTGGGCCAGGATAGTAATAAGGAGAATGTAAACCGGGCAGGTTTTCCATGTTTTGCCGTTCGTCGGGGACGGTACCCAGCCAGAATAACGCAGTAGGAACCTTATGCTCTGTTTGACCGAAGCGGGCAAAATCTTCGCCCACCATTTGCGGCTCGGCGTCGACAACGTTTTCACTTCCAACGACTTTAATAGCAGAAGCAGAGATTTTATCCACTAAAGCGGGATCGTTGTAATTGGCGGGGGTATATTGATCAGGAATAATGACTTCCGGTAGTTTGTCTTCCGGTAAGCCCGCTGCGATACCGACCCCACGGGCCACTTCCCGGATGCGTTTGTGGATCAATTGCCGTACTTCCTCTTTAAAGGTACGGACCGTTAGTTGCAGGGTAACTTCATCTGGGATGATGTTGTGCTTGGTGCCGCCTTTGATCGCTCCGACGGTGATCACGGCGTCGTCAATGGGTTTGACGTTGCGGCTGACGATTGTTTGTAGCTCCATCACCATCATGCTGGCGGTAACTACCGGATCAATGGACATGTGCGGCGACGCACCGTGCGCACCTACGCCAAATACCTTGATGTCGATACTTTCGGTGTTGGCCATGGTGTAGCCTTTACCCAGACCGATCTGACCGGCAGGGATAGTAGGATTGCAATGCAGACCAATGCCGTAGTCGGGTACGTCAAACTGCTTGTACAGCCCGGCATCCAGCATCAATTGGGAACCGGCACCGATCTCCTCGGCGGGCTGTCCGATAAACATCAATGTGCCTTGCCACTGGTCTTTCATTTTCATCATTGCGCGGGCGGTACCCAACCAGACGGTCATGTGCATGTCGTGGCCACAGGAGTGCATGGTCCCTACTTCTTGACCATTGTAATCTATAGTTTTATTACTAGCGTAAGGGAGTTCCGTTTTTTCGGCCATCGGCAGCGCATCCATGTCCGTACGGTACAAAATAGTTGGTCCATCTCCATTTTTTAAAATACCGACGATGCCGTAGCCACCAAAATTTTCGGTAACTTCAAAACCAATGGATTTCAATTCATTCGCCAATGCTTTGGCGGTTTCTTTTTCCTGCAAAGATATTTCAGGATTTTGGTGCCTTGTCTTGTAAAAGTCAACCAGGTAGGGTAGATCGTCATTGATCAGCTTGGTGATTGGACCTGGCAGATCTGGTACGGTAAATGAACAAAAAAGAAATCCTATAATTAGAAGCGTGCAATATCTCATATTCGCTTTTTAAGGGTAATAATACAAAAAACATGGATCATCGCCAATGCAAGATCTTGGTATTCTGTTTAGAAATAGGGAACTTTGTAGGCTTTTGCGGCAGTTTGTATATTTGGTTGTTTATTGTGAGAAGGTAGGAAGCACTTTGAAAGTGCTTCCTACCTTAGAAGGAATCTTCTGGCGTCTAGCGTCTCAATAATTCTAAAAATGAAAAACAACATAGTAGCCATCGTAGGGCGCCCAAATGTAGGGAAATCAACTTTATTTAACCGCCTGATCGGTGGGAGAGAAGCTATCGTAGATGATATCAGCGGCGTAACACGCGATCGCCACTACGGCACCTGTAATTGGAATGGCAAAAATTTTACCGTTATCGATACCGGCGGTTTTGTGCAACATTCCGATGATATTTTTGAAGCGGCGATACGTTCTCAGGTAGAAATTGCGATCGAAGAATCGGCCGTGTTGATCTTTATGGTCGACGTGACTACCGGTATCACCGATCTGGACGAGCAAATTACAAAAATGCTCAGAAAGTCGGGTAAACCCGTATTGTTAGCGGTAAACAAGGCTGAAAACCACCAGCGTTTATTGGAAGCCAATGAATTTTGGAGCCTGGGGTTTGAAGAAACCTTCTTTTTATCTTCTTTGACGGGAAGCGGAACGGGCGATCTATTGGATGCCGTTGCCGAACGAATTGAAGCAGAGGAAGAAACCGAATCTAAGCTACCCAAATTTGCGATCGTGGGCCAACCCAATGTCGGCAAATCTTCTTTGGTCAATGCGCTTTTGGGGCAGGAACGAAATATTGTAACCAATATAGCCGGTACCACCCGCGATTCTATTCATACTACTTATACCAAATACAACAAGGAATTTGTTTTGGTAGACACTGCAGGTATCCGTAAAAAGAGTAAAGTACACGAAAATCTGGAATTTTATTCCGTGATGCGGGCCATCAGATCCATCGAGGAAGCAGATGTTTGTTTTCTTTTAATTGATGCTCAAACCGGAGTGGAGGCACAAGATGTCAATATTTTTGGCCTGGCGAAAAAACGCAATAAGGGTATCGTGATCCTGGTCAATAAATGGGACCTGGTAGAGAAAGAGACCAATACTGCCAGGGATTTTGAAAAGGAAATCAAACGTCGGCTGGCTCCTTTCGTAGATGTCCCCGTTATTTTTATTTCTGCCCTGGAAAAACAGCGGATCTTCAAAGCGATCGATATTGGCCTGGAAGTTTTCGAAAACCGCAACCGGAAGATCAAAACCTCCAAATTAAACGAAGTCATGCTGGAGGCCATAGAACGCTACCCGCCGCCTGCTCACCGCGGGCGATTTGTAAAGATCAAATACGTCACTCAATTGCCTACTTATTATCCGGCATTTGCCTTCTTTTGTAATAATCCAAAACATATCAAAGATAATTATCGTAATTATTTAGAGAATAAACTACGCGAAAATTTTAACTTCACCGGCGTTCCGATAGGTATCTATTTCCGCAAAAAATGATAGGTTGTTTTGCATTCTTGACCACATCAGTTGTTATGCTTTTAATTAGGTTGACTGCATTCGATAGGATGATATTTTAAAACCCATGCAGTCTGGCGTCTGGGATCCGCCCTCTTATTGGTAAAGGGTTATTGGAGATAGTAAATCCAAACAAATTTTAAAAATATATGACTTTTACTGAAACTCCGTTTTCCGGTGTCGTTATTCTAGAGCCAAAAGTATGGGGCGATGAGCGGGGCTATTTTTTTGAAAGCTATAATAAAAGCACCCTGTTGGAAGGAGGCATAACCCAGGAATTTGTGCAAGATAATCGGGCAAGATCTAGTTTTGGAGTTCTACGGGGCTTGCATTTTCAGGTAGAACCGTTTGCGCAGGCCAAGCTGGTTTCCGTTCTGCAGGGACAGGTACAGGACGTAATCGTCGATATCCGGCCCAATTCTCTTACTTACGGCCAATCCATGAGCTTGTTATTATCTGCTGAAAATAAGAGGCAACTCTTTATTCCCAGAGGTTTTGCCCACGGGTACCTGGTGTTGAGCGAGACGGCCGAGTTCTTCTATAAATGTGATAACTATTATTCTAAAGCACATGAAGCCGGGCTGCGGTACAACGATCCGGCACTCGATATTGAATGGAAAATAGATCTTACCAAAGCAACCATTAATGATAGAGACCTTAATTGGCCGGATTTCGGCAAGCATCGTACTTTTTAAGAAAGATGTCACATACCAGATACCAGAAGGCCTATCATTTGAATTGAGGGTATTCGAAACTTCCGAATAAATTTGGACTTTTGACGCTAGACGCTAGACGCTAGATTTTAGACAACAAAACGCT
>CAZHNG010000360.1:0-6695 GCA_964533785.1 uncultured Saprospiraceae bacterium | reverse complement strand
AATTCCGGTTTTATTTACTTCTTTCTCATCCGGTGGAATAGTTCCCGGAATTTCAGGGGACATAAAACCAAAACGATACAAACTGAGGTCAGGAATTTCAGTTGATTTTTCGGGAAGCTCTTGTTTACTGGAAATGGTCCTTAGATTAGTAGCTAACTGTAAATCATACACATATACCTCAGTAATAAATTCAAATTGTTTTGACCTGGTATCAAATTCAAAATCAAACTTACAAATCTTATTAACTGATTGATTTTTTTCAAGATTGACAATAACCAAAATAGGATTCTTTAAAAAGTCATTGTCTATTTTTTTCGGCTTAGGTGTATTTTCATTAGGATTCTCTTCAAAAATTAATTTGTACAAAATCCCATTACTATCCAGGTCATTTTCCTCAAGAATTTTATCCTTATCTGATCCGGTTACCTCTTCGTAACTATTGAATAGAATATCTTCCTCAAGGTTAACAATTACACCTTCCGAGCTTATTCCCAATCCCTTGGTAATTGTTAACTCCTTTTTGGATTCATCCCAGGCAGGGATGAGCCCCGTTACAATCCCCGTTCCAATAAGGTATTTTCTGGTAAAACGATCTTGATCAACCAAGTACCCCATCAAATCATTTAAATCTTGATGAGTAAGAACCTGGCCTTGTACAAATTGAGGATATTGATTAGCTACTCCCGTGCTCATACCAATTAGCTTTTTTATTATAACTAAATGATTACTTTACCCAGTACCAGCATTCCGCCTCCATCATCTTCTTGTGCCGATGGTTCTGGGTAAACGTTTTTTAGTGAATTGATCGAATTGATTAAATCTTCCTGAGCTTCAGTAAATACATCCAGCTCACTTTGGCTGGAATTCTCTTTGAGACGACTAAGTTTCAATAGAAATGTCCTGTAATACTTTTCAAAGGCATCCATTTGTTCAGGGTCCACCCAGGCTATACGTACCGCAATATGAGCTGGAAGCTCTTTGCGCAGTGTATTCTCGAAGAAATCTCTAAAACTCAGGTTTTGAAAACGACTGGGCCAGAATGGAACCACTACCGTCACCCAGCAAGAATAGGGATCTGCTCCCGGAATATAAGTTATTTCACCTCCATTCGTAGCTCGCCCGCCTTGACAGTCATCAAAAATTTCGAATTTTTCATGAATTTGAAAGGCTGTCCCTAAATCCGGACAATTTGGAAAGACAACATCTTCTTTAATGACTTTGGGTCTGAGTAAAAGGTGTTCAATCAAATGAAATCCTTCAACATTTATTAATGCCTTGGTCCGGTCGATAGCGCGGTTCAGGAGGTTTCGTTGTTTGTAAACTCTAGGATGAATGGCCAGAACATGATGAATTTCAACTTCCTTTCCATTTGCCCCCTGTTCATTTGGTAATTTTGTTACAGGATTAACAATTTCCAGTGAAAGAGGGCCGCAAGGATCAGGTTCATATGCTTGATAATTGGCTTTATCTTTCAATGCATAACAAAGCTCATCAAAAGCCTTTTCCGCAGCTTCAGGAGAATCATATTGATTAATACTTTCGAAAATGATTTTACCCATTGTATTCACATTGGGAAATTCCTCAGCAGAACTCGAAAAGAAATCTTCCTCTTCCTCCACGGCAAAGTTGTAATATTGAAATTCAAACTTCTCTCCAAATGAGGTAACCGGATATTTCCTGGCAAACTGGATTAACTTGCTAATCTTTTCGGGCAACGTACCACTTGCAAAATTTTCGTGTTTAGCTATTGGTATTTCAAATTCATTTACTAAAATGATCTCATTATTAACCACTCGGTAAAAATCGACATCCCGAGCATTTAGCATAATCCCAAGGCCTACTTTTACCCGTTCTTGATCAGCTTCAAAAAGAGTATTATACGTCCTTAAGCTTTTCCAGACGACTGTCTCCGAAGCATTATTGCCTACTGTATAATTTGAAATTTCAATATAAAAAGGGCTGCTTAGTTGGTTGTTTATCAATTCTCCTTTCTCATCAATTGCGACTTCTTCCCTTCCTTCCTGATCACTAACCCCAACGACCACTATTTTTATCTTTGACCGTTCATAAATAGTATCGTTTACCTCAGCAAACAAAGCATCCCTTACAGCTTGCTGTTCTTCTCTGGTTTCAAAAAATCCAATATATTGGACCAATCTATATTGGTCGTCCACTATCCGAAACCCAAAATCACAATGGTTGTCATAATCAACAAAGGGATAAATCGCATAATCTTCTTCTGCATGCTTCAAAAAGTTGTTGTTCAATTCGTACCAGGCTTCTTCTTTGGCCATGCCTTTGCAGCAGCTTTCGATTAGAACCTCTCTGAATATAATCCTGAATACTGGCTGGTCATTATCATTGCTACCCGTTATTGCTGCGTCATTTACTAAATCCAATTCATAATTACCTCGATACTCTAACATTACTAAGAAATCAAAAAAAGCGCTTTGCACTTCTTCAAAACTATCGTAGGCTATGCCACTTAGCCATAGGTAGTTTCCTGGTTCTACTTTTTCGTGATTTATTATTGAGAAGCTGTATTTTTTTTCTTCTTTGAAAAATGGATATTTCAAAGCGTGTTCAATTCGTTCATTTATAGCAGCTCCAGTACTCTGGTCGGAAAAAACATAGGCCACTGCGTAGCCACATTGATCTTCTCTGAGTTGTATTTCTCCAGTACCCGGATCAACCCAATAGTTCTCGTTATTCCTAGCCAATTCAATTATTTTAAGGAAGTCTTTGAGGAATGCTTCCTTAGCTTTTTCTCTACTGGAATAAGAATCAATACTCAACCATAGCACTTCATCGGTCCCCTTATCTTTAAGTCGATACCGGTATCCATCACCTGTTTGTATGATTTGTTCTTCATCTAAATAAATTTGAGTGAACTGGTATCGTTTCAACTCCCCATATTCTATTAGTTTTTCTAACGTTGTAAACGCTTGGCTTTTGGCATATTCTCCAGGATGGAAAGCAAATGGTATATCTCTTTTTTCTAACTGGTACCCCCAGAACTCATTCGCTACATTTTGGGCTTCTTTCGCAGGGTTGGTAACAAATCTATCGATGGCGGTCAAACGAGGAGCGGTATGATTGATTAGATAATCCTCCATTTTCTGGAGAAACTGGTTGCAAGTTTCTTCAGTAGAAAAATTGTTAGGACTTTTAGCAACCGTATTGCCACTACTCGTATCCAACAACTCGAATGAATACAATCCATTTTGTATTACTCTGCTTAAACGACTATTGTTTTCGAAATTACTTATAAACCGGTTGAAGGAATTTCTGGCAGCTTCACGACTACTGTGTCTACCAGCCTCAATTAAGCCAGGTTCGTAATACCCGTTGCCAACATCCCATAGTAACTCAAAATGCCAGTTGTCTTTCACCTGTTTCACAACAATATTCAAAACCCTATTTTTCGGTTCATCCGCCAAAACTTGCTCTAGCGCCCAGACTTTATCTTCGTCACGCAGTTCTTCGTCTTCATAATATTGAGGGGCTAGGGCAATTATTCTATTGTCATATTTCACAGCGAAGCTATGATTGAATCCGCTTTCATCATCGTCATAAATATCAACAAAAGCATCTGCTTTATTAGGGAGATGCATAAATTTGTCAAAGGCATTTCTGGCTTCAAATTCTGTGTCGTATTGATGTTTACTTCTTAATATGAGTTGATTATCTTCATCGTAAACCTCGAATTTAAATCCTTGTGGTTCAGATACCTCCCTACCAATTAAGCCATTACGATTGAAAGCTGATATTACCGCCTCCATTTGTTCATCCCTTCGTTTTGTAGTACTATAACGATTAGAATGTATTGCGACTATCTTACGACTCAAAAGGGAAAAACCAAATACACTTTCAGGATAACAATCATCCGTTTGGTAATTGCTTTTATGCTTTGCTTGATTCCGGATATTTTCTCCTGCCGCTATTGCTTTTTTTTCATCAACCTCTCCCGTTCTACTAATCAATAAAGGGTTGTTAAAAAAATCTCTAAAGACAAAGTGATGAAATTTTTGACGCGGTACAATTGAAAAATTATTAAGGCTGCGACGTTCTACGTCCCTAATCCCCATCAAACGATTTACTTTACTTTCCAAACCACTGACATTATCCGTGTTCCACTGCTCATCAACCAAAGAATAATTGTGGCCCTTAGCCCTATTTCTGCTAATTGACGGATAATTAGATAAAAAATTGGCTTTGTCTTCGATTATTCGAGGCAGGTCGTATTTTTTGCCATTGAGTGCGTACATCAGCAGCACATAATCAGTAAATTCTTCAGCAAATCGACCCAGTAAATGATCAAGAAACCTATTACGACGCTCTTGATATTCGTGAGGGTTTTCCGCAATGTTTTGTAGAAATTGTAAGTATACGGATGGGTCATATTTGATCTTAAAGGTGAAAACTTTCTCAAAAGACAAGTTTTCCTCAATGTAACTATTGCGATCACTGGCAATAAATGGCATGATAGAACCAGCGTCTATAGCATCTTTTTCTTCCTTATAAGTCTCTATACTTTCAACTAGCTTAATCGGCTTTCCTTGATTATTATTTAAGTACCCCAAATAGGCAAATTTATACCCTCCTCCCCCTTCGAGGCTATCAATTACTAGTTCGAATTTGTTGCTTGCAAATCCGTTGACTAAAGTATTGATTGCATAATCCCGGGATGATTTTGAAGGATAACGTTTCGAAGAGCTTGCAATAACCTCAACTTCATTTGCACCATGATCCAATACCGATGATTTATAAAAAGGAATTATTTTGGAAGAATTTGCAAAATCGTGCAAGGGTTGAACAAAATAACTACGATTTTCCTCCGTTTTCCGGTCAGAATCTGGTCTAAAGGAATATAGATTTCTTAGACTGCCCAATTGAGCAAGGTAATTTGCTAATAATTGATCATAGAATAGTAAATACCCTTGCAGTTGATAAGTCTGAGCCCGTCTTTCTGGAGTGTCACTTTTGAGTAATTCTCCTTTACCAATACGATAAGTACGAGGAAACTCATTTTGGATTGAAAAGTATTCTGCCAAATCTGCCCTGTACTGTCCCTTAGGTACTGTTGTATCTAATGCAGTTTTTTCGGATGTCTTTACTTTGCGGTAGTTAGCCAGTTTTTCCTCGATGGCCAGATGTACCCTGCTTTCATTGACGGGTACTGGCACAATACCTTTAAAAAGATTTATTCTTGACTTTTTTGGGGAAAACACCGGGCTTTTTTTAGGGTCTAGGGTAAGCAGCCATTGGCTTTCATTTTCAAATTTGCCTTTGTGATAAAAAGCCAGCGTAAGACTCCTAATGGCTTTCACTCCTTCAACTTCTAAAATAAATTCATAAAAATCAGAAACGTGTAATTCACATTTACGCTCAAACTTCAACAATTCTTCCGTATCGATGAAACCATGGCTATCCAATGTCAAAGGACGACCGGCATATATTTCCTCTATTGTCTTCCCCTTACCCAATAGCTCTTGCAAGGAGTAAAACTGCAATTGAGGAGAGATAAATTCCCTTACCCTTTTGTATATCTCCACTAAAGTCATTTCTGGATCTGCGTTTGGTGCTATTTGAATATCACCTCCCAGAACAATTACGTCTTCTTCTAATATTTGCACCGAAGCAAAATCTTCTCCTAGGTTCCTATGAGCGTTTAAAGTTTCATTTACTTTGTTGCGAACCACTTCTTTCTTTTGCCCAGCGGTGTCATCGATTTCGATGTAAACGTTATAAAGGCCATTTAGCATCAAAGTCGGGTTTTGATCACTATCTGAATTAAGGGTGGTATTACCGTTTTCATCCAAATAGATGGAAGGATTTGAATGTGGAGCGACTTCAAGCCATGCGTTCCTTACGCCTTCAATATCCATTAGTAACTTCCGATAATCCGTTATGGTCAAAGGATTGCAAGTCAATATTTCATTAGCAGTGAAAAAATTATCCTCCTGGGTATTTTCATATTCTTTACCCCGAGCGAAAATATCTTCGACCTTTAGGGTGTTACGGTATCCTAAATCTGTGAGCGCATAACATAGAATTTCTAAAATGGTAATTCCAGGATCATGTACGTTGTGATCCGTCCAAATGTCACCCGAAAATGCGGCAATGTGTTTGAGTCCTTCTTTTCTCAGTTTATCAAAATCCAGATACTCCGGAATAGAAGGGTCATTTTCTTGAATAAAGCCAGCCTTTTTTGTTAGGACATTCATTCGATTCTATTATACTTTCCAATAATTTGATATTCCGCTTTAGCGGGAATTCATTTATCCTTGCTGATTCAACTGTCAGCAAAAGCTTGAACGGTGTGGGAGCCTGAAACTAAGATTGACCTTGGAGATGAAGCAGATATTTCGATATCTTTAACGTCATCTTTATTAAGCATTTCAAAGCTTGCTATGTAGTCAACGTAGTCCCTCTTTTCGATGAACCTAATGATGGAGGATTGATAAATCGTTCCACCAAAAGCAATTTCTTCTTCATTACCAGCAACCCAAGGTGTCAGAAACTGAGCAATCTCTTCTTCTAATTGTCGGGCTAATTTATCGGTACTCCTACCCTCTTTGAATTTAACAGTTGTTTTAACGTGTACTTTTTCATAAAGCGGATTCGTTACCTGTAACCGCACAAAGGGTGAAATAATCTTTTCTAAAAAGCCCCTGATCTCTTCCAATAAATCC
>CAZHNG010000359.1:0-6706 GCA_964533785.1 uncultured Saprospiraceae bacterium | reverse complement strand
TCAGCGTTTTGTTGTCTAAAATCTAGCGTCTAGCGTCTAGCGTCAAAAGTCCAATTTTTAAAATAGCTCTAAGTAATTAATTAAATTATGAAAAAAGTAATCTATTCTATATTAACCTTAGGGGCAATTGTACTGTTTGCCCCTTCCTGTAACGAAGATAAGTTGCTGGATCTGACCAACCCCAATGAATTGTCCTCAGAAACTTTTTACCAGACGGGGGATCAGGCCCAGGCAGCTGTCAACGTAGTTTACAACAGCTTTCAAAGTACGGATCTTTACCGCCGCCGCTATTTTTTCGTACACGACCTTTTATCTGGCGAAGCTACTGGTTTAGGTAGTTTAGCCGGGGATATGGTTCAATTAGAGCAGCGGACATTAGATGGTGCTAACCCCGCAACCAGTGAGGTGTGGAGAGGATTGTACCGTGGTATTCATCGTGCCAATCTGGTACTGGCTAATGTACCGAATACCCAAAATAATATTACGGATAGCCAGAGAAGTCAATTTTTAGGAGAGGCCCATTTCCTGCGCGCCTGGTTTTATTTTGAATTGACCAGTATTTTCGGTGATGTACCACTACTTACCGAACCTGCCAGTGATGAAGTAGTGACTGGTGTAGCCAGAACTTCCCAAGATAAAATCGTTGAACAGATCATTTCTGATTTAAACTTTGCAGAACAAAATCTTCCCCTAAAATCTGAGTATCCCGATTCAGAAGCAGGACGCGCCACCAGAGGCGCCGCCCAGGCTTTAAAAGGGAAGGTATATTTATTCTTTGGTGATTTTGCAAATGCCGAAGCGGAGCTGCAAAAGGTGGTAGATTCCGGAGAGTACCAATTGATGCAAAACTATTTTGATAATTTTACCGAAGAAGGAGAAAATAACGCTGAATCCGTTTTTGAGATCCAGTTTGGCAGTAATGTCGGTGGTCAATGGAACCCAACCGGTTCGGGTAACGGCGACGTTACTTTCCGCGACCAGGAATACGGTTTCAACGCCTGGCGGAATGTGATCCCTTCTCTTCGTTTACAAGCTGAGTTTGAAGAAGGCGATCCAAGGTTTCAATTCACCTTCTACTGCCCTTGTGATACTTATAACAATGGAGAAAATACGCTTTATACGCCTAATGATTGTCCGCCACCGGATGGAGTGAACCCGGTAACACCGGATGATCTGTGTAACTGGAGAAAATATCACCGCCATTACCGTCAGCCAAGTGTTAATCCAAATTCTCCGCTGAATTTTAATTACTTGAGGTATTCAGATGTTCTCCTAATGTTAGCGGAAGCTTTAGCGGAGCAAGGAGATATTGATGGTTCGCGCAACCTAGTCAATCAGGTGAGACAACGTCCAAGTGTGAGCATGCCGGATTACCCTACGGCAGAATATCCTTTCAATTCCAGAGAAGAAGCTATCAGGGCTATTTTCCACGAAAGGATCGTCGAATTAGCCGGCGAACAAGTGTTATATAAAGATCTTCTGCGTCGTCAGGAATACTATCCCGAATTCGTGCCGCAGGCACAGTTACCTAAACATTTATTGCTACCAATCCCACAAGGAGAGATCGATAACAATGAGAATCTTTCGAATGCTGATCAAAATCCTGGGTATTAGTAATTGCAAGTCTTAGTATTTAAACTGTTATGAATTAGCCGCTTCGTTTTTACCGGAGCGGCTAATTTGTTAATTTGCATCTCATTGAGTTTCTTGCTATCGTAAAACCCAAAAGGATGCGGTATACTACTCTCCATTTTATAATTTGCGTAGCGGTCAATAGCTTGTTCTTGATCCTTTTATGTGCGTGCGATAAAAGCTCTCCGGAGCCACCTGCTGAAAATGCCTATTTTCACGAAAATATTCTCTTTCCTCTCCAATCCGAACACGTCCACGGCCCCACCATTGTAGAATTACCCAACGGCGATTTGTTGTCCGCCTGGTTTCAAGGGGCCGGAGAACGCTGGGCCGACGATGTACGCATCATGGGCGCCCGCTTGATGAAAGGGGATTCCGTTTGGTCCTCTCCTTTCTTGATGGCCGATAAACCAGGCTTTCCGGATATCAACCCCATGTTATTTCTCGATCAGGGAAAAAGATTGTGGTTGATGTGGTACCCGGTGGTCGCCAATCAGTGGGAAAGCTCGATCCCCATGTACCGCATTAGCGAAGACTACGAGCGTCCTGGTACCCCCGAATGGATATGGCAGGATGTGATCATTGCCAAACCCGGTGATAAGACCGAACGGGGCATCCAACCTGGTGACCGTTTTGTCGCGGGAGTCGCTCAACAATTGACGGCCTATGAGGCTTACCTAAAAGATACTTTATTCCCCCAACTGCCGGTTGAGGAGCAAAAAAGACTAACGCATTTATGGAAAGGCTATAAACAAAAGATGGACAGTCTGGCCAGGGGGAAGGATATGATTCGCAATGGGCGACTGTTTCAGGAGGGGCAGGAACGGCCAGCGCAATTGGGGTATCCATTATCCCGTCGTATCGGCTGGCAGACCAAGAACAAGCCCTTCCTTTTGGAGGACCGGATAATCGTCCCGCTTTATTCCGATGGGTTGGATTGTGCTATTTTTGCTTTGACGGACGATTTGGGTAAAACCTGGCAATTCAGCAATCCCGTTATTGGTGGCATTGGAATCCAAGCCACTATTGCCATTGCCAAAAACGGAGACCTCCATGCCTACCTGAGAGACAACGGGCCGCCTCCCCAAAGAATGCAACACACCATTTCCACAGACCGGGGAATGACCTGGTCCATCGCCAGGGACGCAGAATTGCCCAATCCAGGCGCTGGATTTGATATGACCACCCTCCGAAACGGAGATTGGGCGATCGTCTATAACCATACGGAAAAGGGCCGGCACGATCTGAGTATTGCCATTTCCGATGATGAGGGTAAAACCTGGAAATGGAGAAAACAGCTGGAATTTGATGACCGCGGTGCGCTGGCCACCAGAAGTCATTACCCGGCGATCATTCAGGGAGCGGATGGTAGACTCCACGTGGTCTACAGTTTTCATCATAACGATCGGGGTAACGAAGCTCATAAAACTATTAAATATGCTTCATTTGGGGTTGACTGGGTGAAAAATTAAGTAAAAATCAGGTTCGGCTCGCTAGGGTTAGTATCATTTATTCTAGCATTATTTATATTTTTGTTTAGACGCTAGATGTATTGGCTTTTAAACTTGGGGCGATTTAAGCTTTAAGTGATTATAAGAAGGTTGTAAGAAGGTTATGAAGTTATGAAGTTATGAAGTTATAAAGTTATGTGGGGAAAAATATTGGAGTATTTTGTATGAACGCATAAACCGTATAACCCCATTTAGCTAACCTATTTCTCAGCGTATTAACATCAAAATATGAAACCAGCACCTTTTTTAAAAACCACGGGGATAGTCATGGCATTAGGAATACTGCTTTGCGGCTGTGCGCCTGAAGAAGATCCCGCCTTTCCAAACATCATTTACGTATTAGCGGATGATCTAGGCTACGGAGATATCGGAGCATTTAATCCGGATAGTAAGATCGCCACCCCCTTTCTTGATGATATGGCCGCCGCTGGTATGGTCTTTACGGACGCGCACACTTCTTCCTCCGTTTGTACGCCAACGCGTTACGGCATACTCACCGGGCGGTATAATTGGCGTTCGACCCTGAAAAGAGGTGTTTTATGGGGCAAATCCAAGGCATTGATCCCTAAAGAAAGAGAGACGGTAGCTTCATTGCTTCAAAAAGCAGGTTACCATACGGCTTTCATCGGTAAGTGGCACCTGGGCTGGGATTGGACGATGGATGAAGCGGAAAATATAGATTTCGGTAAACCCGTTTTGAACAACCCGAATGACCTGGGCTTCGACTATGCTTACGGGCATGCCGCTTCGCTTGATATCCCTCCCTACGTTTACGTCGAAAATGGCATGCCAACCGCTGTTCCCTCCGATTCTACCGTCAATGAAGATTATCAGGGATTTTGGCGTAAAGGGCTGACTGCTCCTGATTTTGTGCACGACGAAGTAACGCCCAATTTCTTTGACCGGTCCATTCAATACATTCGGGAAAGGACGCAAGCGGGAGATCCATTTTTTCTATATCTGGCTTTACCCTCTCCCCACACCCCCATTTTACCCACGCAGGAATGGCAGGGAAAAAGCGGACTTAATCCGTACGGAGATTTTGTTATGATGATAGACAGCTATATGGGACGATTACTTAATGCGATCAATGAAGCAGGAATTGAAGAAAACACGCTCATCATCTTCACCAGTGATAATGGCTGCTCTCCGCGCGCGAAGTTCGATGAACTAGGGGCGAAAGACCATGATCCTAGTTATCTTTTCCGGGGCCATAAAGCTGATATTTACGAAGGAGGACACCGGGTACCCTTTATTGTAAAATGGCCGGCAAAAATTACCGAAGGAACGACTACCGATCAAACCATTTGTACTACCGATCTTTTGGCGACCTGTGCTGCGATCACTGATCAGTCTTTACCGGAAGATGCGGGGGAAGATAGCTTTAATATGCTGCCGTTGTTATTACAACAAGATGGTTTTGCACGAACGGCTACTATTCACCACAGTATTGACGGAGAATTTGCCATTCGTCAGGGCGACTGGAAGCTCATCATGTGTCCGGGCTCCGGAGGATGGAGTGATCCCAGGCCTAATGATCCCGTGATTGACAGTCTACCACCGTTTCAATTGTATAACCTGGCTACGGATATCGGTGAAGAAAAGAACCTCATCGATGCTGAGCCGGAGAAATTTGCCGAGTTGGAAGCGCTGTTGATCCAAACCATCAAGGCGGGAAGAAGCACGCCCGGCAGTTCCCAATCTAATGACGGGCCTTTTCCCTGGGAGCAATTGGATTGGATAGATAGTAAATGACAAGTAGAGCAGGATTAAGGCAAAGGCAACTCCATGTACTTTCCGTCCAGTTTTTTATCTAAAAAGCCAATGCCGAGTAGGATGATCTTCTTATGAGAGGAGAGGTAAGACTCATAGTATTTTTTCTCTTCGATTTGTTTGAGGGCTTGACGTGTGAGGGTTTTAATCCGTTTGGTTCTTTTGTTGGTGGCAAACTTTACTTCTATGATATAGATGAGATCATATAATTCTAAAACTACATCAATTCTACCACGACTGGTAGATTTTTCCATGATTGGTTGTACCCCTACCAACCGGAGCATCATACCGATAAGTGAATGGTAATATGCTTCTTTAGGAATATGTAATTGGGATGGAATATCTGCCAGAAAACTATTCATAAGATTAAGGAAGGCCGGAATGTCTTCTTCAATAAGTGCGTCTCTCAGGTAGAGTACTTGCGGGCGAATATCAAATTCATCTTGTTCAACAAAGCTTGCTACGAGATATGTGAGGAAGGAATGCCTTACTTCTTCATTGGGATAATTGAGGAAATAAATATCCGAGAATCCTTGTTTTTCGGTATGAGAAATGGTCAAGTAACCCGTTTGGAACAAGAGTGGGATCAGAGGGATGTTTTGTATATTTAATGAGCTGCCCGTCAAATCATTAGTTCTATAATTTTCAAATGTTTCTGGTAAGCTTTTCTCTTTTTTGATCAAGTTCACCAAGAAAGTAGGCGTACCGGTAGCAAACCAATAATTGTCGAATTTTTGGTCCTTCAACAGTTTCAAAATAGAAAAAGGATTATAAAGCCGATGTTTGCCATCCCAGGAAAAACCATTGTAATAGTGCTTTATTTCTTTGAACAAAAGGTCTTTTGATAATCCGAATTTAGCATCCAAGCTTTCGAGGTATCCCTCAAAATAATGCTCTAATTCTTCTTGGCTGAAACCAACAATGGAAGCAAAAGTATCATTTAGTGAAATGTCATCTAAATTATTCATGCCTGAAAAAACGCCTACTTTGGAAAACCGGCTTACTCCGGTTAGCATGACAAAACGAAGGTGAGCGTCGAGTGCTTTCATGCTGCCGTATAATCCACTCAGCACCTCCCTGTTTTCTTCGAAGAGTTTGGGTTGGGCAAGGGTGTCCACTAAAGGCTTATCGTATTCATCCACTAAAACCACCACACTACCATGCCGCTGGGCGAGTTGCCGGACCAATTCGCTGAAAAAGTTATGAATAATGTTTTCATTGATGGATAATTGATGCTCGCGGGATATTCCTATCAAATAATTCAATAATGATTTTTTAAAAGTTTGGATATCTGTCCGGTAATCCACTAATGAATAATCGATATGAATGATAGGATGTTTTTTCCATTCTTTGACTTTATCATGAATATAAAGTCCTCTAAACAAGTCTCCTCTCCCTTCGAAAAAAGACTTTAAAGTAGATAACAGCAAAGATTTACCAAAACGCCTTGGGCGGGATAAGAAATAATACTTTCCCTGTCGCACCAACTCCCAAAGGTATCGGGTCTTGTCCACATACAGCAAATCTTGCTCGATCAATTCACTAAAGGTCTGTCGGCCAATTGGTAACTCTTTTAACCTTTCTTTTTCCATAGGGATAAAGATACTACTTTTTTATTCTTGTTCTTCTTCGTACTGAGTGGGTTACATTTGAATTTAGTTTCCATTCCTTAGTACCGATTACTTTATTTGTAGTGGTGAGAACCGTTGGAAAGTACTCGGGTAGTTACTGGGGTGGTAGTTTGGCGGAAGCCGATAAAAAAATCAGTAAACACACCGCCGGCGGTTTAA
>CAZHNG010000358.1:0-6713 GCA_964533785.1 uncultured Saprospiraceae bacterium | reverse complement strand
GGCTCATAACCTGAAGGTCGTAGGTTCAAATCCTACCCCCGCAACCAAAATATCCAAATATATCAATACCTTACGCCCCGCCCCGTGCGGGGCTTTTGGTGTCTCCACCACCCGCGGAAGCACCGTGGAAGCAAGAGGGCGCGAAATCCTGCGTAGGCTACAGTTCAAACCTTCCTCCATGGTGTGTCCGGGTCCGGTGACCTTGAACATCACGGAGGAGAAACGGCCTCGCCCGGAATGAAGCAGCGGACGGCGTGGGCCTCCCTGATTGGATTCAGGGGCGGCACCGTCGCCCGGCATATTGCATCGGCCCGCGGGCAGCGAGGATGGAAGGCGCAGCCCGAGGGCGGGTGCTCTGGGCTCGGAATATCGCCCTTGACGAGCCGGCGGCGGCGCCGTCCTCCTGGGACAGGCTCGGGAATGGCGGCGAGGAGGGCCTGGGTATAGGGGTGCTGGGGTGCTGCGAAGAGGGCCTCGCTCGTCGCCAGCTCGACGATGCGCCCAAGATACATAACTGCGATGCGTCGGCTGATCAGCCGGACGACAGCGAGGTCGTGACTGATAAAGACGAAGGCGAGGCCTAACTCCTGGCGCAGGTCCACGAGCAGATTGATGATCTGTGACTGAATCGAGACATCCAGGGCGGAGACCGGTTCGTCGGCAATCACCAGCTTTGGTCTGAGCGCGATGGCGCGGGCGATGGCAACGCGTTGGCGCTGGCCGCCCGAGAACTCATGTGGATAGCGGCTGCCCGCGGCGGGCTCGAGGCCGACCTGGTTTAGGAGTTCGGCCACTCTGGCACGCCTCGATGCCTTATCGCCCTGGCCATGGACGATCAGCGGCTCCTCGAGCGTGGCGGCGACAGTGAAGCGTGGGTCGAGCGAGGAGAACGGGTCCTGAAAGACCAGCTGCATGTCGCGGCGGCGGCGGCGGAGCTCGCGCGCACTCAGGGCCGTCAGGTCTTCGCCAGCAAATCGAATGTTGCCCGCGGAGGGCTCGATCAGGCGCAAGAGGGCCCGGGCCAATGTCGACTTGCCGCAGCCCGATTCACCGACGATGCCCAGCGTTTCGCCTAAAGCGAGGTCGAAAGAGACCTCCTCGACGGCACGAATAGCGCCAGTCTTGGTGGGAAAGTGCACCGACACGCCCTCAGCCTCAAGTAGCGCGCGGCTCACGGCACCGGGTTCCAACAGGCGGCGAGATGCGCCGGATCGCCGGCGAGTGGCGGGCGGTCGGTGCGGCAGCGATCCAGCTGCCGTTTGCAGCGCTCGGCGAAGGCGCAGCCGCTTGGCCTGGCCCCCGGCGGCGGCACGGTCCCGGCAATTGTGGGCAGGCGGCCGGGCCGGGTGTCCAGGCGCGGGATCGAGGCGAGAAGGCCGGCCGTGTAGGGATGGCGGGGCCGCGCGAAGAGCTCGGCGGCACTCGCCCGCTCGACAATGCGCCCGGCATACATGACGGCCACGGAATCGCAGGTCTCGGCAACCACGCCGAGGTCGTGGGTGATCAGGAGAATGGCCATCTGGATCGTGTCGCGGAGATCGAGAAGGAGGTCGAGGATCTGCGCCTGGACGGTGACGTCGAGAGCGGTGGTCGGCTCGTCGGCAATCAATAGGCGTGGCTGGCAGGCGATGGCCATGGCGATCATCACCCGCTGGCGAAGGCCGCCCGAGAGCTCGTGTGGGTACTGGCCGAGCCGGCTTTCCACCGCGCCGATGCCGACCTCGGTCAGCAGCGAATGCGCACGCTCGAGGCGCTGCCGGCGATCGAGATCGGTATGCAGCCGTAGCACCTCGTCGAGCTGCCAGCCGACGGTGAATGTCGGGTTCAACGAGGTCATTGGCTCCTGGAAAATCATGCCGATGCGATTGCCGCGCAGCCCCTGCAACGCCGGCTCGTTCAGGCGCAACAAGTCTTGACCGGCAAAGCTGATCCTGCCTTTGGGGTAGGTCGTCGGCGGAGTGTCAAGGAGGCGCATGATGCTCCTGGCGGTAACACTTTTTCCGCAGCCGCTTTCGCCGACGAGGCCCAGCACCTGACCTTCGTCCACTGCGAGGTCGAGCCCTTCGACGACGATGGTCGCGCCCGCGTCGTTCTCAAAGGCGATCGAAAGGTCGGTGATCTCGAGCAGCATCATGCCATCAGCGGCTGCGCGGCAGCCGGGGGCGGGTCATTCGAGAACTAGACGGGGAAAGTAGAAGCCGACGACCCAGTTGGGCTGATCGACGATCTCGCTAATACGGAGATCACAGCAGACGCTGCATAGAATGTAGGCTTCGACCGGTGCCATGCTGAAACGGCCGGTGAGGAGGTCGATCATGCCGACCACGGCGTCTCGGGCGGCGGTCATGAGGTCCGGGCCGATGCCTGTCGTGACCTCGTAGCCCTGGGCGTCGAGATGGCGCGACACCGGGCCCGGTGTGGTGAAGCGGGGAAAGCGGAGGTCGGCACCCTTGATTAGCTCGAAGGTCAAGGCGACGCTCATCGGGCTTTCGATCGCGGTGCCGCAGACCTCGCCGTCGCCTTGTGCGGCGTGGGTGTCGCCGACCGAGAAGAGCGCACCCGCCACCTCGACCGGCAGATAGAGAACGGATCCAGCGGCGAGGTCGCGGATGTCCATGTTGCCACCGACGCGCCGCGGCGGAACGATGGAATGGTTGCCGGCCTCGGCCGGTGCAAGGCCAATAGTGCCGGCAAAGGGCTTCAGGGGGACCCTGCCGCCTGGGCCATAGAGGGCGGGGGCGAGGCTCTGCGCATCGTAGGACCAGATGTGCAGGGCCGGGTCGGGGAACTGGTCGGCCAAGAGGCCGAAGCCCGGGATGTTGGCGGTCCAGCCCCAGCCCGAGGGCTCGAAGTGCTCGACCGTCACTTTGAGCGCATCGCCGGGCGCGGCCCCGTCGATGTGAAGGGGGCCGGTAACCGGGTTGACCTTGTCGAATTCCAGCACCTTCAGGTCGTCGAGGGTCGAGTTGGCACTCAGCTGGCCGCCCGAGGCATCGACCGTCTCGAAGAGCACGGTCTCGCCCGGCGCCACCGTCAAGACAGGCTGGTTGGCGTTGTCCCAGCCGTGGTGATGGTGGTGGTGGTGGATGGTGTGGGCGAGACCGTGGCTCATGACGAAGGCTCCGGCTACTGCACGTCGACGGCGTAGACGACGTCGTAGTGCACGGGGATGTGGACAGGGTCGACGAAGATCGCATCCGGCCCACCCAATCGATCTGCCTTCATGGTGAAGCGCTGCTCGTTGAAGATCGGCGCCCAGGGGGCATTCACCATGACACCGAGATAGATGTCGCGCCAAAGGGCGAGGCGCTCCTCGGCCCGAGCCGGATCGATCATCGCATCGGCCTCGGCGGCCTTGGCATCCAGGTCCTCGTTGCAGTACCAGGCCCAGTTCCAGCCGCCGGGCACCGCACCGCCGCAGCCGAGGATCGGGCCGTAGAAGTTCGAGGGATCAGGGAAGTCGGCGATCCAGGCCATGCCGCCGGACCAGATCATCGGTGCACCCTCGGGCTCGCCGCCGGCGGCGATGACGTTGGCCTGGGCCAAGGCCTTGATCTCCGCGTCGATGCCAATAGCCGCCAGGTCCTGCTGGATCGCCTGGGCGATGCGCGGATTGGGATCGGTGTTCATGGCGAAGAGCTCAGTCTGAAAGCCCTCGGCGAAGCCAGCCTCGGCGAGCAGGGCCTTGGCCTTTTCGGTGTCGTAGCCGTAGCCCTCGTAATCCTCGGCATAGCCCGGCATGGCCGGTGGCAGCGGCTGGTTGGCCGGCACTGCCCTGCCGTTGATGACGCGGACGATGCGGTCCTTGTTAATGGCGTGGTTGACCGCCTGGCGCACCAATTGGTTGTCGAATGGGGCGACGTTGACGTTCATTGTCACGTAGCCCGTGTGCAGCTGGCCGCCCTCGATAACGTTGTCCGCCCATTCCGGGTCTTCCATGACCTCGAGGAATTTGGCGGGCGGAATGCCGTCGCCGAGGATGTCGACCTCGCCGCGCTGCAGCCGGAGAAGGGCCACGAGCGGCTCCTGGCCGACCTCGAAGACGATCTCGTCGAGCCTCGGGAAGCCTTCGTGGTGGTAGTCCGGGTTGCGGGCGAAGACGACGCGCTGCCCCAAGGTCCATTCGGCGAGGCTGAAGGCACCGGTGCCGACCGGGTTCTTGCCGAAATCCTCGCCATGCTCGGCCACGGCCTCCTCGGGCACGGCGTGCGCGAAGTTGAGTGCGAGGACATGGAGGAAGGTGGCGTCGGGACGGGAGAGCGTGAAGCGGACGGTCCGGTCGTCCACGGCCTCGATGCCAGAAAGGCTCTCGGCTTCGCCGGCTTGCACGACGTCGAAGCCGTCGATCATGCCGAAGAAGCCGGCACCCGGGCTCTGCGTCTCCGGTCGCACCACGCGGTCGATCGAGTACTTGATGTCGGCGGCGGTGAGTGCCCGGCCGTTGTGGAAGGTCACACCGTCACGGAGCGTGAAGGTATAGGTCAGGCCGTTCTCGCTGATCTCGTAGGATTCGGCGAGGTCGGGGACGAGATCGGTGGTGCCGGGCTCGTAGTCCATGAGCCCGTCGAACAGGCTCTTGATCATCGACCAGTTCTGCCAGTCGTAGCCGATGGCGGGATCGAGGGTGCTGACATCGTCCTTGTAGGTGACGGTCATCGAGCCACCCTGCTTGATCTCCTGGGCGACAACCGAGCCCGCAGCCAGCACGAGTGCCAGGGCGGTCGAGGTGAGCAGTGTCTTCATGGGTCTTCCTTCCCTTCTTGTTCGTCAGGCCTTGAGCCTGATCCGCGGATCGATGAACGGGGCCACGAGATCGGCGAGGAGATTGCCGATGATGATGGCAACTGCCGCCACCAATGTCACGCCGACGATGATCGGGATGTCGACGCGCTGGATCGCCTGCCAGGCGAGCTGGCCGATGCCGGGCCAGCCGAAGACCGATTCGACGACGACCGCCCCGCTCATGAAGATGCCGATATCGAGGCCGATCATCGCGATCACCGGGAGCACCCCGTTCCTGAGCCCATGAATGAGCAAGATCCGTGCCCGGCCGGCCCCCTTGGCCCGGGCCGTGGTGATGTAGTCCTGCCGGAGCACGTCGATCATCGAGGAGCGCATCATCCGCGCATACCAGCCGCCGCCGAGGATGCCGAGGGTCAAGGACGGCAGGACGAGATGGGCGAAGGTGCCATAGCCGCCGATCGGGAACCAGCCGAGCTGCACGGCGAAGACGTAGAGCAGAAGGATGCCGACGACGAATTGCGGGGCGGAGACGGCGGCGAAGGCCCCCACCATGATCGCCCGGTCGACCACCGAGCCGCGCTTGGCGGCAGCGACGAGGCCCGCGGTAATGCCGATCAGGAGCTCGACCGTGATGGTGCCGGCCAGGAGCAGGAGGGTTGCCGGCAGGCGCGAGACGATGAGCTCGGCGACCTCGGTCTTCTGGATGTAGGAGCGGCCGAGATCGCCTTGGAGGAGATTGCCCAGATAGCGGAGATATTGCTGCCAGAGCGGCAGGTCGAGGCCGAGCTGGCGGCGGATGCTCTCGACCGTCTCGGGCGTGGCACTGCGGCCGGCGATCTGTCGCACGGGGTCTGCTGGGACGAGGTAGAGGAGGATGTAGGTGACGAGCGAGATGCCGAAGAGGATCAGCAGCGCCTGGGCGAAGCGGCTGGCGAGGTAGCGGGCCATCAGCTGCGCCCTCGTTGCGTCGGGTCGAGCGCGTCCCTGAGCGCATCGCCGACGAGGTTGAAGGAGAGGGCGAGGAGCAGGATCGCGGCACCCGGAAAGAAGACGAGCCAGGGGGCCGTGGTGAAATATGTCTGGTTCTCGAAGATGATGTTGCCCCAGGACGGGGTGGGTGGGCGGACACCGACGCCGAGGAAGGAGAGGGTGGCCTCGAGCAGCACGGTGGTGGCGATGCCGAGCGTGCCCCAGACGATCATTGTCGGGAAAAGGTGCGGCACGACGTGGCGGACCAGGAGTCGCAAAGGCCCGACGCCGACGGCCAAGCTCGCCTCGATGAACTCGCGCTCCATGATCGCTGTGGTTTGAGTGTAAATGACGCGCGCAATCTGCACCCAGTTCACCATCGCGATGACGAGGGCGACGATCCAGAGCGATGGACTGAAGATGGCGGCAAGGACGATCGCCAGCAGCAGCGCAGGAAAGGCCATCATCAGATCGGTGAATCGCATGATGGCCGCCCCGATCCAGCCGCGGAAGTAGCCCGCGAGAAGTCCCAGAGTTGTGCCGAAAAGCACCGCTACGCCGTTGGCGACGACGCCGATGACGAGCGAGGTTCTGGCACCCCAGATCAGCCGGGAGAGGAGGTCGCGGCCAAGCAGGTCGGTGCCCAGGAGGTAGTCCTCCCCCGGCGGCAGTGGGGCGCCTTCAAGCGTCAGGCCGTCGAAGAACTGCTCGTTGGGCGGGAAGGGGGCGAGCCACGGAGCGGCCAGCGCCGCACCCACGATGATGGCGATGACCGCGAGGCCGAACGCGGCGACCGGGTCGCGCAGCATGCGATGGGCGAGGGAATGGTTCAAGGGCGTTTCATTCTCGTTGGCCTGCCCAGATGGGGCGCTCGCTGCACTGGTTAGCGCATGATCGTAAAGCCGTCACCACGGAGCGTCTGGTACTCTATGCGACCAACCGTAAGCGTCCGGCCTGACCCGCCCTACCGCTCCGCACCATGATCTGCTGAGATGGGGTGA
>CAZHNG010000357.1:0-6753 GCA_964533785.1 uncultured Saprospiraceae bacterium | reverse complement strand
GCAAACTAATACTTTTGAAAGACATAATATCTCTATGCACTACATGTTCTCTATGCCTGCCCGCCATTACTGGCACAGTAGGCGGGTTTCAAAATAAATAAGTTTCCCTTAGCCTGACGGCTATGGCGATGCCGCAAGGTAGGTGGGTTTGCGGGGTCTTTGCGGTGATTAATGTTGCCATTGTTTTTTTCTTTTGATACAACCTCCTTAATGTCAGCCTCCAAGTAATCCTGACTTTTTAACCAGTTTCACTGAAGCACAGTCTCACGCTTGGATGATGTTTTTTCTAAATCTAAATGACAAAGGCTTGCTGATCGCACAAAATTTTCTGGGGTTAATGGCTTTCCCAACAACAGAAAAGCAAAATGTTTAAATCAATTCAGAAATATGTCGAATACGAAACCTCGATTTTACCTAATTCATCTCACTTTCTGAGAGTGATAAAATCTAAATATTTCGTATTTTTCCAATAAAACTTGTATGACCGTACCAAGAAGCCTATCAATTTTAATTTTTTTCCTGCCGTGGATGGTATTCGGTCAACAAACCAAGAATACACGGTCTTCTTTTCAAACCAACAATTACATTATTGAAGAATTTCATTTGCCAGGGTTAAGGCAGGGCGTTGCGACAAATTGCATTGTCCAGGGGCCTAATGACTTCCTTTGGTTTGGAACACATGATGGGCTTCACCGCTATGACGGTCATCGCGTTATAACTTATAAAAAGGCGGTTGATGACACCTTATCCGTTACTAAAAGCCTTACGTTTTCCTACATCGAAAACCTTTACTGGGATAGTAACGGCAAACTATGGGTTTGTACTTATGGAGGAGGTTTGTATCAATTTGACCCCAACACTGAATATTTTCGGCATTTCAAATATAGTACGGATGATTCCACTTCAATAAGTAATAATTATGTATTGTGTGCTGCTGAAGATAATGAAGGAAATTTATGGATTGGTACTGAAAACGGGGTAAATCGTTATGATCCTCAAACTGTTCAATTTCAACGCTTTTTGCACGATCCAGCCCAAAAGGGCACCTTGAGTTATAAGAATGCCAGAAACATTTATTTGGATAGTCAAGATAATTTATGGATTGCGACCGGAACGGTACATTGGGGGCCAGAGTGGGGAGGATTAAATCGGTTTGATCCTCAACAACAATCTTTTATTACTTATACCTACGATCCGGATGATAGTACGAGTTTGTGGACCAATGCGGTACAGGCAATGCTAGAAGACAGTAAAGGGAATTTTTGGATAACTACGACCGGTGGTCTGCAAAAAATGGATAGAGACCGAGGTACTTTTGAGCGAATGCATTATAACCCGAATAAACCTTATGCGCCAGGAACAGGACACCGAGAGCAACCAAGTGCCTACTCTCTTTTGGAGGATAAAACAGGAGGATTATGGATTGGTACTATTGGAAATTACGATTACGAAAGCCATCTTCTTCGCTTTGATTCCCAAACAAATTCAGTAGAGGAGTTTCCTTTAAAATCGGCAGCTTGGCACCTTATGGAAAGTAAGGACGGCACCATTTGGGTGTCTACTGCAGGGGAAGGCGGTTCCAAAATTTACAAGATCAAATCAAAGAATAAAAGCTATCCAATATTCAAAGGAGGGCATATTTTCGATGAATTTAAAAACACTCCGCTTTTTAGCAAACTGAGCAAAGGAGCTGAGGAAAACAGATGGTTTGGTCCTTTATCCTCGGCTTTTGATCCGAATGACGGTACTTTGTGGTTGTGTTACTTTTTTGAGGTAGGAAGCGAGGATCGATTTATTGATCATGCCATTCTTGTAAATTATGATAAAAACACAGAGCTGACAAAGTTTTATTTCCTATCCGACTTAGATTTACAGAACCTAAACAGCAGTGCCTATAACGGCAATCAAAGTCTCACCTGGGACCCTGTCGGAATGACAGTTGGGAAAGATGGGAAAGTATGGGGCACCTATCCTGCAGATCATATAGGGGTGTATAGCTTTGACCGGAAAACGGGAAGCACAAAAAACTATATCCACAACCCCCAAGATTCTAACAGTTTGCTTTCGAATTATGTAACCCACGTCATAAGTGATAGCCGTGGAATGATATGGGCGGCACAGTTTCAAAAAGGATTAAGCCGTTTAGATCCCAACACGGGAAAATGGTTGCATTATCAGGCAAGTTCTAATTCTCCACACCGAATAGGGGGGTACCAACCCGTCTCTATTATGGAAAGTGAGGACGGAAAGATCTGGACGGGAGGTATTTCAAAGGATAATGAACCTTTTATCACTGCCATTGATGTAAATGCTGGAATAAGCACAGACTATCCCTGCCCTCCTGGTGTTGCTGCTTATAATTTTCCACGCTATTTTGCGCAAGCTGGAGATAGAGTTTTCTTTACCCTGCACTCACAGGGATTGGGAGAATTGTTATTGACTGCACCCGGCACACTAAGTGAAGTTCATAATCCCTTTGAAAATAATTTCCCCATTGACCACATCTCTACAATGGTTGTCGATCAGGAAGGTCATCTTTGGTTAGGGGCGATGAAGGAAAACCGGTTAGCCCGTTTCGATCCGAATAACGAGAAGTGGGCCGTGTTCCGGAGTCAATTAGACGAACCAGTTCTTGCGAGAAGGGGTAATCTCGGTCCTGATGGGCATATCTATTTTCTAATTAACCATAAAGGATGGATAGAAATAGATCCGGACAAAATACCTTTCCCAACTACCAACTCCAATTTGGTGAGATTGACAGATTTATTCCTCAAGGAAAAAAGACAAATTCCCTCTAACAGCAAAATACTTTCCATGCCTGTATGGCAGACGGTGCAATTAAACATCCCACAACAGGCGATGCCGATGGGGTTTGGATTTTCTGCCTTTCATTTTCGGACCTCGCAAGTCATTTACAAATACCGGTTGTATCCACATGAAGTGAACTGGAAAACAACGCATTCGACTCCTGAAATTCATTATAACTATTTACCGGTTGGTACCTACACCCTTCAAATAAAGGCATTTAATGAAAACGGCCAACACGGAAGTGAGCCCTTCGAGCAAAAAATTGTTATTCTACCGCCGTGGTGGAAGTCTTGGTGGGCCCTTAGTCTTTACGTTTTAGGGCTTTTCCTGATACTCGCATCGTTTTATTATTATCAGCGTAACCGATGGAACATGAAAGCGCAATTAAGAGTTGAGCAAGAAAGAGCAGAGCGCCTAAGAGAACTCAATCAGTTCAAGAGTGATTTCTATACCAATATTACCCATGAGTTCCGCACTCCTTTAACGGTAATTCAGGGGATGACTCAACAAATAAAAGGTAATGAAAGCATTAAAACCTTAATCCAAAATAACAGTCAAAGATTACTGAATCTGGTGAACCAGCTTTTGGACCTCTCTAAATTAGAGAACAACACGTTGAATATTGACTTGATACAAGCCGATATCCTCGTTTTTTTGAAGTATATAACGGAATCATGTCATTCCTTAGCAGGCAGTAAAAAGATTAATCTGGCCTTTTTTTCGGTTGAAGAATCTATCATAATGGATTTTGACCCAAATAAGATCCAGCAGATCCTCATCAATTTACTAACCAATGCTATAAAATTCACTCCTGCTTACGGAAGTGTAAAGGTGGATGCTGTTCGTTTTTCAAGGAATGGTGAAACAATGTTAAAACTACAGGTGGAAGATACAGGTAAAGGCATTTCCGAAAAACAAATTCCTTATATTTTTGATCGATTTTACCAGGTAGATGACTCGACAACCAAGTTGGGAGAAGGTTCTGGTATAGGGCTTTCGCTGGTTAAAGAGTTAGTTCAATTATTAGGGGGAACCATTGAGGCAAAAAGTACCATTGGGAAAGGATCTTCCTTTACCATTTGGTTACCTATTCGTAATCAGGCTCCCCAATCAGAAAACTTTGATTTTTCTTTTGCTTCAGTCGGAACAAGTTCCGCTGATTTATCGAAGGCTTCCCAAACGCCGCTTGAAAATAAGGATCAGCCATTGGTATTGGTTATCGAAGATAATGCGGACGTCGTTGAATATATCCAATCTTGTTTATCCCCAAGTTACAAGTTGTTGGTCGCCAGAAACGGTAAAATTGGAGTAGAAATGGCCCTGGAAAAAATACCTGATGTTATTCTTTGTGATATAATGATGCCGGAGATGGACGGGTTTGAAGTTTGTCAGCAACTTAAGTCGGATAGGCGTTCAAGTCATATACCCATTATTATAATTACTGCCAAAGCTACACAGGAAGATAAAGTTTCCGGCTTATCCTACGGTGCAGATGCTTACCTAACCAAGCCTTTTGACAAGACAGAACTCCTCGTTCGACTGAGCAATTTGGTAAAACAAAGTCAAAAACTCCAAGAGTTACTTTCAAAATCAACTCACTTTAATGGCCAGCTTAGCGAATTAGAAAAGAAGGAGGCCGACTTTTTACAAGAAATTCATCAAATTATTGAATCGAATCTGCATGATGAATTATTTAATACTAATGAGCTTTGCCGGGCCATTGCGATGAGTCGTACTCAGTTATACCGCAAACTTAAAGCATTAACTGGCCAGTCGATTGCTCAGTATATTCGCTCCCTGCGTTTGCAAAAAGCAAAGTCTCTGCTCGAAAGCACAGATTTACCAATTGGTGAAATTGCATCCCGGGTAGGATTTAAAGACTTTGGTCA
Source organism: uncultured Saprospiraceae bacterium (assembly GCA_964533785.1). Classification (GTDB taxonomy): domain Bacteria; phylum Bacteroidota; class Bacteroidia; order Chitinophagales; family Saprospiraceae; genus JANQRV01. Next base: position 2,056 of record CAZHNG010000357.1, on the reverse strand, counting down.
TTTTAGTCGTTCCTTTCAAAAAGAATTTCAAGTCCCACCTTCCGGGATACGCAAATGATTGATTTCAATGGGGTTCAGTGACAGTCTATTTAAGCTTCCACTTTCCTTATTACTTGCTTTCTTTATAGTCAACCCCATTATTTAGAAATAAACCAATAAGAAATCATTCTCATGCTCATTTTTAGGAGTGGACTACGCTATAACCATAAAGCTGGTAAATGAAAAGTAAGACCCCCGCTATCACTAAATAGTAATTTGCAGCTTTATAAAATGCTTTATAACTTTTCAAGTTATGCCACCGGGTAATAATGAATACAATGGGAATTAAGGCCAGTATTTGCCCGAGTTCCACTCCAATGTTAAAGCTTATTATTTTAAGCAGGAATTGTTCAGTCCCTAATTCAAATGATTGAAGCCTTGTAGATAGACCAAACCCGTGAATTAATCCGAAGATAAAGACCATCATTAATAAATTCGGAGATTGTACTTTGAACAGCTTTTCAAAGCCGCCTAAGTTTTCAAATCCCTTGTATAAGACGCTTAGTGCTATAACGGCATCGATCAAATGTTCATCTGCCTTGATACCCAAATAGGTTGCAGCGATTAACGTAATGCTGTGCCCGATCGTGAAAGCCGTTATGAACTTTACAATATCCCTAAATCCGCTTAAGTAAAAGATGACACCCGTTAAAAATAACAAGTGATCATACCCCGTTACCATGTGCTTGGCCCCAACTAGTATATACGCCATCAGTCCTCCGTTACTCAATATTTCTTGATCGGCATCACTAACGCCATGGGCATCGAGAAAAAAGGGACAAAAGAGTAGGACAAATACGGGAAGAAGTTTTAATAATTGCTTCATTCAATTTTTCCGATTAAACCAAAAAAACAATCCTAACAACAGGACAAAACTACCTGCCCAGTAGACGTAACCAGGGAAACCAAAGATAGAGCCGTCTTCTGCATGATGATGTCCTTCAGCGTGGCTATGTGTGCCGTCTGCATGGCTATGTTCGTGCCCTACTTCAAAAGTTAAAGTAGCCCAGTTAGATTCATGGGTTAATCCTGCTTCTTCGGAGTGAGTAAGGTAAATGGTACGCAAATACCAAATTCCATCTTTGGTTATATTTACAGTAAGGTTGCCATCAGCATCAGTGCGAACCTGAGTAGCAGCGTGGTGATGATGATCTTCCTCGGTTGCACCAGTTTGTTCATGCTCATGGCTATGTTCATGATTGTTTCCATCATCATGACTGTGCTCATGTTTATGATCTGTACCATCAGCATGGCTATGATTGTGCTCGGTTTCCTGCAAACCTACGTACACGAGTTGATCTGCCAACGGCTCTCCTTGCCAGAGTAGTTTAATCTTTAGCTTGTCACCTGCATGCAAATCGTATGGATTGCTTTGTGGGATAAATTCAATAGGATAACCCAGGTTAGTTTGCCAGTCATTCGTTCGGTTTTCACCAACCTGGAAGATGGTTTTGACGTGCTTGGAATATTTCTCCACTGCATCCTGATCAAGCGTGTTATTCTTTCTGCGCCATTCGAGCATATCTAATACCCCATCGTGTTCGAGGTATCCGTTAAAATCTGCAGCGGTCATCTCAATATTTCGCGGACGGGTAGAAACGCCCGCCACCCATGTGCCTGCTTCGCCCGTTGTAAAATCCAAAAGGGTTGTTCCACCCTCTTCTCTCCATTGTGTTGTATCAACGCGGAGGCGATTGCCATTGCCCACAAGACTTACGTCAACCATGCGATTGCGATCAATAGTATTTTCACTTTTATCAAAAGTTCCATTAAATAATTTGATGGTTGCCGGGGTGTTGGACTGGAGAAAATAGGTATCCAACTTCAGGTACATATCGTGACTGCAGAACAATACAAAAGCGATCAATACGAAGAATATTTTTTTCATAGAGGCGGAATAGTTTGATACCAGGGATATCCCGGTCGGCTTAAAAATTGTTGACAATAATATTGTCTAGACTTTTGACGCTAGACTCTAGAAGTTAGATAAAAAATTCTAACTAATTGATAATCAAGG
>CAZHNG010000356.1:0-6772 GCA_964533785.1 uncultured Saprospiraceae bacterium | reverse complement strand
AGCGTCCAGCGTCTAGCGTCCAGCGTCTAGCGTCCAGCGTCTAGCGTCCAGCGTCCAACTTCTCCCTCTTCAAATCCTCCAACATCAAAACTTGAGGATCAGCTACAAACTGTCTGAAGTCATCAGCACTTCGATGTCCGGCATAAGGCGCAAAATGATGTTTTTCGTTGGCATTACGCCAAACCATCATATAGGCTATTCTGCGAGCCACCGGATCTTTAGCGACCCTTTTCAGCAATACCTGCGTCCACCATTTTCGATTGGGAATGCGGTTTTGGCCCGTTTCCGTAAGGGCAGCCACTTTTCCCTTTTTTTCTGCCAACCGCACCAGCATCCGCAAACACCGGGTCAACTTCCTCCTGTTGGTCCAAAACCAAACATTCCAATAATTGTCAATCCCCAGCACATCCACATAATCGTCACCGGGATAGCGTTTTAAGTAATCTGCTTCTGAAAAAACACGGTCGGGGGAGTACACATAAAGGAGTTGGTGGATTCCTTTTTCGTCCCTCAAATAGGTGACCGTAAAGCGCCACAATTCCTTGTATGCTTCTTCACTGCAATGCTTTTCACCCCACCAAAACCAACTGCCGGTATGTTCGTGAAAAGGGCGGAAAAGGATAGGCACCTTGCCCTTTTGGAAAGACACCAGGTCATGGACAAAAACAGCAAAAGTATCCAGTTTACTCCGGTACCATTGATGATTTACGCCTCCCGGTAAAATAGTATGAACCGCTTTGGTCTTATCCCAGGGATCACCACCACTCACCGGATTATCCATGTGCCAGCTTATGGTATTCATTCCCCCCATTTCATGTACCTGGATGATCCATTTTTTCATTTGTTCGAAATCTACGGTATCGATATTGTGCGGGTATTGCCCTAATTTACCTACATCCCAGCCAAAGACGGCCGGATGACTTCCGCATACATCCTGCATATCCGAACGATCCGATTCATTCTTCCATTGCACACCGTAGGCCAGAGCGTCTTCTTGCCCCATCAGGATCTTGTCTTCCGGCAGATCATACAAAAACCGGTATAAGGCTCTTGTAGTATGGTCTGCATCCGAATCAACCAATTTTAATGCGTCCGCTTTCATAGACTTCTTATGGTTTATAGCCTTAAGATCTTTCCCTTCGAAATTGAATAATCCGCCCCTCCCATTGTACCCCAATAGGACAAACAACAAAACAAAGCCGCCAAATGCAACAATCCCTAGTCTTCTCATAGGGTGAACTGCTTCAACATGACCGCCATGATGTCTTTTGCCAGTAATTCCAGGTTAATACCCAATACTTCTCGGTTGGTTTCCAATACTTTCCATTTCATATCTTCGGGCAGATCGTCGAAACCATGGTAAGCCCCCAGGATGGCTCCCACCACGGCACCGGAAGTATCATTATCTCGACCGTAATTGGTCAAGAATTCCAACGCTTTTTGAAAATCAAAATCCGTATACATCATGGATACCAATGATATCAACAGGATCTCCTGCGCGTGGGCAGGACTGTGCTGATTTCGCTCATCCAAAGCTTGAAAGGCCGCCAGCATCCGGCTCGCCGGTATCGAGTCCTGACCGGGGAATTCTTCCAGTGCCTCCGGTAGGAATGCATTGGAATTTTTAGCCTGATCCACGATGTAAAGCGCATCACGGTAGGTATTAAAAGCTGCTCTGCCAAACAAACGGGAGCGAAAATACCCGTTCGGGTCAATATTGATGAATACTTCGGTTATGGATTTATCCGAGGCACCGGGTGCCAATGCAGCAGCAACCATTGCCGCCGTCAGTCCGGTGATATCTCGCGCATAGCCCTGATCGAAAATGGATAGCCGGTAGGCGGTTTGATATGCCTGTTCGGGAAAGCCCGGATACGGCAATGCAAACGCAGGGGCGTAAAGCATCCCCGCGCAGACCAGCTCGCCACCGTAAAATTTATGTAAGGCGTAGGTGAATTTTTCAATATCTCCTTCCGTAAATGCGGAGGCCACCTGCGCCCACTCCTGTAACCAGGCCATTCGCATCATATTATCTTCGTAGTCTTGCGGTGCTAAACCTTCCGTATTTTTTAGCACATCGAGCTCATCCTGATAAGCCTCAATAATGAAATTGGAAAAGTCAACAGGATCGGGGCCTTCCTCCAAATAAAACGGGCCAATGTTCTCGATAATGAACGCTCCTGTCAGTTGTTTCCAGCGCGTATCATCGGTGGTAGCTCCGATTGGTAAGCCATAAGCCCAGGTGCCTTCCGGGGAAGGTGGGCGGGTCAACACATCCAGACTGTCGATGTATCCGAATTCTACCTTGCGGTTGTAACGAGGCAGCATTTCGGAGGGCGCCCCCATCGCATCCCCAATAGCAGAACCGACCAAAGAGCCCAATATTTTATCGTATAGAGCATCTCTGCTGATCTCCAGATCCTCTATCGTTGCTGTTGATGCATCGATATTCACTTCCATCCTACGCTCTGGTGGGTCTTTGGGAATACTGGTCTCGCAGGATATGATCAGAATAACAATCATTAAAATCGGTAGGTATCTCATCGGTTCTTATTTTTTGGTTTGGCTCTATTCAGTTGTCTTGTAACGAGAATTCGGCTTCTGATGTATCGCGTTTTGTTGATCGGTTTATTTGTTTATGAGGTTTATGAGGTTTATAGGGTTTATGAAGTTTATATGGTTTATGAGGTTTATAGGGTTTATGAGGTTTATACAAATCACCCCATAAACGCTATAAACACTATAAACCCTATAAACCCTATAAACATACTAAACATCACACAATAACGATTTTCAAAAAGTTACACCTCCAACCCTGCCCGTCTTCACCATATCCCTCGCCTGCATGATCAATTCCTTTTTAGCTGACAAGCTCATTTCTAAGGGCAATTGCGCCAAACCGATCAACCGACGCAAAATTTCCGTTCCTACAAAACCGGCAAAAAGACCTTCGTCAAAACCCTTATTCTGCTCATACCGTTGGAGAGCGGCATTGATGACGGTAATGTCTGTTTGAATCATGAATAAATGAGCGATAAAAACGGCAATATCCCATTCGCCGGGGCCCAGGAAGGAAAATTCTGGGTCAATGACTTTTAGTACACCTCCCGCATTGAGCAAGCTACCCGGGTAAAAATCGCCGTGTAATAAAGTATCCTGATCGGATAAATAGACCTTTCCCAGCTCCTCTACCCTTTGCTTCAAGACCTTATCCGTCTGACAAACCGTAGCGATCTTTTGCAGTCCTTCCTGAATACCATCTAAGTCAAACCCATTATCCGGCAAAAAGGGCAGATAAAAAATATGCTGGTGATTTAAGGCCCTCAGATCCCTGTTTTTTGGGTAATCCTCCTCAATTTCGAGATGATTTAAAATATTAAGGTAACCGATAAAGGAGTGGATTTCTGATGGATCTATTGTCCGGTTGGCCTGATAAGCGAAAGTGTAATCCTTAGCTGCGCCGAGATCTTCCAGTACCAATAAAAAATCATTCTCTTCAAACCCAAGTATTTCCGGAGTAAAAGCAGCCAAAGCGGCATTCTTACTGATCGCCTGATAATAAGTATGCTCCACAAAAATTCTTTCTATTGGTGCATCGATCTGCGGATATTTCTCTACCCAGGGACGTGATTGTTTGACAACAAAAGACGGAGCAACACTTGGAATAATGCGTAAAACACAATTCATATTACCCTCTCCCGGCTTTTCTACCCTTTGTATGGAATCAATATTTGACAACCACCCTTTTTCTTTCAAGTACTGTTCCAGCGGCTCAATTTGCTCCCCATCCAAAAAAAACTTGCCGGGATGGCGTTTCGAAAATTTCATCTTTAATTCTGCTTGCGTCATTTTTCTGTTTACTCTTTTTTGGTCTGTTGATTCAAGCCTTGTTTAGTTGTTGATTAAACCATCACAACATTCATCCAAACAACTTAATAATCCCATAAGCCCCCACCAACACGATCGAAACCGCACTGATCCAAAAAGCAAGATCGTACAATTTTTCCGGATGAAGTGTCTCCGGTAGTCTTTTATAGCGAAAATAGATAGCCGCATAGACAACAATAAAAAGAATAATGGATCCAACGATGCCTCCAGTAAGCACCATAAATACCGGCAGTTTCACGACCAGATAAGTAACGGCCCAGGCAAAAGGAAAAAACCAAGCTAGGATAGCCAGGGTAGTAGCGCGCTGTTTCCTATTAGAAAAATCAATCCATCCCAACTGTCCAAACGCATCCGTATATACCCGGATCCAGGAGGCCAAAGCAGCAAATAAAGTAGAAAACAGCACAACAAAAGAACCAATCAGGAAGGTGTTCTTGGCCCATGGCCCCAGGGATTGGGTGTATATATTGGAAAGGATCTCAACCGTTTCATTGCCTTCCGGGACTTTCCCTATTTTGTGTAAGACGGCAGCCCCCAATAAATAAAAAGCCGCCGTCACCAAAGTGTATACCACCATCGACAATAAGGCATCCCAGTACATGACATTGATCCAGCCTTTGGCACGCCTCAACCAGGCTTCATCGTCTGTCCGCGGTCCTGCCTTGGCGGCGTATCCTTTTTCAATGCACCAGTAATTGTAATATATAATCTCATCTCCCCCTACTCCGGTAATCCCGAAAGCTCCGATGGCCACTCCCACCGCGGCGGCCGGAAGATCAAAGGCCAGGCCACTCCGGATACTTGCCCAATCCAAGGCATAAGGCGTATACTGCAAAAAGATCAGACAAGCGATCGTGAAAAGGGTAAACACGCCCATCATGGTAATGGAAAAGCCTTCGATGAACCGGTAATACCCCTTAAAAGTCAACAAGGCTACCATCGCTGCAATAATAAAAGACAATACAGCAATGGAAACACCGGGAAAAGCAATTTTCATTACCAGCGCAACGCCCCCTACAATACCACCAACCTGCAGCAACTTTAAGGTCATTAAGACCACCCACGACCAAACCGTCCAGTGTGTTTTCCCAATCCGCTGGCCAGGTAGTTTGTTCAAGGCGACCATGACCGATTCTCCACTGTGGATGGCGTGCTTTCCAAACTCCAATTGGATCGCTACCTTCACCAAACAACTTACGATGATCACCCAAAAAGTGACAAATCCCGCCTTGGCACCAAGCGTAGTCGTTGCAATTAATTCCCCCGACCCCACTATCGATGCCGATAAAATAAAACCCGGCCCCAAATATTTCAATCGTCCGAAGAAATGATCCGGAGGATCCATTATCAATTCATTATCAATTACGTAAGGATCGTGGTTAGTTGTTGACACAATTGCTGATTTGAATATTCCGAATAATAAAATTCCAATCTACAAATTGTTTGGCAATATCGAGCTTTTGCAAAATAATCTTTTTCCTATTTTAGTGAAATTCGGTAATCTTGGATTACTAGGTGTTCATCAATTTTTCATAATCTGATTAAAACTTTTGGCATGAATAAAACGCTGATTCCTATACTATTTCTACTACTACTACTTACTCCATTTGTATCCGCACAAAATGAAGATGATCTGTTAGCCGAGATCAAAGCCTTGCGGGAGCAGGTAAGCAACCTGAGGCATTCTTTTAACAGCATGAGCAAGGCCATTGACGATGTGTATTGGTACAATAAAGTAGGTGATGTCGCTTTTGTGGATAAACTGGAATTAACCGGACCGCCACTCGGCGAACAAAAACTGAAAGCCACCGATGGTACGGGCAATCCCCTCTATTATAACAATCCCTACCGGATCAAAACGTACCTTTTCGTGCCAAAAGATATTGATCCTGGTAAGCAATATCCCTTGCTGGTATTCCCCCACGGCGGCGTGCATAGTAATTTCAATACGGGTTACGCCCACATTGTTAGAGAGTTAGTGGCCCAGCAATACATCGTAGTGGCACCGGAATACCGAGGCAGTACCGGCTACGGTCGCCGCCATTACGAGGCGATCGACTACGGCGGCCTGGAAGTACAGGATGTTAAAGCCTGCCGCGATTTTATGGTCGAGAACTACGATATTGTGGATGATGAACGGATCGGCATCCTCGGCTGGAGTCACGGCGGTCTGATCACCCTGATGAATCTTTTTGAGTTTCCCAACAGCTATAAAGTTGGTTATGCCGGCGTGCCCGTCAGCGACTTAATCGCCCGCATGGGCTACAAAACTCAAGGATACCGGGAATTGTACTCGGTGGATTACCACATTGGCAAAACCGCCTATCAAAATACGGAAGAATACAAACGCCGTTCTCCGGCCTGGCAAGCTCATAAATTAGAAACCCCGCTACTCATCCACACTAATACCAATGACAGCGACGTGGGCGTACTGGAAGTCGAACACCTCATCAAATCCCTGAAAGCAGCGGATAAAAAATTTGATTACGAAATTTATGAGGATATTCCCGGTGGACATAAATTTGACCGGCTGGACACTAAATTTGCCTTGCAAGTAAGACTTAAAGTCTACCAGTTTTTAGATCGTTACCTCAAAGCGCCGAAAGCTTTTAAATCGGTAAAAGAGCTGAAAAAGGCAGGGTATATTTATTGAGGAGTTGCTTAATGGTCACTTTGAAGGAAAATGCTCAGAAAATAATATTTCAATTCAGTATTGACTTTTATGGATGACGAAAGTCTTTGTCGCCAATAGAGGGGTTATTAGGTTATAAGAAGGTTATGAAGTTATGAAGTTATAAAGTTATGAGGTTATAAAGTTATGAGGTTATAAACTTAAGTTTCGCAGATCCGCAATTAGCTGATTTTTAGGGGTCTGCTTGTGATT
>CAZHNG010000355.1:0-6790 GCA_964533785.1 uncultured Saprospiraceae bacterium | reverse complement strand
GTTTTCTATTTCGTTCACTGTGGGCATTTCGCCATCGAAATAATGGTCTAAAACATTGCTCATGCTTTTTAGAAATTCCATGAAATTACTCCTGTATATTGGTTGTGGATTTTCACTGAATTACCTTCAATGAATCATCTCATAGAATTTGTCCTGAATTATTTTGGTGAAACGTTGAATGAAACCTGAATGATTTCCGATCAAGTCTCCCGGGAGACTTGAAATTGTCATCTTTCCATTCACATCCGAACGGGAAAATTTGACCAGAAACAATATGAATGGCTAAAATTGGGAAATGATTTCGACTTTAGAAGTGTAAAAAGCGAGATGTTCAATGAAGCTTTTAACAATTGGTTATACAAAATCTACCGCCAAATCATTCTTCACTCGTTTGAAAAATGCCAATGTGAAGACGGTGATCGATGTACGATTGAGCAATAACAATCTATTCGCAGGATTCACCAAAAAAGAAGATCTTCGATTTTTCTTAAATGAAATTTGCAATATTGATTACAAACATATGCCCAATTTATTGGCACCCAGCAAAGATCTGCACAAAAGAAACCAGAAGGGAACACTACCATGGAGCCAATATGAAACGGAATTCATTCAATTATTGATCGATAGGAAGATTGAGAATGTGTTGATGCAGCGAACCTTTGATCACGGTTGTTTGCTTTGCAGTGAATCAACAGCTGATCATTGTCATCGAAGATTGGTGGCTGAATATCTTCAACAAAAATGGGGAAATATCGATATTGAACATTTGTGAGAAGATTGAATATACTCATATTGAATGGTTGGAAGTAGGATGCAACCATAATTTCATTAAAAAAAGGGGATATTCAATCCATATAAGAACAAAAACTTTACTTATTGATTGGATTAACTTGTTGGTTTGCAATTGGGTCATGGTGTGCCATGGCACAACCTTCTTGCCCTGGTCCCCTAAGTCCAGTGTTTTCAAGGGTGGGTCATAGAGGTCAGGTAGGTCATAGGGATTTTTCAACTTTTTTTAAGAAAAATTGGAAGATAAAAAATTTTTTTCTTTTCAATTTTGCTATGACCCCTATGACCCTTATGACCCGGTATTGATTTTATTGAACTTATGGTGCCATAGCAGATCAAAATGCCTATGACCCGCTATGGCACATTTCTTAAAATCGCAATTTCTAGTATAGGTCATCCCAACTATTGGATTCATCATCCTTCTGTTCTGCATCAGAGAAATTCTGATCACCGAAATCGGAACAAATATGAACTCCATCTTCCTTGCAATCCAGTTCATGATCCAAAATATCATTGTATGGTTGATTTATAGGAATCCATTTAATTTCCATGCCAACATAATTTTCAAATGCTCTTCGACATTCATGGAGTGAAGGGAATATGTATTTGTTGATTCTGATTCCGTTTGCCTTTGTCCTTGTCGTATCAACTTGTGGACACACTTTTCGAAGTTCTTGTCCAAAGACACTTTTGGATTTGGATCGGGTTCCACCCAAATTTTTGACGAATTCACGATATTCACAATAAACAGAATCGACCGCAACTTCCTGCATCCAATCATTCGTTGCCATACCGATATAACCATCTTGAAGGCACTCATACCAAAATTGATAAATCGGATCGAGTGATTGCATTTTTTGTTCCAATAATGCTTCAGTTTGAGGAATCTGACGGAGATCAACATTGCTTAAATCATAGTTCATTAGAAAATGCAGAAGCGCTTTCTGTCCACCGTTTTTCATCTGATCGTTGATTTTCTTGAAGTATGCAATATCTTTCTGATGCTGATCACTCACATTCAGTACCATAAACCGCCGGTCATCTACACTGGCAGGGACCACCCAGTTTTCGTTGGATGCCATGATCAGGCGAATTCGATTCGCAATCCGAATCACATCGACGTTCTTTTGTTCGATGGCTAAATACGGTTCCGTAATGAGCGCCTTGAGCACACCTTCACTCTTTTTATCACCCGCCCAGAACGCTTCATCGGCAAACAACACAATGCGATTTTGCAAGTGAGAGTTGAAATTGCCCACAAGGTGGCGGGATTGGCTGATCTGCAAGTAGTGTTCTCCAAAGAGTTCGCCAAATTTATTGACAAACACCCCTTTTCCTGTGCCTTGTTTACCACGAAGAACAATTGCTGTTTCAGGTCTTTCTTCAGGCTTTTGTACAGCATGAGCTATCCAAGCGATCACATAGTTATAGTGCTCCTCGTTGCCGCAACAGATATTCTCTCGCAAATGCTCCAGATACAAATCGCAGTTTCCTTGTTTCGGCGTCACAGCGAGTCCACGCCACAAATTATAGAATTGTGGGTTGCCTCCATTGGGCTCAAATTCTACACCTGAATATTGACGGCGATCTTTATGTTGCAACCAAATTTTTGACCAAGATTCTTCTTTATTCTTCTTACCATCGTTCAGGACAAATTTACGATTGGATAACAACAAATCAAAATCACTTTTCTTTAAATAACTGATGAAGGTTTTTCCACCCCATTGATGCTCACGAAGAATTCGTACCATATTTCCAATTTGTAGAACAGCGTATTCTTGATTGAGTTCATCAATGATACGGTTTTCATCATCCGGTTCTTCGGTTTTGGGCATTCGTACATTGGCAATGTCGGCTAACAGTTCACGAGCATCCTGTGTATCGGTTGCTTTGTCCATTCTGATCAGAAATTCTACAATGGAAATCGTTGTCTTGGTGGAAAATGAGTGAAAGGTACCTTTTTCAAATTCACCGGTTCCGTCCGCCACTCGTGCCATGGTTTTTGCCGAATCACCAGTTGCAAATGGATCACGACATTCCAGCCAACCATCATCTGTTTGCTTGCCGGTGAGTAGGTCGCCATATATGTCGTCCAGAGACAGATTTTCCAGAATTCTGTTCCATATGTTTTGCGATTGGCATTTTTCTGCTTGCTGTTTGTATTCTTCTATTTTTTTCATGGCTTCATCGTTTTTATAAGTGGCTGGTTCTACCCCAGCCACCAATTTATCATCGATTCCTTTCAGTTCATTACTCTTCAATTCGTAGTTCATAGTTATGACCTCTTATTGCTCTTGCGAAATTTTCTAAATTCTTTGCTACTGTGATATTTGTTTTTGAATCTTCATCAAATGCGATGATTACTATTTTGGGATTTATCTGTTTCAAGATTGGGAATGCCATACGCCACATACTTACGCCGGGTATGGAAAGGGTTAGCGTTTGATCCAGTCTGGTGGCGATATCGGCTTTCAACTCACCTTCGGTAATGCGAACTGTATCCACTTGAATTCCATGGTTCAGGGGTACATGAACATGAGATCCAGGTCCTGGACCTCCTTTACTCTTGCTGGATAGATATCTGTATTTACCGCTATCGTCTTCTTGATCCAAGCGTACTTTCATAGCGAGAATTCGACCTTGAAGATCCCGAACTGGAATCAATATTCCAGGCATACCCGATACGGTCCAATATCGACCATATTCTCCATCTTGAACAATCAAACCGGGTACTGAGGCACATACAGTCTCTCCGAATTTTTGAATGATCGCCTGAACTTTTTTCCATCGTTTCTTTTCAGGCAACGATCCATAGCCGCGTCGTATGATTTCGTCTTCGGGTAGCCCACGTTGCAAAAGATTGTCTTTGTGCTTGGACAAGAGAGAGAAATTGTTTAGCAACAGGGTATAAACGTCGTGGAGTGTATTCGGGTCTGCCTTTGCAATCTCTTTGGTCTCCGGATAGCGAAAACGGGTAGAACTACTGTCCCACCCGTCTTCAAAATAGAGAAAATAGGGAGTTCCGCTGATATCCAGTCTTTCGATTCCACCATATTCCCGTCTGCAACAAATGACATTGCCATCACTACTAACCGAGCACCAATCGGGTCTTCCACAGATTGGGCATGGGCTGTAACGGGTTACTTCACTGAATCCTAAATTCATAATTTTCCTCTTCGCAAATGGATGGTCTGGTTTGTACCCTCCTTTCTATTCCTTCGGTTAACAATTCTCGTGTTATGTTCCCCATCGATTCGGAGCGTTCGTCACTGATGGCTCGAATGGCTTGGTAGGTCTCCGGTTCGAGGGCAACGGTCAGGTATTTCGTGTATTTCTTCTTAAGCATGAATTTCCTCCATATTCGGATTCTGTTTTGAGATACTTCTCTTATAATTTGTTATTAATTATTTTTTTCAAAAGTAAAGATCGATATCTAATCCCCCAGCGACTCGCCGGGGGATTAGATATAATGGTTATGTTACTTGAATCTTAATATGGCTTTTGTTGATAAACTTTACCATCCAATAAATGCCCATATTTTTTTGGACTTTTCCCGCCCCATTGTTTGAAAAAAAATGGAATTTTCAACTCGTCACATTTATCGCGGATGTCACGTACCCATTCTGAATGAACTCTTCGATATTGAGGACCAGATTCCCCACCTACAATCACCCAATCTATACCAGATAGATCCAGATCATCTAAGGGTTCAAGAAGTGGCTCAATGGATAGAAATTTGAGATGTGCACTAGTTTTTCTTAAATCATCAATACGATACATATGCTCGTTATCTTCGACTGTAACACCCATTAAAACATTCTCAGACCACGGTAAATGGGGATCACATTTGAGTAATCTGTCAGATCGTTTGGTCAATACTTTATACTTATGTCTTGGTGTATTATTCATGACATGAAACACTTCTTTGATAAATGAAAGATCAACATCTTCATGGAATAAATCACTCATTGAATTTACAAAAATTTCACTAGGTTTTTTCCAGTTGTATGGATCATTTAATACGTTCGTATGAGTTGTTAACTTAAATCCGTTTTTATATCTATCTATATTTGGATTATTTTGATGACGAATTGCATATCGTTCAGCATAACAATATTTACAGCCAGCACTGATTTTTGTACAGCCAGTTGTTGGATTCCAGACTTTTTTTGTCCATTCTATTGAGGTGTTGCTCATGATGAGTACTCCTTTGAAAAATCGAATTTTTGTTTAGAACAATAGGATTGTTCATTTGATATATTCCTTTCCTATAAATTTGTAATCTGTGAAGTCTTAAAAAACTTTGAAAGGAGTAACCACGAATGGAAAGTGGTTACTCCTGTTTCAGTTATCCATTTATCTCTTTAACTATTTGAACAATTGATCCAATTTTTTCCATGGATTTATTCAATTGTTCTAAAAATAGTTCCTGATCTTCAAATGATTTATTTGCCAACTCATGCAGTTCTGATGCAAGACGACGCAACTCTTCTTGTATATGACAGATTTGCGTTGAACGTGCAATTTCTTTTTCTTCATCTGTTTGTTGAAACAGTTCCTTTTTACAATGGTTTGTCTCAGGTTGTTTGCTGTATTCCGCATGTTTGACTTCTTGATCCTCTTGTTTTGGCGTATCACCTCCTTCTTTGTTGGGCTTGTCTTCAGTTTTTTCTGGCGATTGATTCTCGCAAGTGTTTATTGTCCCATCTTGTTTTGTTGCTTCATTCTCTTCAGTTGCCACACATTCTTTTTTAGAGTCTCTAATGTTTTCTCTGACAAATTTTGATATTGCCTCCTCAATTTCATCTTGGTTGTAACCATTGGAGTCCATTTCCAGAGTTTTATCCTTCTTTTTATTCTGGATTTTTTCAAATTCCTTTTTGGTTACACCCATTACTATGAATTCGTGAAGTGTATTGTCCGTTAGGTTTTCACTATGATTCAACATTTTTGAAATTGTGTTTCGATTGAGATTTAGCGACTCAGAAAGTATGCTCCGAATGTCCTTGTCTTTTTGGTTTTTTTTCTGTGAAACCTCTTTTTCTCGTATTCCTCCATGTTCGTATTGTATACAATCTGAATTCTTGTTTTGAATTAGATTGTAAAGTTGTCTGACAGCTCTAACTTGTTCAGGATAGGATGCTTTTCCGTCAGGTGTCCGAATACGACTTGCGACCTTCAGAATATGTCGGTGAAAGTCGTTATTTATCTGACTTTCAACAACCTCACAATATATTTCTGAAATACCTTCTTGGATTGCTTTTTCTACTAATCCATAGTTGTCGATTTCAAAGTATTCTTCACCTGTTTTCAAAACTCTGGGACGATTCCCACATCCTGTGCTTTCAAAATCTGATATTTCTTTAATTCGTTGGATCAAACTTACCGGTAAATATTTGTAACTTCTGCTTTCGAATTCAACATTCTCTTCGACCGGCTTGTTACCGCCATCTTTGGATTCAGGGATCAAGTCTCCCGGGGAGACTTGATCTGATGCCTGCGAACCATTGGTCTGTTCTTTGAGCCTATTCCTATTGATATTAGTTGAATCTTGCTTTTCTTTATTAATAATTTCTAATGGTATCATCGAAACCACCTTGTTTATTAGTTTTACTCCAACTTTGAAAGGTATAATGATTCGAATACATTGGATCACCTGCTTTCAAGTTGAAAAATTCGTAACTATAATAATTTAATTGGTTTACAATTATCTGTTTTGGTTCATAGAGGGATTCGTTCACAAAATACATGGCGAAATTTCACTTTTTTGTGTTATCAAGTTTCCATGATCATCACCTCCTTTCTAATACTCCTTTGCTATCCTTCATAAGTGGAGTGCCGGATGTTTTCCTCTACCCATTTATCGATATCCTGCAATCTGTATCGAATAATTCTTGAAGATAATTTGATAAATTGAGGTCCTCGTCCTTGCATTCTCCATTTTTGAAGGGCTCGGGGTGTGAGTCCCAGATACTCGGCTGCTTGCTTTTCATTTATTAAG
>CAZHNG010000354.1:0-6818 GCA_964533785.1 uncultured Saprospiraceae bacterium | reverse complement strand
CAAAAGAGCTGAAAAACGCTGGTACTAAAGGGGGCACAGATTGAACAGCCTAAGCTTAGGCACTTCTTCAGACTCGTTTACATGCTGCAACACTTCAGGCATTATACCACCTGAGCCGGAACCAATATCCACTACTCTGGAAAAATCAATTTTTTGTCGAATATCCTGGACCAGCACTGCAATCACTTATTTCGTTCCCACCATTTTGTGAAATACCACGATCAAGTTGGTGATACCGGCTCTCATCCAGGTTGGCAACCAGGAAAAGTCTTCGAATTCAAAGAGTTGTATCCTTTTCATGGGCAGAAATGCGGGCAGCGCTTGTGAAGCTCGCTAGTTTTTAATAATAGTGATGGTATGAATGGGGTTATGGAGTAATACGGTTATGGGGTTATAGAGGTTATAGGGTTATAAATTTAGTCAAGCCCTAACCAACAAATGGTTGCCTTGCCCAACCTACGAACTCGTCTAACCCGCAAACTCGTTAACGCGCAACCCGTCTAACTCTTCTTCGTCATCAAATACGCCTTCAAAAACTCATCAAGTTCCCCGTCTAACACGGCGTCTGTCTGACTAGTTTGGTAATTCGAACGGTGATCTTTCACCCGCCGGTCATCCAGCACATAACTACGTATTTGTGAGCCCCACTCATTTTTCATCTTAGCCGCTTCTACCTTATCTTTTTCCGCCAGTTTCTTTTCCAATTCCTGTTGATACAACCGCGACTTCAATAATTGCAGGGCTTTTTCCCGGTTTTGGTGTTGGGAACGTTCCTGCTGACATTCGGCGACCAGACCGGAAGGAAGGTGTCGTACTCTTACGGCCGATTCTGTTTTATTCACGTGCTGACCACCCGCGCCACTAGCCCGGAAAGTATCCCACTCCAGGTCGGCGGGATTAATTTCCACTTCAATACTATCATCTACCATTGGATGCACAAAAACGGAAGCAAAAGAAGTCATGCGTTTCCCCTGTGCATTAAAGGGACTGACCCGCACCAGGCGGTGGACACCGTTTTCTCCTTTTAATAACCCGTAGGCCAGATCACCGTTTATTTCCAGGGCGGCCGATTTGATACCGGCTACATCTCCGTCCTGGCGGTTAAGTTCCGAAACTTTATAGCCGTTCTTCTCTGCCCACATCACGTACATCCGTAGGAGCATTTCCGACCAGTCGCAACTTTCGGTACCGCCGGCACCGGCATTGATCTCGAGAATAGCGTTGAGTTCATCTTCAGGTTTGTTGAGCGTAGATTTTAACTCTACTTCTTCAACCAATTTTAGGGTTTGCTCGTACTTTTTTTCTACTTCTTCTTCAGAGCCTTCCCCTTCTTTCAAAAACTCGTCCAGGACTTCCAGGTCCTCAACCGAGGAAGCAACACTTTCGTACTGTTTCACCCAATTCTTATGACTTTTAATATTTTTGAGAACGGATTCTGCTTTTTCAGGATCATTCCAAAAATCAGGATTCAGGGTAAGCTGTTCTTTTTCTTCTATTTGGAGGAGACGTTCATCGACGTCAAAGATACCTCCTAAGAGCCGCAACGCGGTTTTGTAGTTCTTTTAATTGATCTGATGTCATTTGACTATTTTTTACTTTTATTTTTAACAATTTGAAATGGAAAATGATTCCTTTCTTAACGCCCCCAAAGCATCGAAAAGACTTCTAAACACTTTCTCCTGGCGCTTAGGGATGCTTTTTTGATTTTCTTTGTTTCCCTTTAGAAATTGGGGTTGTTTAATACTACATGACGAGGTTAAAAACAGATAGATCAGCTGTTAAAACTTCATGTAGCTTGACAATTGTCCAAGAGATAAACAAAAACGCTCACCCCAAAGATTAACAAGAACGATAAGTTAATCTTTGGGGTGAGCATTTTTCTATGCTTTTATTAGGATTCAGCCTGATTACCATTCTCTCATCCCCCTTCGATCATCCTCAGTTCACTTCCTTCAATTCAACGTAAAATACGAGTTCCGCACCACCTGGAATGACGGGCGGGCTTCCGGCTTCGCCGTATCCAAGTTCTGAAGGAATGAAAAGAGTCGCTTTACTACCTTCTTTAAGCAGGGCAAGCCCTTCGTCCCAGCCCTGGATAACAGCACCTCTACCGAGCACAAATTCGATAGGTTCACCGCGGCTGAAGGAATCATCGAATCTTTTGCCATCAGTCAGAGCACCGTAATAGTCGACAGCTACCCGGCTACCGGCCTGTGCTTGTGGACCATCTCCTTCTTCGTGGATGATGTACTTAAGGCCGGAGTCAGTAGTTTGAATTTCACTATTCAGCTGACCAGCAGTGTATTGCGAGATCCTTTCGCTCACCTCCCCTTCTATCGCACCTGCTCTTTGCTGCGCAGCTTCACGCTCGGCATTGAGTTGATCTTTGGATTTGATATCGGTAACTTTAACATCGTAGTAGATGTATTTTTCACCTTCAAATCCGGGTGGTTTATTGGTCAGGGTATCGATACGAAGATAGACCGTTGCGCTGTCCCCCACGTGCATTTCTCTTACCAAATCTTCAACTGGTGAGGGTTTACGTCCCGGAATCGGGGAAGGAATGATCAATTTTTGTTCCCGTCCTTGTCCCTGAATATAAGTAGAAAAGATAACGCTATCTTGTTTTCTCATTTGAGCATGGAAAGAGACCTGATCGCCAATTTGTGGCTTGTCTCCTTCATTGATGCTGTGGAGTTCGTATTCAAACCCATTGGCAGTCATCATTAGATCCTGCGAAGGTTCCTGTTGACATCCCATGACAAACAGAATCCCTAGAATTAGAATTAATACCTTTTGCATTAGTGTTTAATTATTATGATTAATTTTAAAATATTTGGGAAGGACTTCCTTAAATTTTTTCACCGTAGTGGAAAGACTTAAAAAAGAAGCGCCTCCTGATGCATTTTTATGACCTCCTCCACGGAAATGTTTCTTCGCTATTTCCTGAACGGAAAAGTCGCCTTTAGAACGCAGAGAGATCTTAACTATTTTAGGCTGCTCCATGATAAAGGCCGCAATTTTTACATCTTTTATTTTTAATAGATAATTGACAATACCTTCTGTATCTCCTCTTTGAATATCCATTTCCGCATAGTCTTCTTTGGTGAGGGTAATGATCCCCGTTTTGTATTCCGGCAACAATTCCATGCGGTTATGTAAACAATGCCCCAATAAACGCAGGTGCTTTTCTTGCAAAGAATTAAAGATCAGATCCTGCAACTTATAATCATCCACACCAAGCTCGATCAGATCGGCAACAATACGGAAAAGCTTTGGGGAAGTTCCGTATTTAAAGGATCCCGTATCAGTAAGAATCCCTGTGAAAATACTTTCCCCTATAATTTGGTCGATGAGATGTTTATCTCCGAGGGACAAAATAAATTCATATACCAACTCACAGGTAGAACTTGCCTGTGTATCAGAGATCAGATAGTCCGCAAATCCTTCCGGATGTAAATGATGATCTATCAAAATTTTGGTGACGTTCGACTGTGCTTCCAGCAGTTCACCTACTTTGTCGATGCGATCTATTGAATTAAAGTCTAAACAAAAGGCAATGTTCGCTTTTTCAATAACCGCTTTTACATTTTCCTCGTCGCAATCATAAACTAAAATATCGTGAATACCCGGCATCCAACTCAAAAAACCCGGATATTCTGAGGGACAAATGACCGTAACCGCGTGTCCGTAGTTTTTTAAATAATGATACATAGCTAATGAAGAACCGATGGCATCACCATCGGGATTGCGATGAGTCAGTATGACAACATCTTTAGGGAGAGCTAAAAGGGACTTAATTTCTGCCGCAAATTCCATCTTGAGTTCAGATTGGTCGCAGATAAAAACTGCATCAATTGAAATTAATAAGTATTGTTGCTAATTGTATTGCCGAAATTCTGGTAATTATCAATACAATTGTTGTGCAGGTCAGGTAAATATCGATGTACGCTAATGGTACCATTTCAGACCAAAGCACGAAAATGACAAAAAATATTGGTAAGTGTTGAATTTTTGCTGAAAAGTTTTCTACGGGTGGATTATTTGATTCATTTAAGTACATTTGCAGCAAAAAAATTATGGCAGGTAATAGAACTTTTACAATGATCAAGCCGGATGCGGTGAGTGCAGGGCATACCGGTGCTATTTTAGCGAAGATCAATGAAGCGGGATTCCGCATCATTGCAATGAAATTGACTAAGCTCTCCAAAGAAAGAGCAGGACAATTTTACGAAGTACACAAGGAACGCCCTTTCTACGGAGAGTTGGTAGACTTTATGTCTTCCGGCCCTATCGTAGCGGCGGTTTTAGAAAAAGACAATGCAGTCGAAGATTTCCGTAAATTAATTGGTGCTACCAATCCTGCGGAAGCTGAACCGGGCACCATCAGAGCGCTATATGCGAAAAGTATCGGTGAGAATGCCGTTCACGGCGCTGATTCTGATGAAAATGCGGAAAGAGAAGCGAGCTTCCATTTCGCTCAAACCGAAATTTTTTTTGAGGTAGGCGCAACGGCAGCAGTGTAAAATGAGTATTGGGAACAATCCAAGGTATCTCCGGTTTTTGGATAATTTTGGATAATTCTAAATTTATATTTACCAGCTCCCGTCATTTAGCTGTCACTTATTGAAACTCATCTAACAAGGCAAGGGCCAGGTTGTTATCTTTGTAAACGGCCTGGTCTTTGTATTTATATCAGGAAAATCGGATTGGGAAACCCTTTACTTTTGTACCTAATCTTTATTTAAAGAGTAAAAGAAGATAATAGACTTGTTCGAATAACGCGTATGACTATTTTACAATTAGCACAAAAACACAACACTCTATTTACCAGCCTTTTGCAGTCTGGTATCTAATAATAGGAGTATAATATATAAAAAAACAACGATGGAATACATAGGCGAACATCTTTTACCGGGGAAAATCGGTCATTTTGCATTATTGCTTAGTTTTGTTGCCAGCATCATGGCAGCTCTCTCCTATTATTTCGCTACGGAGAGGCGTCATTCTGACCAATATAGCTCCTGGTTGTCAATCGGGCGGGCAGGCTATTTTATCCATAGTCTAGGAGTTCTGACCGTGATCGGTATCCTGTTTTTCATGATGATCAACAAATATTACGAGTACCAATACGTTCAGGCGCACGTGTCCGATGATTTACCCTTTAAATATATTTTCTCCGCCTTTTGGGAAGGACAAGAAGGCAGTTTTTTATTGTGGATGTTCTGGCACGTAGTGTTGGGAATTGTCCTTGTGTTTACCGGCAGGAAATGGGAGGCACCGGTCTTATCCGTACTGTCTTTGATCCAGATTTTTATTGGGTCGATGCTGCTTGGGCTATATGTTGGTTTTGGGGATGATCCCGTCAAAATTGGTAGTAACCCGTTTCTTTTGCTGAGAGATACGGTTGATGCACCGATCTTTCAAAGTGCGGACTATTTGAGTCTTATTTCGGGTACGGGCATCAATACTCTACTACAAAATTACTGGATGACCATCCACCCTCCTACCCTGTTTTTGGGCTTTGCTTCGACCTCTATTCCCTTTGCTTTCGCGATGGCTGGTTTGTGGACCAGAGAGCATAAGGCTTGGTTGCGACCGGCCTTGCCCTGGGCGCTTTTCAGTGGTGCTATTCTGGGATTAGGCATCCTAATGGGAGGTGCCTGGGCTTATGAGGCGCTTAGTTTTGGCGGCTATTGGGCCTGGGATCCGGTGGAAAACATGTCTTTGGTTCCCTGGTTGATGTTAGTAGCAGGTATTCACACTAATTTGATTGCAAGAAATACCAGTCGCTCCATCAAAGCTACTTACATCTATTATATGCTGACTTTTCTTCTGATCGTTTATTCGACCTTCCTCACCCGCAGTGGTGTGCTGGGAGATACTTCCGTACATGCCTTTACGGAAATGGGACTGGAATGGCAATTGGTTGCTTTTATTGCGGCCTTCCTTATACTCAGTACGGTGTTATTTGTTATCAGAAATAAAGGTATACCGGTCATCACCAAGGAGGAGTCTACTGCTTCTAAAGAATTCTGGATGTTCATTGGTTCTTTAGTCTTATTGTTTTCGGCTTTAATTATTACGGGTTCGACTTCTCTTCCCGTTTACAACAAGATCATGGAATTTTTCAATCCGGATTTTCAGGGAAGAGTGATTACCGATCCCATTCCGCACTACAATAAATATCAGATCTGGATTGCCGTATTCATCGGGTTATTATCTGGAGCGAGTCAATATCTACGGTATAAAGCCGATAGCTGGAAGCGGAAGTTGAAGCCTTTTGCGATTCGTACCGGCATCAGCCTACTGGTCACTTTAGGGTTAACCTACCTGACCACATTATGGATCCAGACTTTCAGTTGGCAGTATTGGATTTTGCTTTTCATGGGATTATTTACGGTGATCACCAATTTTGACTATGCGTTGTTTTTCCTAAAAGGTAATTTGAAAAAAGGTGCTTCTGCGGTCTCCCATATTGGTTTTGGTTTAATGGTGGTTGGGGTCATTGCTTCGGGACTTAACCAGCAGGTCGTATCTTCAAATCCCTTTCTTATGCAAGGCATTATTTCCGAAGTATCAGAGGAAGAATATTCCAAAAAGAACCTGATGCTCTACAAAGGTTTGTCTATGCCCATGCATCCTTACGAAGTGACCTACGTCGATGATACCCTTGAAACCTTTAACCGCACCTATACGGTAAATTTCAAACGAAAAAACGAAGCGGGTGAAGTAGTAGAGGACTTCAATCTCTACCCAAATATTATGTACAACAAATCCTTTACAAAAGTAGAGGTACCCAATCCTTCAACGCGGCG
>CAZHNG010000353.1:0-6825 GCA_964533785.1 uncultured Saprospiraceae bacterium | reverse complement strand
GCGCCTGCCTCAACATTTGGCTAAAGTCCGGCATTCCCGATCAATTCATCGTCGTGCTCGGTATTGCCCAGGATGCGGGGTATCCCCAGGCGGCTTGTCAGAAAAAGTGTTGTCAGGCTTTTTGGGAGGGAAAATACAAAGAACAATTTACGAGTTGTTTAGGA
Source organism: uncultured Saprospiraceae bacterium (assembly GCA_964533785.1). Taxonomy (GTDB): domain Bacteria; phylum Bacteroidota; class Bacteroidia; order Chitinophagales; family Saprospiraceae; genus JANQRV01. Next base: position 6,661 of record CAZHNG010000353.1, on the reverse strand, counting down.
ATTGTCGATCAGTCAACAGGCAAGGAATGGTTATCGGACTATAATGGAAAAGTAGTATCTTATGGAGAGTAATCAGAAAACCAACATTATGTCCAACCTTCCCAGAAGAAAATTCCTGAAACAAAGTGTTACCGCTTCGGCGGTGCTATTTACGGGACTACCCGAAATGACTGCCAATGATCCTGCATTACCCGAAATAGAGATATTGAATCCACTGAACCGGGTGCCCGTCAGTTTTATCATCGATGATTCTACCGCGTTGGTAAACATGGCTTATTTCGGTATTCCTCAATTTAGAGAAGTTTTTCCCGATAGGTATCCGCAAGATTGGCGGAAGCTGCCTCCTGAAATCCCGGATGCATTTGTCCGCGAATTTGGAGAATGGTGTCAGGAAATGGGGGTAAAAGGCAAATACAGCATGGTGCCTTACCCCGCTTGTACGGGTTGGTTGCACCGGTTTATTCCGGGTTGGACCAAAAAAGAATTAGAGGACAGTCTGAAGTTAGTCCGGGAGTTTATGATGCCCAATTGGGATATTCACCCCGAGATGATCAGTCATACCCGGGTGATCGATATCAAAACGGGTTTACCTTTCCCCGATGCGACGCCGGAATATATGGAAAATTGGGAATGGAGCCAGACCAAGAGTGCGGATGAATTGGGCAGTTATATCGCTTATGCAGCCAATGTCCTCAAAGAAGCAGGCTTTTATTGTGAAGGGGTTACTACGCCGGGTGGGTTTGGGGGCCGCAATATGGATAATCTCGCCATGGGCACGCTAGAAGCCATACGGGAAGTATTCAATGCGGAAATTCCCCATTTCTTCCGCAATGTGATCACCGATCCGGGAAAAAGTGTAGAACCAGAGCTTTTCCACGTATCAGGCCTGGAAACGGATGACCCTCGGTGTTCCGTGCATATTATCGGTTGTACCGGCGACTGGTTTGGCGGCTGGGACGGACTGACCCCCGGTGACCCGGACCGGTTCATTACGGAAGATTTGCAGCAAGGGAGACTAGTGGAAGTTATCGATAAGGGAGAACCAGCTATTCTGGTTTGTCACTGGCCCGGCATTTATTACAATGGTGAAAAGGTCGGCTTTAATATTTTTAAAACGGTAGTCAATAGGCTGAATGAGAAGTACGATAACTTGCTGTGGATGAAGAATAGTGAAATCGCTCGATATTGGGCGGCGAAGCAATTGACTATTTTTACTCCAAATGAAAATGAAATCCTTTTAAAAGCCCCCTTTGCTACGGAACAATTCACTTTGCGTTTAAATAAGGAGGTCAGGCAAATTCAAGTGACTCACGAAGGAAAGCGAGAAACACTTAAGAGGATTGACAATCCAGCAACTTTGGTTGAAAATACATTTTGCAGGGACGGGAATGCTACAATTATTGCCTTCCAACTCAAGAAAGGTACCAATACTTTGAGCTTTAAGTAAAAGGTAGGAAGCTCATTCAAAGTGCTTCCTACCTTGAACGCTTTTCTAAAATGCCCGATACTCCCCACTCAACAGCTGATTTGCTTCACGCTGATCAAATTGAGAAGCCCTATTGTTCCATTTCAACTTTTTATTAGGAAAACGGTTGGCTACTACGCCCAGTAGAATAGCTTCCGTCAAACGGGCAGCATAAGAAAAAGGGGCGCTGCACTGGTCTTTCCCCAAGCAAGCGTCCACAAACTGGTGGTAGTGATCGTGTTCTTCCAATTCCGGAAAATCCAGTTTTTCCAATTTATTGGCGATAATCAGTTTGGGATAATCAATATGCGGCAAGAGTAACCGACCCTTTTCTCCAATAAACATTGCACCTTGTCCGGGCAATTCTTCTCCCTCGGGCATCTTGAGGTCCTTATGCTTTTTGGGAGCATCAACGCCATCGTACCAAACCCATTTCAACGTGTCAGTAGTGTATTCAGTGCCCGGGAATTCGTAGGTGACGATATTGTGCTCCGGATGCGCAAAGCCATTGGGTTTACGGCATTTGTTTTTGATGGTTTTGGGTACATCTAGTGCCAGGGCGGTATATGGCGTGTCAAAAATGTGCACGCCCATGTCGCCGAGGGTGCCACATCCATAATCCAACAATTTTCGCCAGTTACCAGGATGGTAGATCTTATCCTTATATGGTCTTTGGGGTGAAGTACCCAGCCAAAGATTCCAGTCCAAATGCTCCGGAACCGGGTCGTTACCTACCGGAACCGGGCCGTCGTATCCCCAATTCTTATTCGACCAGGCCCTTACACAACTGACCTTGCCAATGATCCCAGACTGGATCAATTGTACCGTACCGCGGTATTGTTTCCAGGAGTGGATCTGGATGCCCATTTGGGTAACCAGGTTGTTATCTGCCGCCAGTTTGCGCATTTTTCTGGCTTCCGATACGTGGTGGGTCAGTGGCTTTTGGCAGTAAACGGGCTTGCCCATTTCCATGGCCATAACCGATGCGGGTGCGTGAGTATGGTCGGGGGTAGAAACGATAACGGCATCTATGTCATTTCCCATTTCATCGAAAAGCTTCCGGTAGTCAGCATAAGCCTTGGCTTGCGGATGTAGCTTTTGGGCATTAGCCAGGTTTTTTGCATCTACATCACACAAAGCGGTTACTTTGACGAGTTTATGCGAAGCAACCGCTTTTAAATCGGCTCCTCCCATTCCGCCCACACCGATGTGAGCGGTTCTCAGGTGTTCTTTTTTACTTAATTTCCATAAGGAAGATGGCAGTATAGTAATGGAGGCTAGGGCGGACGTATTTTTTAGAAAGGCTCTTCTTTGCATTGGAATGGAATATTTAATGGCTTAAATAAATACCTCTAAAGGTAAAAAAAGGTCGACTAAATTCCCTTTCAAACCCAAAAAAGAAAAACACGAGAAATATTTTAAAAAACAAGAGGGGATATAGCCAATAAACAGCTATTCTCGGTTTGTGATTTAAGTTTGATCAATGCGTGTGAATGATTGCCACAAACCTGCCTGCTTGGCCGTGCCGCCCTAATCTTAAGTAATTGAACATTCAGACGCCGTTATTTTTTGTCTGACCAACGAAGAAATGGGGTCGGGGCCCTATTTCTGAGTACAAAACCGGAGTTATCCCTACGGATAATGAGGATTTTGCTAACGAAGGTCAGCCGAAAAAGAACAAGTATCAATGTTTAATAATTTAGGGTTTCAATCACTAGCGGTCACGGTAGGTGGGTGCCAGTAATGGCCGGGAGGGTGGGCATGGAGCGTCAAAAGTCCAATTAATAAGGATGAATTTATTGTTACATCATACTATGCCTGAATTTACTTCTTTCAGTGTGTTTGGTCAAAATCCTCAATAATTCTCAAAAGCAGATGAATGTCATCAAAAAATTCGCGGACCAGTTCGAAGCTAAGGTTAGATTGCAACAGGTTGGGCTCTAACATGTCCTTTTCTTCGGTAAACCCTACATATATATTGCTATTTATAATGGAGAGATAAATGTCTCTTTGCTGAATGGACTCGACAGGCTTTTCCAATTCTAGGGCTTGTTTTTTTTCTCTTTCTTCAAATTCTTTCAGATACCTGACGATTGCCCCTTGCATGGTTATTGGCAACATTCCTACCACATGGGTATCAGGGGTAGCGTAAGTCTTGAAAATTTCCCGGAAGTTTTCATCCAAAATCTCGTGATCAACGTTCACAGCTCCTAAGGAATTGGCATATTTTATGGTAGGCACTAATCTTCGTTCGTATTTTCGCGGCCATACCAGAACGACTCCTTCCAGTACCTGGGGAAAGACGGCATGCATAAAAACACCTCTAAAAACCGGATGCAAGCCCGATAATACCGGGCTGGTTTCTTTTACATCAATTTCCGACATTTCAAATGTCATTTCTCCAATCTTGCCGCTGATGTGATCTTCCCCCTGGTAATGATTAGCTTTGGTGTAAAACAGGTGGCTAAGCAGAAAATTTGATTTCGGTATACTACGCTTGGCATCATATTTTAAAGTACCATAATTCAGCCCGTCGTCGATAAAGTCAAGAATAAGCTCTACGACATTAGGCTTAAAAGTTTGTATGAACTTCCGTACCCTATACGCCAAATAGCCAATAAATAAGGCGATAGGGATCATTAAGGTAAGGGTTAATGCAAGTATTCCGATGTACAATTCCAGAATAACAAGCCCCACCAGAGCGATGATGGATACCAATAATAACAACAACATGCGGATCCGCCTACGCTCTAAACGCATCAGTTCCGGATGAATAGTATGGTTATAATAAATACGAAACTCATCAAGCCGTTTCATGCAAAATAAATTCTGGCTCTAAAGATATGGCAATAATTAGACTTGTCTAAACCGTATCATCAAATTAGAAAAAGGAGCCTATTTAAAATAAGGTTGACCAACCTTTTGGGGTTCTTTTGTGACTGTTATATCAGGAGATGAAGGAAATGTATAAGTGAGATAACCTCGGTATCTGCTCACTTACTTAGAGTAAGGCTAATTTAATCGCAGAGTGTATTGCCACGAACCTACCTTCTATCTCTTTATTGGATTGACACTTTAATCTCGGGCTTAATTTGATTTATTTACAGAAATACAGTAATTTTGCATTTCCATGAAAAAAAGCTTATTCAAATATTTCATTTTTTTATTTCCGCTGGTTTTTTGTTTGTTTTCCTGCAAAAGTGCTTTTGAACGCATCAGGACAAGCAATGATGCGGAATTGATCTACAAAGAAGCCTTGAAGTATTACGAAGCAGAGGAATATCAGAAAGCACAGACATTATTCGAGTTGGCGATCAGTGGTTACCGGGGACGTAGGGAGGCAGAAGATATCAATTTCAAATATGCCTATACCTATTATCACCTTGGCAGTTATATTCTAGCCGCCTACTATTTCAAAAATTTTGCTCAAACTTTCAGTACAAGTCCCAAAAAGGAAGAAGCTGATTTTATGATTGCCTATTCCAACTATCAATTGTCTCCTACTTTTCGCCTTGACCAGAGTTATACGCAAGAAGCTATTGATGCGTTTCAACTCTACGTAAATACCTATCCGACTAGTGACCGGGTTGAGGAGTGTAATAATCTTATCGATGCACTGCGAAAAAAATTAGAAACGAAAGCTTTTGAAACTGGAAAGTTGTATTATGATTTACAGCGCTATCAGGCTTGTATACAAACTTTTGAAAATTTGGTTAAAGATTTTCCAGATACCGATAATATAGCAGAAGTACGCTATATGATCGTTCGCGCTGCTTATGAATATGCTAAAAATAGTATTGTCGATAGAAAAGAAGAGCGGTTTAAGGACACTTTAGAAAAAGCCAATTTCTATTTGGAAAAACATCAGGATTCTTATTATAGTAAGGAGGTTAATTCAATTATCGATGCTTCAAAAAAAGAATTAAATTAAACAGCAGATGTCAGATATAAAAACAAAAGTTCAGGGTTTAGACCCCAATATTCAGGCAAGGGATGTTCTTGGGATGGTTAAAAAATCTCAATCTCATAATATTTATGAAGCCCTGGCCGTCATCACCAAAAGATCAAAACAATTGGCGGTTGATCTTAAGCACGAATTAAGTAACAAATTGGAAGAATTCGCTGTCTCCTCTGATACCATTGAAGAAATTAGCGAAAACAAGGAGCAGATTGAGATCTCGAAATTCTACGAAAGGCTTCCTAACCCAGTGCTTATTGCAACTAAAGAGTTTTTAGACAACGATCTTTATTATCGCTACAAAGAAAGACAAAAGGAATTCGAAGATTAATATCTAATTCCTTTAAAAAGAGTCCTTCCAAAGTTTTGTAGATCATTAAGTAAAAGCTTTGTGTATTAGATTCTTTGGAAAGACTCTTTTGTATTATTCGTAATTATAGTCTTTCTTCCAGAAACTGAAGAGCCAATTGATTGGCTCGCTGTGCTGCCTCCTCTACGTAAGCGTCCGAACTCGGATTCGCAAAAGCATGATCCGCATCAAAAAGGTGAATTTCGATCGATTTTCCACTTTCCTCAGCTAATTGTTTGAAATTATTAGCGACTTCCGGGGTAATCCAACCATCTTTTTCAGCGAAAATACCCAATATTTCAGCTTCTAAAGGAACCAATGCTTCTTTATCCTGGACAGGCATTCCGTAATATATTACACAAGCTACTCCCTGGTTAGCTGCCATAATCGAAGCTTTCAAAGACCAGCCCCCGCCAAAACACCATCCAATGGTAGCGATCTCCGCACTGGGCCCGGCGTAGTTAATAGCCCCTTTGATGATAGCTTCTCCACGTTCTTGCTGCATGGCACTCATGTATTTTCCGGCATCTTCACGATTATCCGCTACTTTTCCATCATACATATCCAATGCCAAAACGTTGACACCTTCTAAATTCGCAAACAATCGTTCTGCTTCTCTTTTTATCTGATCGTTCAACCCCCACCATTCGTGTATTACCAACAAATATTTGTCTGTATCTTCCTCATTAATCAGCGCATAGGCGGTTCCCGTTTCACCATCTGTAGTTTCAAAGGAGATCGTTTCTCCCTGGGGCTGAAACTCCAGATCTTCGGGTTCGTCGTGCGCTTTTTTAAATTCTTCATCTTCCACAAACTGCGCCATATCTTCTGATGAATCAGATTGTTGATCACTATTTTCAGTATTACCGCAGGAAAACAAGATTCCTGT
>CAZHNG010000352.1:0-6826 GCA_964533785.1 uncultured Saprospiraceae bacterium | reverse complement strand
TTAGTTAGAATTTTTAGTCTAACTTCTAGAGTCTAGCGTCAAAAGTCTAGTTAAAAAGAAATAGTATGAAAAAACCAACACTAATTGCTTTATCATCTTTCCTCTGGCTTTTCTGTTCATTTTATTTGATAAGCCAATCCCGGATGATACCCGTAGACACGGCTGTTATTACCGAGCACAGTACGACGATAAAGGGGCAGCGGATTCAGTATACTGCGGAGGCCGGCACGCAACCTGTCTGGCACGAAGACGGTCATCCCATTGCAACTTTATTTTACACCTACTATAAGCGGTCAGGTGTAAGTGATAATACGCCCCGGCCGTTGTTAATCTCTTTTAACGGAGGTCCCGGCTCTGCTTCCGTATGGATGCACTTGGCGTATACGGGGCCAAAGATATTGAAGATCGACGATGAGGGATACCCGGTTCAGCCTTACGGTGTGCGGGAAAATCCGCACTCCATACTGGATGTAGCGGATATTGTTTTCGTTAATCCGGTCAATACGGGTTATTCGCGAATACTAGATAAGGAAATAAAGAAAAGTATCTTCTTCGGTGTAAATGCTGATATCGAATACCTTGCGGAATGGATCAATACCTTTGTGACGCGTAAGGATCGTTGGCGTTCCCCCAAATATTTGATCGGCGAAAGCTATGGTACTACCCGGGTATCGGGATTAGCGTTAGCTTTGCAGAACCAGCAGTGGATGTATTTGAATGGGGTGATCCTGGTTTCGCCCACCGGATTAGGCATTGAGCGGGACGGTCCCGTCGTTGCCGCCAATCGTTTACCCTATTTTGCCGCAGCAGCATGGTATCAGGGGGCTTTAGCACAAGAGTTACAACAAAAAGACCTGGACGAATTACTACCGGAAGTAGAAGCATTTACTATCAATGAACTACTGCCGGCTATGGCGATGGGAGGGTTTTTAAGCCCGGAAAAAAAGGAAGAAATGGCTGGTAAAATGGCCTATTATTCGGGTATTTCGAAGAAGGATATCTTGCAGCACAACCTGGATGTTCCCATTTCTTTTTTCTGGAAAGATCTATTGAGGGATAAAGGTGGATATACCGTTGGTAGGTTGGATTCACGGTATTTAGGGATAGATCGTACAGAAGCTGGTTCCAGGCCTGATTACAATTCCGAGATCACTTCGTGGTTGCATTCTTTCACGCCGGCTATTAATTATTACCTGCAGGAGGAATTAACTTTTAAAACGGATATTAAGTACAATATGTTTGGACCGGTTCGCCCCTGGGATCGTTCAGATGATAATACAGGCGAAAACTTGCGGCAGGCAATGGCTCAAAACCCTTATTTAAAGGTAATGATCCAGTCGGGATATTATGATGGTGCAACGACATATTTCAATGCTAAATATTCCATGTGGCACCTGGATCCAAGTGGTAAAATGAAAGAACGCTTGAGTTTTAGAGGGTATCGCAGCGGGCATATGATGTACTTGCGAAAAGAAGATCTGGCCGCTGCCAATGAACACATCAGGGAGTTTATTGCTGCCTCCATTCCAAAGCCGGGAGAACCTGCTAAATACAAAAAGTGATAAAAAAATCGCTAAAAAATCAATTAACTCCTGCGGGGCATTGAAATAGTAAGTATATTTGCAGGAGTTTTTGGTGTGAAAACACCCGGGTTTAGTAAATGAAAATTTTTTGCAGGTCAAAAGTTTAGTTTTGCTACACCGTTTTTTTATTGGCATTTTTATTTTTTATTTTAAATATATTTTTATGAATATTTTTGTAGCAAAATTAAACTACGACACTCGTGAGGATGCTCTGCAACACGTTTTCGAGGAGTTTGGAGAGGTTAGTTCAGTTAAAATTATTATGGATAAGTTTACGGGTAAATCCAAAGGTTATGGATTCGTAGAAATGCCCAATGACGATGAGGGACAGAGTGCTATCGATGAGCTTAACGATAGTGAATTGGACGGTAGAGTGATCGTTGTCAAGAAAGCTGAACCACGTGAAAACCGCGGTGGTTTCGGTGGAAACAGAGGAGGTGGAAGAGGCGGTTACCGCGGTGGCGGTGGCGGCGGCGGCTACGGTGGTGGCAGCTATGACAGAAGATATTAATACTCGATCGTATTGATAAAAATTAAGGCCCTTGCTATTGGAAAATAGCAAGGGTTTTTTTGTTTGACAGATTTTAAAAATTCCGCTGAAAATTTTACAAAGGGCTTATTTTTTTGATCTCTGACAAAATATATTTACTAAAATTACTTTATAGAATTAAGTAAAAAAGCATTCAATCCAAATATAAATCTGCCACCTGCTGTATCCGTACAGATTTCCTCGCCTTATATAATAGCAAAAAACTAACGGTGTTACTCATGAATAATGAAGTGACAAAGGGTCTATCTATAGTCTTTCAAAATTTGTCTTTCATTTTGAGGACGGCAGAACAAAACATTAAACTATGAGAAAAAGGATGAAAGCGCTGGCAATATTTTTTTGCTTGTTGGGTTACGGTTGCTCGTTTGCACAAACGAAGTGGCAGGGAAGTATATTCATAGGAGGAGCAAACTACCAAGGCGATTTAGTGGAAACTACTGCTCCTTTATTATCAGAAACCAATTTTGCTGCAGGCCTTTCCGGCCGTTATTTTCTTTCTTCTTCGTTAAAAATTCGGGGAGACTTCTTTTATGGAAAACTATCGGGTAGTGATGAAAATGCAAGTCAAAAAGGATTATTAAGAAGGAATTTTTCTTTTGAAAGTCAACTGTTTGAATTGTCAGGCGCGATTGAATGGTCACCGTTTGCAACAAAATTGGATAGCCTTGGCAATAGAACTTCCCGTAAGTTTTTTCCTTATGTTTTTGCTGGTGTGGCCGGCTATCGAGTGAATCCTACCAATTCTTTTGATACGGACATCAGTAACGGATTTACCGATAAGATCGAAGCGGATCAAAGTATTAATTATCCTAAATCAGGTATTTCCATTCCTATTGGTGGGGGATTACAATTGAATACAAGCAGAGCTTTTTTCGTAAATATCGAAGTTGGAGCCAGAATGGCCGATGAAGATTATTTTGACGGGGTGAGTATAGCTGCTAATCCGGAAAAAAATGATTGGTATTGGTTTGGTGGTATCGGCCTCGGGCTACGATTTATTCCTAAAGATACGGACTTCGATGGTCTTGCTGACAAAGAGGACGAATGTCCCAATAAAAAAGGAGAGCTGGCATTGGGGGGTTGTCCAGATACTGACCGGGATGGTGTCATTGATAAAGATGATCTATGTCCTGAGGAGTTTGGATTAAATACATTAAACGGCTGTCCGGATCAGGATAGCGACGGAATCATGGATGCATTGGATGATTGTCCTGACTTGTATGGTATTTTAGCGACAAATGGTTGTCCGGATAATGATTTAGATGCAATAGCCGATCATTTTGATCAATGTCCTAACCTGGCCGGAACTTTGGCCGGCAATGGTTGTCCACTGCTTGATGTGAATGCCAACGGAAGCCTGGAAGACGAAATGGAGGCCTTACAACATCCCAATATATTGGATGAACTCAACGAATACCAGAAAAACTACTGGTGGCTGAATCAGCCCGAGATTTGGGCGATTTTGAGCTGGTAGCCGAACCAAATTCAATTAAATCTCTTTACCAAATAGGGTTTTTCAAAATAAATTTAACTTTGCAATAAGATTTTTAAGTTTTATTCTTAATCCCAATAGATAAATATCCCATGAAAAGATTTGTACAACTAACTCTGGTTCTATCCTTTTTTTTTATTTCCATTTCATTAACTAACGCACAAAGAAGAGGCGGTAATGTTCAATACTGGGAAGCGGGTGTCTTTCTCGGTCTCGGAATCTACCAAGGTGATCTTGCTTCTTCAAATTTTCCCGTAAATGAAGGGAGTTTTGCTCTCGGTTTTGGTGCCCGCAACTACCTTAGTGAAATTCTGGCCGTCAAAGGAAACCTTTTTTTTACCCGCCTGAATGCGGATGAAATGGGGGATCATAAAAATGCCAATCGTGGCCTGGCCTTTAATACCTCTTTGCTGGAAATTTCAGGTGTTCTGGAATACGAGCCGCTCGGAGCTAAACGTCAGTTAAAAGGTGGGAAAAAACAATTTACCGTAAGTCCGTTCATCTATGCAGGTTTTGGTATGGCTTTCACCAATCCGCAGGCGGCATTTCCCGATGGTTTCGGTGTCGGGGATTTCGATCCGGTTGAACAGGATATCAAAAACGGGGAGTCGAAAGTCAGACTAACTTTACCCTCTGGTATCGGCGTTAAAGTAGACTTGGGTAAGAAATGGATCGTACAGGCGGATATCGGAGCGCGTATGCCCTTCACGGATTACCTTGACGGTATCAGCGAAACCGCAAATCCCGACAAGGGCGACTGGTATTGGTTTGGAGGAATTACGGCCTTCTTCAATATGCGATAGGTAATACTCTACTAAGCCACTTTGATAAATCGGAACGCCGAACAATTCATGCGCTCACAAACTGGCATGTTGATGTGTTTATTTGTTGATCTATTGATTCAATTCAGGCGATTTTTTCATAAACAGATAAACGCATAAACGAAAATGATCTTATTTCAATCACCGCTGAGAACGCAAAATTCTTTTTTCTTAGTGTTGCTTTAGCGGCGAGTATAATCTTTGCCCCCAAGTTATTCGGCGGTACATCTGGCGTCTGGTACCTTTTTCACAACCCGATCAAACTCAGCAGTTTCGGAGTTCCGATCGTTGCTTTTTCTGAAATGACCTTCAAGTTATCTCTTAATGACAATTCGTAATTGATAGAGGGAAATGGGTCAATATAGTAGATATGTGCCGCTGGCGGTGCTACACCAACTAATCCTGCAGCGGGATAAACCTGCATAGAAGTGCCGATGATCACCACTATGTCTGCATCCTGAATTTCATAAGCTGCACGCCCGAGTTCGGGTACTTCTTCGCCGAACCAGACGATGTGTGGACGTAACTGGCTGCCCAATTCGCAAGTATCTCCGATATGGATATCCTCTTTCCAATTATAGGTTAGCCGGGGATCTTTGGTGCTGCGTGCTTTAAGCAGTTCACCGTGCAGGTGGATAATATTGGTGCTGCCGGCGCGTTCGTGAAGATCGTCAATATTTTGGGTGACGATGACTACGTCGAACTGTTTTTCCAGCTCAACCAAGCTGATGTGCGCCGCGTTGGGTTCTACTTCTTGGAGTTGCTTGCGGCGTTGGTTATAGAAATTCAAAACGAGTTCCTGATTTTTCTCCCAGCCCATCGGAGAGGCAACTTCCATGATATCATGGTTTTCCCATAGCCCATTACTATCGCGAAAAGTTTTGATGCCGCTTTCGGCGCTTACACCTGCTCCGGTGAGGACAACTATTTTTTGCTTCATCGTTATTACAAGGATTTAAATGAAAAATAAGTGATCAGCACTCCCTTCAGCGTCCATAAAAAAGTTCTTATCCAATTGGTTTGCACTAATTTATTTATTATTTGACTGTCTTTTCCATCAGCTAAGGTATTGTGCAAGGGAACTGAAATGAAAAACGTACTCGCCCAGATGAGTAAAACTATGATCAATACGGTTAAATCCAACCAGCGAAATTGATAATGATAAACCAGCCATGCAGCCAGGGCTAACTCCGTTACCATCAAAGGTAGAACGATCAAAGTGATAGATTGCGTATGATGGTGGTGGAAAGCCGAAAATTTGTCTTCGGCAATAAATTGAAAAGTAGGATAATGGGTAAGCTGAATAACCCAGATCAGGCCGAATAAAGCCCAGGAGACCATTAAACTAAGGTTGATTTCCCAGAGTTCGTATTGCATATTCACTCAGATAGATTTTGATAAGCGGTTCCTAAGTATTTTATGATATCACTAGCTAATAGACTTCTTTGGCCCAGTTCTGAAGCGGCAAGGTCGCCGGCAAGCCCGTGGATGAAAACCCCGTTGATGGCAGCTGCTGCCGGTTCGTATTGCTGGGCTAGCAACCCGGTAATTATTCCCGTAAGGACATCACCTGCCCCGCCGGTCGCCATGCCGGGATTGCCGGTAGAATTGAAATAACAACGGCCGTCCGGAAGTGCAATCGCCGTGTAGGCACCTTTTAGAACGATAATTACATTAAATTCTTTGGCTTTCTGTCGCTGCAAATCATTTCTGGCAAAGTCATTTGGGGTTTCTCCGAATAACCGGGCAAATTCTTTTGGATGGGGCGTTAAAATACTGTGAGCCGGAATTTTTTGTAGCAAGTTTGGGTGCTGTGAAATGATATTAAGGGCGTCAGCATCAATGACCATGGGGTTATTATAATTATTCAGCAGGTTTTCTACGGCTTCTACGGTATAAGGATGCTGGCCGATGCCACAGCCGATGCCGATCGTATCGAACTTTTCCAATGCAGGTATTTGGGTGATACAATTGGCGTCGGGATCAGTAAGGGTCATTGCTTCGGGAACCATGCTTTGCAGGATAGCATAACCGATTTTGGGTACGTACATGGTCAATAGTCCAACCCCTGCTCTCAAACAGGCCCTTGCTGCCAATACACTAGCCCCCATCATGCCATAGCTACCGGTAATGATCAGCGCATGCCCAAAATTTCCCTTGTGGGCGTGTTTTAACCGGGGTTTTAACAGACGCCTTACCTGGCTTTTCTCTATGTAAAAAAAAGGTGTTTCTGCTGCTTTTATAAAGTTGGGATGCAATCCGATACTTTGGACGATCCAACTTCCGACCCGTTGTTCATTTTCAGGGAAAAGAAATGCCAGTTTGGGCAGTTCAAAACTAAAGGTTTCATTGGCGTAAATGCTATTGCCGGTCGTAGGCT
>CAZHNG010000351.1:0-6863 GCA_964533785.1 uncultured Saprospiraceae bacterium | reverse complement strand
GCAAAGGTCGGCGTCATGCACAAGAAGGGGGTATGGCAGGGCACTGAGGAGGTCTGCGAAATGACGGTGTTCGCCCGCAAGAGCGAGATGACGATTACCCTGCTCCTCTACCCCAATGACGGGCCAGTCCGTTGGCGAACTGACGATCTCGATGAACCTGAATAGCCAGACGCATTTGTTCGATTGATCCCTCAACCCCGCCGCCGAGCGCAAGGTCGAGCGCTTCGGCTGGACCTTCGCCCCCGGTGACAAGGTCAGGCAGAGCGAGAAAGTACGTTGACTGATGACGGTTGGCACAACAGCGAACAATCGAAGCCGACTCTGAAGCGGGCCGACGCCGCCCGGAGCTCGACCATCAACCCAGGGACGGGCGTCAGGAATTGAAGCGATTTGGCAAGGGTCCGCAGCCATATCTGTTGCGGCCAACTGCGATCAGCGTCGAGTGAAGCTACCGGGCCCTGCTCTCGACCTCGGCAATCAACCCGCCGGCAGGGCCCGCCGATGCCGGCGGCGGCCGTCAGCCGATATAGGCTCGGTTGATCGAGGCGCCGATCGTGTACTTGGGATCGACCATGTTGCCGAGGCGTACCTTACCGCACATCGTCAGCAGCATGTAGGCCTCGTCCTCGGGCATGCCAGTATCCGCCGACACCCAACGCACTAGCTCGCGATAGGCGATCCGGGCCGCGTCCTCCAGCGGCCGGGCGCTCCCGATGGTCATAATAAAGGTCTCGGTCTCCAGCCTTGGCCAAGCAATCGGATGGTTCTTCACGAGGTCGATCTGCAACTCCACGATCGCCGGCATCTCCAGTGCCACGCCGCAGAGCTCGCCGTCACCTTGCACGGCGTGGCAATCACCTAGATATAGATAGGCTCCGGCCTTGTTCACTGGCAGATAGATCACGGCCCCCGGCCCAACGTCCGGCAGGTCCATGTTGCCACCATAATAGTCCGGCTGGAGCGAAGAGATTGCCTCGATCTCTGGCGAGGTGCCGATCGTGCCGATGAATGGCTCGTATGGCAGGGTGATCGTGTCCGACCAGTAGACGCCCTGTTCGTCGACCCGAATCTTCTTGACCTTCTCAGCCAGGGGCGCGTTCAGCATGGCTGTATGGCCGGTGCCGACCAGGCCACCGAACTCGGGTATCAGGCAGGTGGTGCCGACAGGCTGCGGGCCGCGCGGCTTGATCGAGAGGATGCGCACCGCCAAGCAGTCACCCTTTTCGGCACCGGCAACAGCGATCGGGCCCGTCTGCGGGTTGAGGAACGGGAAATTCAGGATCGCGGACGGCTTGTCCGATTCGGCCTTGATCTTGCCTTCGAAAGCATCATGGGTCTCGACGGTGACCACCGCCCCGGGCTCGACCTCGAGCACCGGGTCGACATAGGGGCCGTAGACGTAGTGGAAAGCGCCCTGATCTGGAATGGTGATGGCGTGACGTTTCCCGGTGACGCCTCCAGCGACGCCCTTCTTGGTCATCAGTGAGTGTTCGAGCCAGCTCATTTCCTGTTGCGCTCCTGTTGGTTTCGAGTTGTGCTCACAAGGCCAGATACCGTCGCACGCCATCGCGCGAGCCGATTTCGTCGGGACCGAGGGTCGCCACGATCCGGCCCTTGTCCATGACGAGACCGCGCCCGGCGAGCGAGACGATCAGATCGAGATTCTGCTCGACGAGGAGGACGGCGACGCCGGTCTCGGCATTTAGTCGCCTGACGTTTCGGGCGATGTCCTTGACGATCGAGGGCTGAATACCCTCCGAGGGTTCGTCCAGCAGCATCAGCCGCGGGTCGCCGATCATCGCCCGGGCGATGGCCAGCTGCTGCTGCTGCCCGCCCGAAAGCGTACCGGCCGCCTGCCGCGCCCGCTCCTTGAGAATGGGAAAGAAGCCGAAAATGCGCTCATAGTTCGGCTGCTGACCAGATTCGAGCGCCACCTCGCCTACCAGGAGGTTCTCCTGCACGCTGAGCCTGGGGAACACCTCCCGGCCTTGCGGGATGTAGCCGATGCCGGCCCGGGCTCGATGGTTGGCGGTCACGCCGGTGATGTCGGTGCCAGCCAGGTGGATGGTCCCGGCGGAGGGGGTCAAAAGGCCGATCAAACAGCGCATCAGCGTCGACTTACCGACCCCGTTGCGACCGATGACAGCCACGATCTCGCCAGGCTGGACGCTGATGTCGACGCCCTGGAGCACGGGCTCGCCACCATAGCCGCCGCGCAGGCCTTTGGCGCGGAGCAGCGGTTCATCCGTCATCGCTGGTCCCCAGGTAGATCTCCTCCACGCCCTTGTGGCCGACGATCTCGTCGATCGTGCCTTGCGCGAAGATGGCGCCGAAATGCAGGACGGTGACCCGCTCGGCGATCTGCTGGACGAACGCCATGTCGTGCTCAACCGCGAGGATGGTGATGCCCTCTGCGTTTAGCTGGCGCAAAAGCTCGCCGGTCTTAAAGGTCTCATCGGGCGACATTCCCGCCGTTGGCTCGTCGAGCAGCAAGAGTGAGGGCTCGACGCCGACCGCCATGCCGATCTCCAGCCATTGCTGCTGGCCGTGGCTGAGCGTGCCGGCCGGGGTCGCGGCCACGGCCTTGAGCTCGACGAAGTCGAGCACCCTGCTGATCGTGGCATCCAGATTGTGACCGTGCAGATGGTGCTGGAAGGCGATCTCCAGGTTCTGGCGGACGCTCAACGCCTTGAAGATGCCCGGCACCTGGAACTTGACGCTGATGCCACGGCGGATGCGGGCGAATGAGCGAAGATGGGTGATGTCTTCGCCCTTGAAGTGGATGCTGCCGCCGTCGGGCTGGTGCTCGCCCAGCACGAGGCGAAAGAAGGTGGACTTGCCTGCGCCGTTCGGGCCGATCAGGCAGTGGATCTCGCCCGGCTGCATGCTGAAGTCGATGTGCTGGGCGACCCGCACACCGCCGAAGCGCTTGTCGAGCTCTTTCGTCTCCAGAATCGCCGTCATCTCTGCTGCCTCCGGCCGAGCAGCCTGCCGATGGCCTGCATAGAGGTGGCGACCACGCCCTCCGGGGCCAGCAGCACGGTGAGCAGCAGAAGGGCGCCCATAGCGACCAGCGCATACTGGCTACCGTAGATAGTGAGCGTCTGGAAGACCGAGAGCACGAGCAGCGTCCCGAGGAGCGTGGCGGTGATGTCCTTGCGACCACCCACCGCGACCCAGACGATCGGCAGGGCGGCGGCGGTCAGCCCCATACTGCTCGGCGTGATGTACTGGCCCCAGGCCGTATAGAGCGCACCTGAGAGACCGGCCAGCGCACCACCCAGGCCGAAGGCCAGGACCTGGTAGACGCGGATGTCGTAGCCCAGCATCTCGGCACGTTCGGGGTTCTCGCGGATGGCCACCAGCACATTGCCGAAGGGGGCGTTCAAGAGCATCCTTAGGCCGAGATAGCAGAGCACGGTGAGCACCAGCAGCACGTAGTAAAGCGGGATGTCGGCATAGAGGACAATGTCCCCGCCCGGCCAGGGAATGGTCAGGGGCGCCATCCCGGACATGCCGTTGAAGCCGTTCAACCGGGCGCTGCCGATCCGCCATTGCGGCCCCGCCGTCTGCGCCATGAAGGTCGAAAAGACGAGGGTGACGGAAAGGGTGACAATGCCGACGAACACACCCTTGATGCGCCCGTAAAACATGAAATAGCCGATGACGAGGGCGGCAAGCCCGGCGAGTGTCACGGCGAGGACGAGTGCCAGGATGGTGAAGCCGTAGGCGGCGCCAAAATTGATGGTGAGTACGCCATAGCCGTAACCGGCGACGCCGAAGAACGCAGTCTGGCCAAAGCTGAGCGCGCCGCAATAACCCCAGACGACGCCGAGCCCCATCGCCATGAAGGTCCAGACGAAGAAGTAGGCGGCATTGCCCACGGTCCAGCCGTCGACGAAGAACGGGTATATTGCAGCGGCAACCACGGCGACGACGACGGCGGCCCAGAAGAATGGGCCCCGCCCTATCGTCTGCGGGCCCTCGAGCCGGGCTAGCCAGATGGCCAGGGTCGAGCGGCGTTCGGCCGGCGTCGTGGCGATCAGCTCGAGCCCTTCGTCTGGCGCCTTCATCGCCCGGTCCTCAACAGCCAGCCGGAAAGCCCGCCAGGTAGGACGCGGATGACGATGATCACGGCGATGAGGAGGCCGATCTGGCCAAAGAGCTGGCCCTGCCAGGCGGTCAGGCTGGCGCGGATGACGGCGAGCACGGCGGCGGCCGGTGCCGCACCGAGGAAGATGTCGGCGCCACCGACCACGACGGTAACGAAGCTCTCGACGATAAAGGTGGCACCCATGGTGGGCACCATCGTCATGGTCGGCGCGTAGAGGCCGCCGGCAAGCCCGGCGAGTGCGGCACCGAGGCCGAAGGTGAGGCTGTAGATGCGGCCGGTATCGACGCCGAGCGCCCTTGCCATGTGCGGTGCCTGGATGGTCGCCCGGGACACGACGCCGTAGCGGGTATGGTAGAAGAGCAAATAGAGCCCGAGCAAGAGAGCCAGCGCCATGCCCATGAGCACCAGCCGATAGGTGGAATAAGAGAGGCTACCGATGGTGATGCTCCCGAGCGGGGTGCCGATTCCTTGCATGGTGGAGCCCAGCACGATCAGCACGCCTTGCGTGGCGATTAGGCTGATCCCCCAGGTGGCGACGATCGAATCGAGCGTGCGGCGATAGAGGTGGCGGATGACCAGCCGCTCGATCACCATGCCGATCATCCCGGCGACGAGGGCACCGGTCAGGATGGCCAGCGGCAGCGGCACGCCCAGCCGGGCCACGGCCACGGTCACATAGGCGCCGCACATGATGAACTCGACATGCGCGAGGTTGATGACGCCCATCATGCCGAAGATTACGGCGAGGCCGGCGGAGGCGATGACCAGAAACGCGAAGGCGTCGCCGAATTGATAGAGCACGGCAAAGGCGGCGGGCAGTAAATCCATGCGGGTCTTGCCCAATCAGCAGAGTATGGCGGGCGGCAAGGGGCCGGGTCGGGGCGTCGCCCGACCCGGCAATCCGTCAGCTGGTCAGTTGCCCGGAGGCGGGCTGGAGGGTGTGTACTGCTCGCTCGGATCGTTCTGGGTGAGGTCGCAGCCGGCTTCGCCCAGCCAGTAGGGCTCGATGTTTTCCCAGACGGTCGGGAACTCGATCGAGTGGTCTTCGGTCACCCGAGCGAGGAAGATCGTGTGGGACATGTGCTGGCTCTTGGGGTCGAGGCAGACCGTGCCGGACGGCCCGTCGAAGCAGACATCGCCCTCGGCGATCACCGCGCGCAGGGCGTCGTGGTCGGTGGTCCCCGCCCGCTCGACCAGCTGCTTGTAGAGATGCATGGCGATGTAGGAGTTCGCAGCTTCCTGGTTGATGTAGGGCTCGTCGGGATATTTGGCGCGGAACTTCTCGAGGAAGGCGGCGCTCTCCGGGGTGTCGACCTCCTCGATGTAGTTGGTGGTGACGTACATGTCTTTCAGGCTCGGCGGGGTGAACCGCTTGTGCTCGTAGCCCTGGCCGACATTGACCGAGGAGGCCATCGGCAGGCCGACATTAGCGGCCGCCGCCTGCTCGTAGTAGGAGGCCTGGGCGGCACCGACCAGGAGCGTGACGACGAAGTCGGGCTGCGCACTTTGGATGTTCTGCACGGTCTGAGAGAACTGCGAAACGCCAAGCGGGATGAATTCCTCGCCCACCATCTCGCCGCCGTGTTCGTCAACGATGTTGCGTACCCATTCGGCCGAAATCTGGCCGAAATTGTAGTCGGCGGCGATCGTGTAGACTCGGGGGCCGTAGGTCTCCATCATCCAGGGAATCAGGGTTGAGAACTGCTGCTCAGGTACGGCCCCCGTGACGATCATGTTGGCGTCGCAGACGCCGCCTTCGTACTGGTTGTTGTAGAAGGCGAGGCCATTGAATTGGTTGACGATTGGCCGGTAGGCTTCGCGCGACGCCGACGAAAAGCCAGCGAAGACGACGTCGACCTGGTCGCGCTGCAGCACGCGGCGCATGAACTCCTGGTATCGGGTATTGTCCGATTGGGTGTCGTAGATGACGAGCTCGATCGGCCGGCCGTCGATGCCGCCAGCGGCGTTGATCTCTTCGGCAGCAAGCTCGATCGCGTGCACCTTGACCATAGTGGCAGCCGCGAAATCGCCGGACTGGTCCTCCAGCACACCGATCTTGATGGCCTCCTGGGCCAGGGCGCTGCCGCCGACCGCAATAGCCGCCGAAGCTAGTAGGGCTAGAGCCAGACCGCCTTGATAGCGTCGAGACGTGTTCCTCATCGAGATTTGTCCTTTTGGTGGTTGTGCAGAATGCGTTCTCGTCAAGCGGACAAGGAATCCTTGTCGGCCTCAGCTTCACCCACGCGCTCTCGCGCGAGCGCATCGATCGGAATGCGCCGCTGCATGCTCTCGCGGCGCAACCGGCGATAGGCCTCGTCGTCGTCGATGCCGTGCTCCGCCATCAGCCGAAGCAAAGCCTTGGTGACATGGCGCCGTCCGGCGAGGCGCTTGACGAGGTCGCCACGCTCACGCGCCTCGCGGCGGCGCTGAGCGAACTCGTTGAAAGCAACGAAAAGGGCGGTGAACACGCCCGCGGCACGGATCGGCTTCATCAAGAATCCGCAGCAGCGCTGGCGTACAACCCGGGCGAGCCGGCCCGGCGCTTCCAGCCCGACCAGTGCCACATAAGCCGCCTCGGGCGGCGCAGCGTCACCAAAGACGCCGCCCAGGCCCTCATCCGCATCGAAGAAAACGACGTCGCAGTCAGCAATACCCGGTGACGGCGCGCTACTCCCGGGTTCGACCAGCGCGACGAGCAGGCCTAGTCGGCGCAGGGTGACGTCCAGCACCTCGCGGTTGCGGTCGGCCG
>CAZHNG010000350.1:0-6878 GCA_964533785.1 uncultured Saprospiraceae bacterium | reverse complement strand
CTGGCTACACGGAGTATGCAAAGGGAAGAATTCGAGCAATCCTTTGATCCAAGGATAAAAGCGGTAGTTGCTTTTGCCCCGTGGGGAATGGAAAGGGGGATCTGGGATGCAGAAACGTTGAAAGGATTGAAAATACCCACCTTTTTTGTTGCTGGAAGCCAGGATGATATCTCCGGATACGAAAAAGGCATCAAAGCTATTTATACCGGTGCAGTAAATGCCGATCGATACCTGTTGACCTATCTCAATGCCCGACACAATATAGCCCCCAATCCGCCTCCAAAAGAAGCTTTACAGCCCGGCCTGAACTATGAAGAATATTACCGCTATGCCGAACCCTCCTGGGATGAACGGCGCATCAACAACATCAATCAGCATTTTGTAACGGCTTTTTTGGGCATACACCTTAAGCAAAAAGATTATAAAAAGTACCTCAACGTCAACCAAAAATCCAATGATGAAACCTGGCCAGGGTTTAAACCCCGTTCTTCTACCGGAATGGAATTACTGTACAAGGAGGCAAATGGTAATTAATTGATTGGAAAACTAGACCATTAGTAAGAGAACTGGTATAAACTTAAGCTCAAATAATACGTTAGTTTTGTGATCAACCAAAATTTGACTATTAACTCATAATTAAAATCCATGGCATCCATTCTTTCTACCCCCCGTAAAGTTGTAATTGTCGGAGCCGGTGCAGTCGGTTCTACCTTTGCTTATGCACTGGCCCAGAGTGGTGCCGCAGATGCCATTTGTTTAATTGATAAGGATCAAAAGCTGGCGGATGGCCAAGTGGCCGATCTCGCTCATGGCCTCCCCTACTATCCTTCGGTATCGATCAAGCGGGGAGATAGCAAAGATTACGCTGACGCTCGGGTAATCGTCATCACCGCCGGATCCGCACAACGCCCCGGAGAAACCCGCCTTGAACTCTTAAAACGCAATGCCGGTATCATCAAAAGCATCATGGACGATATCATTGGACAACAATCCAGGGCGGTGGTGGTCATCGTAACCAACCCCGTAGATGTATTGACCCAGGTCGCCCTCCAACACTCCCGCTGGCCGCGCAGTCATATCTTTGGTTCCGGGACCGTACTCGACAGTGCCCGCTTTCGCTATTTTATCAGTCAGGAGGTAGGGATTGACGTTAAAAGCGTTCATGCCTATATCCTTGGTGAACACGGCGACAGTGAACTCCCCGCCTGGTCTCTAACGAATGTGGGAGGCGTATCGATTAAACAGTTTGTCGAAACGAATGGGTTGCAGGAAAATTGGCCGGAAAAAAGTACGCAAATCTTTGAAGCGGTCAAAAACTCTGCTTATCACATTATCGATTACAAGGGAGCTACCAATTTTGCAGTAGGGCAAGCACTCATTCGCATAGTGGGAGCTATCCTCCGCGACAGCCACAGTGTATTAACCGTATCCGTCCAGCTGAAGGGAGAATACGATTTAGAAGGGGTATGCTTGAGCGTCCCGTGCATCGTTTCCAAAAATGGGGTAGAAAAAGTATTGTTAGCCAATCTCAGTAATGGGGAGCGGGAAGCTTTACATCATTCGGCTGCGGTATTGAAGAAATCGATGGTGGGGTTGTTGGATTGATGATCAAGGTTTCTGATGTCAAATCCAAGCAGCGACGTTGCTCGGAGCAACGTCGCTGCTTGGATTTGAAAAACTAATTTTCAATTTTTTTTGAAAAAAATGTAAAAAATTAAATTACTGATAATCAATTTTTTATACTTAATAACCAAAACAAAACAGCATCTAATTTGAACAATTTTACATCCAAAACGTCTTTTGTTTAATAAAAAGTTAAACAAAATATTCATCCTTTAAATACTGACTTATGAATTCTCTGGAGTTTTCTAATAATTTAAATCAATATTCGACTATACTGGAATCCTTTGCTTACAATCTCACTAAAGATAGCGAGGAGGCAAAAGACCTATTCCAGGAAACAGCATTCCGAGCTTACAAAAATATTGATAAGTTTAAGTCAGGGACTAACCTTAAAGCCTGGTTATTTACCATCATGAAAAACATTTTCATCAATAACTACCGGCAAAAAACCAAGGCTAATACTATTATCGATACTACCGAAAATCTGTATTATCTCAATTCCGGCAGTGTTGCCATATCCAACCAGGCGGAGTCAAATATCTTAGGGGAAGAGTTAAAAAATATGGTGGCTAATCTGGATGAAAGTATTAAAATCCCCTTCTTGATGCACTACCAGGGCTTCAAATACCAAGAAATTGCGGATCATCTCGATATTCCTCTGGGAACGGTGAAAAGCAGAATATTTTTTGCCAGAAAAGAATTGAAAGCGGTTGTATTGAGCAAATACCAGGAAAGACCGCGTGGGTAAGTGATGAATTTTTCAGTCAAAGCATGCAAATCAAAGCAGCGACGTTGCTCGGAGCAACGTCGCTGCTTTGATTTACCCCCCTACTCACAAGTCACCTTATTCCTTTGCACAGCATACCTAGTATTTCCCACTCTCCAACGACCTTGCAAGATCAAATCCTTATCGATCGGATAAACGGAAGTATTTCCATTATTAAAAGACAAGAAAACCGCCGGCTTTCCCTGGTAGGTCACTAACTGCCACAATCCCGAATTGCGTCCGTAGGAAGCGCCTTGCGCATTATCGCCGTAAGCACCTTCCACACTGAAGGAACCGTCATAGTTGATCCAGAACCGTCCGTCCGGGCAATAATTGACGTAGGTGATCGAACTGGCCAGATTGTCGTTGAGATACGAAGTTCTGGTATAAAAGACCACCTGCGTGCCCGCTACCAAATTGAACAATTCAGCATCTTTGAGCGCAGGATAGGGGCTTTCCGTCGATGCCGATTGATCAGGATAGGTTTGCATCTTCTCCGTCGCATAACCGCGATTGTGCTGGGAATAGCTGTAGTCATAATCTTCGGATGGATCCGCCGGTGTAGTTGTGTTTTCTTCTTGCACAACCATATACTGGGTAAGGTCAACATAATCCAGTTCATGCTGCGGGCTGGTCCTGTAAAAGTTATCGGTATAGCCGAAAGCAGTAAATGATAAAGCGTAATCTCCCATGGTGGCAGAAAAATCGACGGGGCCATCGGCAGCGTATATTTTACCGCTTATTGTTTTGCCATCTTGTGATCCTTTGAAGGCAAAACTTCCCATGTTGGTTTGGACGAGGCCGTGATACTCCTCTCCCACCGGTTTGAAACGTAAACCAATCGTATTACTGCCATTCAGATAAGTACCTGAAAAGGATACATCCTGGGCAACAGCCACAGTGAAAGTTATTATACATAACCATAAAACGGAATAGAGTTTTTGGAACATCGGTTTTAGTTTGTATTGTTATATAATTAGACGCGAGTTATAACTTTGTGGTGAATTAGGGTTTTGGGTGCCCAAAATTTTAACAAAAAATCAAAAAGGATAATAGCAATGAAAATAGTTTATGTGTATGATGCTCTTTGTGGCTGGTGTTACGGTTTTTCTCCAACGATGGAACGATTTGTTGAAAAGTACAACGACCATTTAAAAGTTGAAGTTATTTCAGGAGGAATGGTAGTAGGGAATAGAATAGGACCAATTGGAGAAGTGGCTGGTTATATTTCGCGAGCTTATAAGGATGTAGAAAAGGCTACCGGCGTTAAGTTTGGCTCCAATTTTTTGAATAATACCCTAAAAGAAGGCACTGCTATTTTTACTTCCGTACCACCAGCTATCGCTTTATGTGTTTTCAAATCGATCCGGCCGGATAGCCAATTAGCCTTTGCTTCCCAGTTACAAAAAGCAATTTATTTTGAAGGGATGAAGCCTGAGGAATACGATGCTTATGGTAAACTCGCCGGGGAATTTGGGATTTCCCCCGACGAGTTTGTGATTGACATGAAAGAAGATCAATACCTCCAAGCAGCAGAACAAGAGTTCAGGTTGTCCCAAACTTTGGGAGTATCCGGCTTTCCGACTGTTTTTCTGTCTGCGAACGATGAAATGTACCTGCTTGCCAGAGGAGCAGCAAAGTTTGACCAACTAGAACAACAATTCTTGCGAGCCCGGGAACATTTATCGCTTTAAAAGACCACATTCAACGATCCAAACACATTCCGCCCCGGCGCAAAAATCGGATCATTGGTACCCCTCACCGAACGGTTCAGGTGTTCGTAATAATTTTCGTCCAGTAAATTGTTGACGCCTGCGCTGAATCTGATGGCCTCAGAAAGCTGATACGAACATTTGACGTCCAATAAAGTAAATGCAGGAGTCTTGGTTTCACCAAACTCCCGAGAGATGCGGGATTGCTCCAATACATGGCGAAAGCTCAACTCCGGCTGCAATCTTTCCGATAGGTAAGCACCGCGTAAGGTATAGCGAAAATCGAGTGGGGCAATTTCCGGCAAGGGCTCTTCTCTTTCCAGATCTTGTGCGTAGGTATAAGCGACCCCAGCCTGTTGTTGCAGACCAGCAGGAAGTTCCTGCCTCCAATTCAATTCAAAACCCGTTTTGAAGGCTTCTTCGATATTGATGAATTGCCGTACACCGGGACTCATGGGAAGGCGCGCTTGCAAAGTGGGATCTATCACCGATGAAATAAAGTCCTGTAAATAGGATACAAAAACATCGGCCGACAAGGTAGAATGTTCGGTTTCCCACTCCAGGGTCAGATCCAATTGGTTATTGACCTCCGGATCAAGCCTTGGATTACCTAACATTTCAAAAGGGTCTTGCCCAACGGGGAAAAAATTAATAAACCGCTCCGTCAAACCACCGCTACGTTGTGCCCTGCCCAACCAAAGGCCGGCCCTAAGATTTTCCGCCAGGTTGCGAGAAACACCGAGACTAAAGCTGGGATTGAACTGGTTTTGCTCCGTCTCAGCATTGATTTGGGTAAATTCAGGGCTCGGTTCATTAATATCCGATTGGTTCAACTCCATTCTTCCCGAGAGAACAAAGCGGTATTTTCCTTTATGGAGATGGTATTCTGCGAATAAGCCCGTCTTACTGATCCGGCCATTTTGCCAGGCGTTATCCAGGAATGTACGACCGGCATTCGGTCCCATTAAAAAACTACGGGAACGGATGCCTTCCGCACCTTCCACCCGCAGATCTGCACCTGCGTATAATGTACCCTGGTTAAAATTCCAGATACCTTCTGTTCTGCCGCCGTAGTTGTAGGTTTGAGCTGAAGTTTCTGCATTCAACATTCTTGGATTCAAAGGTTTGAGCAAGTTGTCCATCAAATGATCGACGAAAGAACCAAAAATAGTAGTATTCCAGGACTGCAAAGTGCCTTGGTCAAAGCTGATGTCGTGCCGGGCATTAAACAGCCAGGTATCATCGGTGCGCAAATCCATGGGAAGAGCGGGAAAATCAGCATCCCTGGCCAGGTTGTACAGGGCGGACACCCTCAATTGTTGGTTGGCAGCCAGTTTCAGTCCCAGGTTTCCACCAAAGCTACCTCTCAGGAAATCGGCTGGTACGGTTTCACCATTTCCAGCCTGGTAATCATCCCCTTGCGACCAGGATGCAAAAAGTCCGAGATCATATTTTTGTCCGCTAAAGCCAATCAGACCTTCACCTCTCAGAATACTCCCGTTACCCTCATAGCCCGTTGAAATTCTTCCGTAAAGATCAGGTTGGTCAGAAAACCGCAATTGGGTTGGAACAAAATTGATCGTTCCGCCAAAGCCGGTTCCGTAGCGTAAAGCATGGGGGCCCTTCAGCACTTCAATTCGGTCCATCATATTGGGAGCCATTTGACTGGTGGGTGGATCCATACGATTGGGGCAGGCTGCCGTAGCACTTTGGGCACCATTCATAACAATGTTTAGCTGATCATACTTGAACCCCCGGAATACCGGGTCAAAACCATAATTCCCACTTTTGCGAATACTGTTGAGCGCTGGGGATTGATTTAAAATGGAAGCTGCATCGTGCGCCATCCGGTCTTGATAGGCCATTTGCATCTGATCCGACGGAAGCGGGCTCTTACGCACTCCGATAATCGTTACGGGATATAAATTGATGGTGACATTTTGCCGGTAATAGACCCCTGCCCTTATCAATTTTCTCAACTCACTATCCGTAAGTTGCCACTCTCCATAATTAATGTGAGACAATAACATCATCTGACCGTCTTCATGCTCAAAAGTAATGACGCCGCTTTCGTCGGACATACCCGATTGCGGCCCGTATTGAAATGATGCGCCCTGAATGGGCTGGAATGTTTGCTGATCCAATAATCTGAAAGTGTTGGTTTTTTGAGCCAATAACGAGGCGCTAACCACCATAAACACAGCAAGTATCGAAGCAATATTTATATTCATTTTCTGTGATTTAATAGTATAAGGAATAACCTCACGGGAGGTAGTAAAAACATTAGACCTACGTACAAGAGTACGAGCCATAATCAAACTTTTTTCTGGATATCAAATCACAGTTAGGAAGGCGGGTGAAAGACTTCATCGATGTAGGATGAGGTGTAAGACGGAGCCTGGTAGCCTAATGTAGCATTCTTTTGGAGAGGAAGAGACTGCTCAGTCAGTTCAAAAAAGTGTAATATTCCGTAGAGCACTTTGGGCTTTTCTACGGATGACTGAGGGGACTGCTCTTTTTCTTCCGCTTCTTTCAATTGTTCGTTGAAGTAGCAGGTACCACTACAGAGAAGAATAGGTTCATCTTTGTTGATACATAAGAACTCCGCAATAAAATCCTGGTTGATCTTAAAGTCAATGAATATCCATACTTTGCTGAGGATTGGCAACAGTAATACTGCGGTGAGCGCTATGGAAATGACTTTATTCAATTGTTCTATTTGTACTAGACTTTTGACGTTAGACTCTAGAAGTTAGACTAAAAATTCTAACTAATTG
>CAZHNG010000349.1:0-6950 GCA_964533785.1 uncultured Saprospiraceae bacterium | reverse complement strand
AAACGATTTTTTCTTCGAACTGAGTCCAACTAAACGCCAGTATAGTTAAGCCGATAGCCAGAGCCAACCCAAGGTTGAAGAAAGTACCGCTCAGACCGAATACATTCACGGCCGGATACTTATTTCTTCCTTCCAGGGGAGACTTGACAGGCTTATCTTCATACTGCTCGGATAAATTGCTCTCTGATCTCCGGCTATAAACCGTTCTCATCAAAAAGATGAGCGCAATTATACCGAGGATAATTCCCACAAGGATCAGAGCGAGCGTACCGCCAGCAATACTAATGTCTGCAATACTGCCCATACTGACAAAGATTTTTTATATGAAAAAATAACGAATTATTAGCCAACTTAATGACGCACCGATAATATTAGCAACAATGTCATAAACTTCAAAATATCTGCCTGGAAAAAAAGTATATTGCACAATTTCCAATAAAATACCGTAGCTACTGGCTACAACGAGTGAAAATGCAAAACTACTGAACTTTTCCCATTCGATAGCGCGCATAGACCTATATAGTAATACGGTCAAAACACAATAAAAAGCAGCATGACCAATCTTGTCCAGTTCGATTAAATCGCTAAACGAAGAAGGAAAGTTCACCCCTCCCTTCGTTGAGAGATATAAAATGATCAAACTCCACATTATCGGAAGCGAGAATACTTTTATTCTACTTACATTGACTAGATGCATCAAAAAGAAATAATGGTGTATCGTGTACAAAAAAATTATTCAGTTACCTCTACCTCTTTTTTGTATTCCTCTGCTGACATCAGGTTGTCGACTTCCCCGGCATCCCCTAGCTTGATTTTTATGATCCAACCTTCGCCATAGGGATCTTCATTAATGATCGCGGGATTGTCATTGCCGTCAGCATCCAGTTCTGTATTGAATTCAACAATTTCACCAGTAACGGGCATAAAAAGATCAGAGGTCGTTTTTACGGCTTCGACCGTGCCGAAGACGTCATTGGCCTTTAAGGTTTCGCCTACAGTTTCTACTTCTACATAAACCAGGTCTCCTAATTCACCCTGCGCAAAATCCGTAATTCCAACGTAGGCATACTCACCGTCAACCCTTATCCATTCGTGTTCGCTGGTGTATTTTAAATTTTCAGGAAATTCCATTGAAAAATACTTTTATAAATAATTTTTAAGCCTGTCAAAAGTACTATTTTTTAATTGCCTTACCGCTTTCGACCCACTAATTTTTTCTCATACCCCGTTTAAAAGCTTTCAACCGAGTTCTTTAAACACTTACATTGACAAAAACTTCAGAGAGTTCACTACACGATCGCATCCTTGCGTTATGTTCCCTTCGATCAAGAGCGTTCTAAATCTCCAGCTATTAAAGATCAATCTTCTTGCGACGCAATTCAAAGTGTTTTCCGAGATATACTTTCCGGACGATTTCATCTGCGGCCAATTCTTCCGCTGTTCCCGCCTTTAAAATCCCCCCTTCAAACATAAGGTAAGCACGGTCGGTAATAGATAAGGTCTCCTGTACATTATGGTCTGTGATCAGAATGCCAATATTTTTGACTTTGAGTTTAGCCACAATATACTGTATGTCTTCCACTGCAATGGGATCAATTCCGGCAAATGGCTCGTCGAGTAGAATAAATTTAGGGCTGGTTGCTAATGCACGAGCGATTTCGGTGCGTCTGCGTTCGCCACCGGAAAGGGTGTCCCCCCTGCTTTTTCGTACCTTCTCCAACCCAAACTCCTGTATCAGTTCTTCCAATTTATTGGCTTGTTCCTCCCGCGAAAGTTTGGTCATTTCCAAGACTGCCATAATGTTGTCCTCCACACTCAACTTCCTGAAAACGGAAGGTTCCTGCGGAAGATAACCTATTCCTCTTTGGGCTCGCTTGTACATTGGAAGGTCAGTGATATCGTCATCATTGAGAAAAACTCTTCCCGCATTCGGTTTTATGAACCCAACAACCATGTAAAAAGTGGTGGTTTTGCCTGCACCGTTTGGCCCCAGCAAACCGACAATTTCGCCCTGGTGAACTTCGAGGGAAACATTTTTTACAACTTCCCGCTTGCCGTAAATCTTAACGAGGTTTTCGGATCGTAATATCATAATCTAATCAACGTATTCAATCTTTCTCAAGAATCGGAGTCCAACAGTTACTTCAATCGTAATGTTACGAATGCGCCGTTCGCCAATAACACCGTTGCCGGAAACGCCCGGTACAATGACATTGGGAATATCGGGCTGGTTGTACTGTAAACTGAAATCCGGATTTATCGTGGCTTCCAACGAGAACCCAACGAGTTCTGACAAGGGAACTTCTAATCCACCACCAACCGTAATCCCATAGTTAAACTCATTAACAAATCCCTCAAAGGGATAAATAAAAAAGAACGGGTCAGTTTCATCTACCCCTTCCGGCCTCAATTGGGTGCTAATCGTATAATCACCTCGTACCCCGAAGGAGTAAAATAGTTTATTTGACACTCCAAAATCGAATTTTTGCTTGGCCCCTAATATCAGGGACGCATTCCTGAATTGAAATGTTCTATTGAAGGAAGAGAATCGGTTGCCGTTCTGATTGACAAAGGCAGGAAAAAAGATTGAACTCCCTTTAATATGATATCCAGCTTGCGCAAACAAGGTGAACTGTTCGTCATCCAAAGATTCTATAAATACTGCTCCGTGGTATCTCAACAGAGGATCTCTTTCAAATGAGTTCCACTGCTGAAAAGCCACTGTTGGCCCCCCTTTAATTCCAAAAACATAACCTCCCTGAGCCTGAACAGCTACGATACCAAACAGGGTTAACCCAAATAAACAAATATATCTTTTCATCTTTTTTGCATTGAAATAAGCACAAATATAGTAAGAAAGAATACAGATTTTGCGCAGCTTGTTTTGAAGACAAGCATTGTTGCTACCACGTAAGCTGAGAAGTTCGAATATTTTCAATCAGATTCATAAAAAAAGGAGATGAAGTCGATTAACTTCATCTCCTTGTTTTAGATCTAAAAAAATTTCTTTTAGGATTAAGCAAGGAAACGTTGTAAGTGGTATCCCACCATAGTTTGTAGTGTTGCCAGCGCCAAACCCTTGGCCTGACCGGCTTTTAACCCTTTGTCCATGTAAAAATCTTCAAGTAGAACATAGGTCTGGTAGTAGGCAGCTTTCAAAGCCACCATGGTATTTCGATTCAAAGGATCTCTGGATGCCCATCCACTCAAACCTTTCCAGAGTGAACTGTTCCAGGATTCCAAAGCTTCCATTTCGGAAGAACTCAAGGGAGCGGGCGACATGTAGAGCGAAGACCTCCTGGTAGCATCTCTAGCCAAACGTAGAGTATTCAGTTTTTTGTCAGGGTTTAAAGCCAGTGCGATTGCCTGTAAAATACGGACATCCTCCCAGGATGAGAACTGCCCGCAATTTTGGGTCGGGAAGTTAGCATCGGGATACTGGGCAAATTGATTGTTGGCATATGCCGTTTCCCTTGGGTGCACTGCAAATAACCAGCAGGGAGCAACGTAAGGATTTTTAGGAGCACTATGCATGTACAGCAAGTGTAAAACCACCTGATTCATATCATTATAGGCATAAGTGGCATCGGGATTCACTGGTGCTGCGGGAGCAATCCCGTTGGCGAATAAGGCTCTGAGAGCAGCATTCATAAGGAAATTCACTTCGGTACTGGGCCCGTAATTATAGAAAAGCAGGTATGCTTTATACGCCTTACTCATTGGATGATCATAACTATCCAGCATCTGGATAGGGTCTTGCTCCTCGGTTAAGTTCGAAATTAAACTTTGCAGGGGAAGATCTGCAGTATTTTGTTCTGGTGTTTGCATGTGTTTAGCCAACACAGCATACTTTATAAACTCTCTATTTTGATTCTTTAGTTTATCATAGGCGGTGCGGGTGCCATTGCCATAATATCCATCAAGACTACTTTTGTAGTGTCCTTCTTGTTTCAGCACCCTTTGTAACTCCAACGCTGAGGTTCTTTTCACTTTTGTGCGAATATCGGGAAGATTTGCGTCTACATTAACGGACGGCACACTGATATTAGGAGATTTAGGCCTGATCACTTCACCAGACGGAATTCTACCTCCGGTAGCCTCGGCACTGGTCGGAATGTCACTTGGTATATTAGGGTTGTACCGTGGACTGCGGTCAGGATTATCACTGATCGTAATGGGAATCAAAGGTTGTTTTACACCTTCTAGTTCAAAACGGCCGACACGATGAAGAAAAACCGTATTGACTTTCTTGATAAAAGCATCACCAAAGCCCTTTTTGCGGACAGCTGGTAACTGCTGTTTTGCAGCATCGACACTGTTGTAAATACCTGCGATAATTTTCACTTTATCCTCGCTGATAATGACGTACAAGTCTTCACTCGTTGCCAGGAATTTTTCCCAATCAAGATCTTGATTCAGGGCGCGAGTAGCGATTTGAATAACCGTAACGGTTTCACCGTCTCCCAGAAATTTTTCTTGGGCAAAAGCATTACTGTATCCCAGGTCAGCTAATCTATTGACCATTTTCTGAGCCGCTGCCCGCGTTTCAAAATTACCAATATAAACTTCGTAGAGATTATTCCGCATGGGCTTTGCATAAACAAATCCCAACGGTTTCAACTGCTCAAAGTCTGGCTTTTTGGCATCTAAAAAGGTCCCGATCTGCACGGTATAAAAAATATTATTTTGCGCACTAAGGACTATGGGGAGTGAGAAAATTGCAATAATAAAAAAGATATTTCTCATGCTTTTGCTGTTTTTGGCTTTCTCCTTGAATATTGAATTAACGAACGATATGCTAATATTAGTCTATTAACAATAAGTGTATTTTCTATACTTTAAGTAAGCCCGCAGATTCCAGATGCTAGCCTACAAGTATTTGGTGATCATACTAGTTGAACACCAAGAGTATGTGAGCAAACAAAAAATGAAGCTGTTCTACTAATTTCTAATGGTTTCTTTCGATCAACCGGTTAGAAACTCGCAGAAATTCCGTTTCAGTGATCATACCAATAAGTTCGGTTTCTTTCACTACTGCCAGGCACCCGATGTTATTTTTTCGCATCAACCTTGCAGCTTCGCCTATAGTGGCATCGGGAGATATAGTAATGACCTGGTCAAAAGGGATCATAATATCCTCTACCGTCGCAGCATGCTTTTTAGCAAATCGAGGATTCTCAATAAAGTGACGTATTAAATGCTGAGAAGTCACTAATCCGCACAAATTACCTTTTTTATCTTCTACCGGCATATAACGAATATTTCGCCAATCCATTAGCTGAGCTACCAGCTCAATAATATCATCTTTATGAACGGTAAAAAGGTCTGTTTCCATAAATTCTTCCACTAACAGACTACCCGGCATATATTCATCCAGATCATCCGCCGAAGGCATAGGCCATTCATGGATAGGGGTTTCCCGGCTCTGATTTTTATGTATACTGGCGGTTAATGCACTTAAAGCTTCGTCTTTCCCCACTTCTTTGACCAGTTTTGAATAAGCTCTTAATTGCCAACGCGCTCCGTTCATGTGCTTTTTCGCTCTTTCTTCAATGACGCCCAGGTAGCGATCAATATCCTCTGCGGCTATCTGTTGATTTTCCAAGCCTTTCCGTGCGAGCGGTAAAATTTCACGAAGGATCAATTCACATGCCCCGATCTTTTGATCTCCAAACCAGGTAAAAGTAGAATCAATCCCCATTTTGGCCGCTTTTGTCAGATTATCCCTGGCGTCTTCCCAGGAAAAATGCTGGGTGATATCATCAATGGTCAATGACATACCGACCATAGCCCCTAGCCAAAGGGCGGCATTGGCCATTTCATCAATCACCGTTGGTCCGGAAGGCAATACGCGGTTTTCGATGCGCAAATGAGGTTTACCATTTTCACTGATACCATAACACGGCCTGTTCCAGCGGTAAACCGTACCATTGTGGATTTGCAATGCCCTGAGTTTTGGCACTTTTCCTTCCCGAATCATAGACCAGGCGTCTTCGCCACTGTCGCCACCAAGGAGTACTCTGAACCTAGCGATATCCTCCCGGTATATTTCCATGATCGAGTGTTCCAACCAACCATTGCCAAAACTTACCCGTGGGCTACGCTCCCGCATGTGATTATGAGTAGAACGGGTATCCAGCGCCTGTTGAAACAAAGCAATGCGGCTTTCGTGCCACAACCGCTTACCGAAAACGATCGGCGAATTAGCCGCTATTGCCATCAGCGGTGCAGTTAACCCCTGGGCAATGTTATACAGCTTCACAAAATCCTGCGGCCGCACCTGCAAATGCACCTGAAAACTCGTATTACAAGCTTCAATAAGCGGTGAATCATGCTTGACCAATAACTCATCAATTCCGATCAAACGCAATTCATAAGCATTGCCAATTTGCTGGCTGTTAATCGCATCAATCAACGCCCGGTAGCGGGGTTTGGGCGTAAGATTGTGAAGTTCCAGGTCAAACTTCCGTAATGTTGGAAGTATTCCAGTTAATACAACCTCCGCGCCCAGTTTCCGTACATTTTTCCTGATGATATCGAGCCATTCAAGTGTTTCCTGTTCTAATTCCCGAAAACAATGACCCTGGAATAACCTGGGCGTGGAATTAATCTCCAGGTTAAATTTGGCCAGTTCGGTCTCTACCCATGGGTATTCTTTCATCAATTGTAAGGCTTCCATGGCAATTGGCACCGGTTTATAAGTTCTCTGGTCCACTATAAACATTTCCTGTTCAGCGCCAATGCGGATAGTGTCATCCTCAAACCAATTGTTTTCCAACATATACTCAAAAGCCCTTACATCACTGAGTAATTGCCGGACAAAACTGTGCATATCATCACCTCCTAACGGAGCATGTACATTCTGTACTCCCATACTTTTTGTTTATTCTATTTATTCCTAGACTTTTGACGCTAGACTCTAGAAGTTAGACTAAAAATTCTAACTAATT
>CAZHNG010000348.1:0-6953 GCA_964533785.1 uncultured Saprospiraceae bacterium | reverse complement strand
AGCGGTTTGTTGTCTAAAATCTAGCGTCTAGTGTCTAGCGTCAAAAGTCCAATTTGATACAACCTCTTTTTTAGATGCTAATTTATGCTTCGAAAAAACAACCAAAAACCCAGCGCTGAACGCATTCTTGAACGCACGAATAAGCCGATCCTGTTGTTGGCTATCCTTGCTGTAGTTTTGTACATCCTGGAGTTATTCCGGGTGGTGCCGCGTTCATGGATGATGACTTTGCTATGGGTCAATTTGGTAATTGACTTTATTTTCGTGGTTGACCTGGGGGCAAAATGCATCATTTTAGGGCGCGGTTATCTCCGGAGTCCCTGGTTTTTGATTGACTTCATCAGCACCTTACCGGTGATTGGTTCAACGCTTGAATTGTTGGGGAATTTAGGGCCGCAGCTACAAGCAGCACGGGTAGCCCGGGTTGCGAGGATTGCCCGGGTAGCCCGTATAGCCAGGCTCGCAAAAGTAGCCCGTGTTGCCAGACTGGCAACTGCCATTAGGGCCAGGCATGGATTGACCTTTCTGAAAATGGATCAGACGGATCGGCAAACCCCCTCCTTCAACAAGGCTTTGTTCATCGGAGTGCCTTTATTGCTAGCTGGTTTTATTTTTGCTAGTGCCTACATCACCCACAGCGAAGTATCAACGTTCAAGCAATATTTAATTCAGCGGGTCGCTGCGGCAGAAACCCAAACTGAGCTTGACGCCATATTAGCAGCCTACAATCCCGAAAGCACCTTGAGCCCGTTAATAGAGGTGTTGCTCGTCCCGTCGCCATTCGATGAAGAGCAGGAGATTGTCCTGTCGCTTTCAGATGCTTACGTCCGGGCGGATCGTATTTCAGGTATTATGTTACTCATTGTTTTGCTTACAATTGCAGTAAGCGTAATGATCAGTAGTGCTCTGGCCAAAGACCGTAGCCTGGGGCGGGAACGGTCGATATTGTCGCAATGCTTTTCACCGGCCATCGTACGGAAGTTTTACCATTCTCCCGAAGTAATAGAACGTTTTTACAATCACTGGATGACGGTTTTTTTCATTGATATTCGCGGATTTACCCAGGCAACGGAGAAGGGGATAGACGACGTGGAAGGCATTGCCCTGAAATTGCGCCAGGTGATGGATACGGCCCGCGAAGAGATCGTGGTTACGCACGAAGGGGTTATCGATAAATTTATGGGAGATGCGGTAATGGGGTGGGTCGGCGGACATTTTTCAGCGCATTGGGATCTGCTAAACGATATCCGGCAAAAACTGTTTCTGGATCAATTGGACTTGATCGATCAGGACATCAAGAGTATTCAACGTGAACTCAATAAATTTGATACCCGGAACGGTAATAATAATCTACCTAGAAAAGCAGAACTTACTTCTATTCTACAAGAAGCTCAAAAGCAAAAATCAGCATTGATCGTTCAACAAAAAGCATTATTGAACGCAGAGCCTTCCTTAGCTTCTACGCACCAACAACTGACTTTGGAATACCAGCGGCGAGTGGCAAAATCGGCCGTTAGTTGTTGTCTGAAGATCTCCCATGCAATAGAAAATATCGAAGATCCCGACGGTTTTCACGAATTGAAAATTGGCGTTGGTTCGGGGCCGGTACTGGTTGGTAATTTCGGGTCGACGGAGCAAATTGGTTTTACGGTACTGGGGCCTACGGTTAATCGTGCTGCCCGCCTGGAACCTGCTTCTGCGCAGTGTGGTTGCAAAACCCTCATTGATCGAACTACTTACGAATTGCTCAAAGAGGATAAAGCTTTTCGCTTCCGGCGCTTACCATTCATTGCGCTTCGGGGCATTTCCGATGAATTAGTTACTTATGAGCCCTTTTTTGCCGATCAGGTCGACGTATCGTTTTTAAAGGAGTTTGAACGGGGGGTGACGGCGCTGGAAAATGGACGTACTGAAGAAGCCATGACTCACTTTGGTCAAGCCAATGAACTCCGTCCGGGTGGCGATGCTGCTGCAAAGATCTGGTTGGAAGAATGTACGCATGCATTGAGGAATGGGCAATCGGTAGGGGTGAAGTCTATGTATAAGTAAGACCTTATTGGGCAATCTTTCCAATTATACCACAAAATAACTGATCTGAAATCTACCAAGTTTCCAGGTCATAGCTGTATCGACCACTAAACTTGGGGGCAATTTCAATCACCACGAAGAACGCGAAGTTCCTTTTTCTTAGCGGTTCTTCAGCGGTGTGTAAAAGCCTTTGATCACAAGTTTGCCCGGCAGGGTTCGATAAAAATTTTAAGAGACAAAATCTCGAAAAATCTAAGATTGCAAGAGTTTTTTAGCCGTGACGGCAATGTTTTCCATACTTGGCAGAAATATCAAGCGGTTTCTGACCGCACACAAATTCACCGATTCACCAAAGACTCCATTTCCTCCCGCTTAGTCTCTAAAAACCGGTTGATATACCGCAGAGAAAGATAATACTTGTAAATATTGCTGACGTATTGAACCGGTTCCCGGCTAATTTCCCGGGCGGCGATACGCTCCACCTGGTTGAACCATACGTTGGGATTCAGTCCTTCGGCCTTGGCGATTCGCTGCATCCTGCGGATTTTCGCAGGGCCGGCATTATAAGAAGCTAACAGGAAAAGGTGTTTGTTCAATGCATCCATATCTGCTTTCGCAAAATAGCGATTGTACATGAAGTGCATGTATTTAATGCCGGCGTGTATATTGTTTTCCGCATTCCAAATATTTGGGATATCAACATTGGGGTCACTTGCGGTACTCGGCAACAATTGCATAATACCCACTGCACCGGCCGGACTTCTTGCATTTTGATCAAGACCCGATTCCTGGAATCCTTGCGCCGCCATCATCAACCAGTCGAAATCATACTGCCGGGCATATTTTTTAAAATACGCGATGGTCGTATCGAAACGGATGACGGCTTCCTTCGATAAGGTGGAAATATAAGCAGTGTCTCTCATATACCGTTTGAAAAGGATATTACCTGTTAACGTCCCTTTACGGTTCTTCCGGATAAAGTCGTTCAGTACTTTTTTTAGTTTAGGATTGTTTTTACGAATGGCCCAGGCGATGTCGCAGCTATCCCGGATGATCAATTCTTTGTGTAGGGTAAGGCTGTCCAACATTTGGGACCAGAACATAGCGATATTATCGCCGACAACAGTAGCCGGGATCAGGCCCGCACTGACCAGTTCCAGTATATTTTCGGCTTCTAAATACTCATTTACCGGTTGGATATTAATTGCTTCCATTCCTTTCGCTTCCAGTTTACTGCTCAATTGCTTGAGGTGCTCGTAAAAACTGCTGGACGTGCGTACGTGGATCTCTTGACCGGCTAAGTCTTCCAGGCTATCCAAGGGGGGCGCATCGGGGCCGCTGACCACCCATTCGTGCGCATTTCGGTAGATGGGGGCGGTAAAATCTACCATTTCTGATCTTTGGGGAGTTATGGTCAGATTGGCCGCAACGACGTCGCCAAGTCCTTCGGTCAAGGCAGGCAATAGTTGATCCCTTCTTACGGGGATAATGATCGCAGCTACCCGAACGCCCGTTTGCCGGTGGATGTAGTTCTCGAATAATTGCATGGCATCGTAGACCAACCCTTTCCCTTCACTACCTTCCAGGAAAAAGAAGTTTTTACTGTAAGGAACCAAGATCCTAATTTTCCGACGGATAAGGATACTGTCAAAATCACCTTTCCACCGCTGATAGGTACCAAAAACAACATCTAAAGAATCCGGCAACAACTCGGGCGGATCGGAAAAGGCTGTTTCTTCGGGAATGGCAGACGAGGAAAGCGGAAATTGAACGGAAATGGTCGTTCGGTTGGAGGCATGAAAAAAACCGGCTAAGATCATAAAGACCAGCCCGCTTAAGACGAGGGATTGTAGTTTTCTCATTTTTACTTAAATCAAATGGGGGTTAGGGGTTTATTTTCAATACAATATATGGTGTTTCTCTTGATTTTCAAAATCTTAGGGTAACGTTAGGTGTATCTGAGACTTTGCTTTTGGACGAGAAGTCAATCTGTTTGAACGCCATAAAGTAGGACTAATGGGCAAATAAGCGTAAGTTAAGATGTTTGATTCATGCATAAACTGCTACTGTAGTGTTCACTTTCGGACGTCAAGTTGTGCGAATTTGGATAATTGAAGGATATGGCTAGGGCTATTTGTGTGTTAAGTATTGGTAATCAGATACTTGATTCTTTTGGCATGTTATTAGAGCCTTTACGGAGTGATAGATTTTTACACTTAGTTTAAGGTCTGGACTTTTGACATAACATTTTAAGCGTTCGATAATCAATCAAACAAGGTAATGAACAGAAGTCGTTCGAGACCATAGATCCGGTAGACATGTTTAAAAATTATCTGAAAATAGCATTTAGAAATCTATTCAAAGAAAGGCTTATTTCTTTGATCAACATTATCGGGTTGTCGATTGGCACTGCCGTAGTGATCCTGATATTTCTATATGTAAAAAATGAATGGTCTTTTGATCGTTTTCATTCTAACTCAAAGCTGATCTACCGCACCTGGGTTAAAGAGCACATTAAGGGAGAATTGATTTTTAATAGTATAACTCCTTTATTGCTGGGGCCAGAGTTGGAAAATAACTTTCCAGAAATAGAAAAAACCGTTCGCTATTTAATATTTAACAATTTAATCCAAAAGGAAAATTTTCTGGAAGAGGAGGAGGTGCATTACGTGGATTCTTCCTTCTTACAAATATTCGATTTTCCTTTAAAGTTAGGAGAAAAAGATCAGGTGTTCAGCAATTTAAATCAGATTGTTATTACCGAAAAAATTGGGAAAAAGTATTTTGGGGATACGGCCCCCATTGGTCAGTCACTATCGCTACAAATTGGAGGTGAATGGACAGACTTTTTGGTGAGCGGCATTATTGCCGATCCGCCTGAAAACTCAAGTATTCAATATGAGATTCTGGCTCCAATACAGAATACTTTTAAAATTTTCGGAGAAAATACTTTAAGGTGTTGGACCTGTGTTTTTGGAGAAACGTACGTTCAAATAGACCCTCAAGTGAATGTAGAGGAATTAAACTCCAAAATTGCCACTTTTATTGATGATAGAGTAAGTGATTTTTATGGGCCGGGGGAATATGTGGTTGGACTTCAACCGCTTTCTGATATCCATTTAAACAATGAAATTCCTCAGGGCATTGTTGCGGTCAGCGATGCCCGTTATCCTTATATTTTAGGGAGCATTGCTTTATTGATAATAATATTAGCCTGCATCAATTTTACAGTTCTGTCAATCGGGAGATCGGTAACCAGGGCGAAAGAAGTCGGAGTAAGGAAGGTTACTGGAGCAACTAAATGGCAATTGCGAATTCAATTTTGGAGCGAAGCAGTTTTAACTACTTTTTTAGCTTTAGCTATTGGAGTTTTGCTTAGTCTGGTATTGCTTCCTTCTTTTAATTATCTGGCGGATCGACAATTATCCTTCTCGTTTAACATTACGAATATATTGTTTTGCATAGGTTTAGCGATGATCATCGGATTGTTGTCTTCGGTTTACCCGGCATTAGTCCTTTCAGGTTTTGCTCCCATTGAAGCGGTAAAAGGAATAAGCTCTAAAATTGGAACGGATAAACACAAGATTCTTAAAACCTTAATTGGATTCCAATTTGTACTCTCAATCATTCTCGTTACCTGCACTTTAGGGATGCAAAAACAAATGCGTTTTTTGCAAAATAAAAACCTGGGATATGTCACCGATGAATTGGTCATTGTGCCCTTTGGTAGATTTAATCAACCCTTGTCCGATCATTGGGAGGAAGCAATAGCAGTCAAAGAAAGATTAAAAAATGATTTACTAGGCAAAGGTGTAAGTAATGTGTTGCTTTCTTCTCACACTTTCGGTACGCCCGGATGGTTACAGGTTGGATTCACTGATAGAAATTCTAATAGATTCAGACAGTTTCGGGTTCAGCAAATTGGATATGATTATCTGGAGGTCATGAAAATAAAATTATTGTCGGGCAGAAAGTTCTCTAAAGAAAATATAACTGATAAAAGAGGTGTTATTGTCAATCAGGCTTTTATTGAGGCCTGGGAATTAGAAAGACCTATCGGTCAGCCCCTGCCAGAACCCTTTACCGACTTTCGGATCATCGGAGTTTCTGAAGATTTTAACTTTGCTTCTTTACATGATCCAGTAGGCCCTTTGGTCATGACTACTGATTTTGTTCCGTTAATCAATTCGGCATCCGATCACGGCATTATCGACCCACCCATTCCAAAATTTACATTTCAATTAAAAGGGGAAAACCTGAACGAAATCCTGGCTGATATTGAAAACTCCTGGAAAAAACTAGTACCAGGGAAACAATTCAGCTTTCAATTTATGGACGAGGACCTTAATCAACAATACCAATCGGAGCAGAAATTGAGCAGTATTTTAGGTTATGCTACGGCATTAGCCATATTGATTGCGTGTTTGGGCTTATTAGGAATAACTACCTTGACTACAGCTCAAAAGAAAAAGGAGATCGGTATGAGAAAGGTTCTGGGAGCTAGTGTGGCCAACATTGTTCTTATTCTAATTAGGAACTTCACCGCCCCGGTAATGATCGCATCCGTCGTAGCAATACCCATTGCGTGGTATGTTATGAAAGAATGGCTGAAAGACTTTGCTTTTCGTACTAATTTGTCTATCTGGATTTTTGTTATAGCTGCCTTGATTATTCTTGTTATTTCCTTGATTACTGTTAGTTTTCAATCGGTTAAAGCTGCCTTGATGAACCCTGTCGATGCTATAAGACAAGAATGAATTACGATCGTTAACTTATTAACGGAGAAAAAAATCATCACATCATGTTTATCAACTTTCTGAAGATTAATTTACGTAATTTAAGGAAGAATGGTTTTCAATCAGTTATATTGATCGGTGGCCTGACAGCCGGAATAGCAACCTGCATTTTATTGCTCCAATACGTAA
>CAZHNG010000347.1:0-6974 GCA_964533785.1 uncultured Saprospiraceae bacterium | reverse complement strand
GCTTCTTGTGCAAAAAGATGGTTTTGTTTTTCGGCAATCTTATTCAGAGAGGGGATTACATTTTCCCCTGATTCTAATTGAATAAACACGAGCAGCCATTCTGTTTTCTGCATTAAATCCGTATTTTCTTTTGGTGCCTGGTTGAGAATGCGTTCACAAAGGGAGCGGGCACTATTGTAATTACCAATTCGGTATTCCGTAAAGGCCAAATACAAATGTGTTTTGGAAAAATTTTCTTCTTTTTGGATCAAAGGCATGAGCAGGCGTCTGGCTGCAATGTATTTTTCATGCTGGATGGACAGCATTGCAGCGGTTAGATCGGAAGCCTGGGATGCATCATCACGGAGGCTTGGAGTAAAGCCGGAAATATCGTTGAAGGCAAGTACCCGAGCAGGCGACGTAATATTGGGTTGCCCAAAAAAGAACCAGCCAGCCACAAGTACCAAAAACGAGGCAACAATAGTAAAAGGTACCCAGAGTCGTTTTTTACGAACTTTTAGTGTGTCAAAGAACCCTTCTTCTTCCAACTCTTGATCGACTTTTTTGATGGTATCTCTAAGTTTGTCCTTGGCCACAACGGTAATTTCACTTTAGAAGTAATTCAATAGTGTACCAAATCAAACCGAAATATCAAAAATAATTCGGAATCTTTAGTAAGAAGAAGATTCAATAATTGTCATTTCCTTAAAAAATATCTTTACTAATAGTGCTATTTCCTTCACGCTCTGGCCCGTTGTCAATCAGAAGGTCAGGAATAAACTTGCCGGAGATAACGGATGCACCGTCTCCTCTTTTGGCGTATAAATTGTAAGCTATATTTCATTAACTCTGCAATTTTAGCATCCTTCAATTCATCGTAGAAAGACAGGATAATAATTTGCCGGCAACTATGAGGCAATTGCATAATTTTTTGCCTTAAATCCTGAACTTCTTCTTGCTGAACCATTTTTTCTTCGACGTTGGCGGGTTCTGCGTATTGAAAGTCAATATCTTCTACATTTAAATGTTGCTTTTTTTGCCTTTGCTTGATCCACAGGTTCCGGTTGATGGTCAGTAAATAACTGTTTACATCACGCTTCAATTCAAAATCTGGTTTACGGATCTGCTTAATGAAACGATACAGTGCTTCCTGAAAGTTATCACGAGCATCCTCCAGAGAACC
Organism: uncultured Saprospiraceae bacterium; assembly: GCA_964533785.1. GTDB lineage: Bacteria > Bacteroidota > Bacteroidia > Chitinophagales > Saprospiraceae > JANQRV01. Next base: position 5,812 of record CAZHNG010000347.1, on the reverse strand, counting down.
TCCATTGTTCAAAACAAACTGAGCACAAATTTTAAAACAGTTCTGGTAAAGTTCTTTGATGGCGGTGGGTTCATCGGCTCTTAGCTGGTCGATTAGGTTTTGACGGGTTACAGATGTCATAAGTTAAAGTGGTTATTTTAGATAAAAATAACAATCTTTACATTACTACCATTGGATTAAATGGATTTAAATTTAGCATTACGTAGTGATAAAAAAATTTAATCCTTGTTATTTGGAAGATTCGTGCTAGAAGAACCACCCCTCAACTCCTTTGAACTATTTACTCCCTGACAACATTACCATTTGAGAACCAAATAAGTCGCTATGTCAACAGAAAATATCTTTAACGAAATTTCACAAGACAACATAGAAGATTATAATAATCCCCAGGAATACAAAGACGAGAGCCAGTTACAAATTCTGGAAAATGTACTCCCCAAACACCTGCATATTCTACCTCTAACCCAGCGACCAGCTTTTCCGGCATTAACCATTCCCATGACCTTTACCGGAAAAAATAAGATCGACGTGATCAACAAAGCCATGGAAGAAGCGGATGGCTATATCGGTTTGGTTTTTACGCGAGAGTATGATGAAGAAGACTATACCCAGTCTGATTTTTACGATGTAGGTACGGCATTTCAAATCATGCGGATCAACCAGATCGCACCGAATACCGTGCAGGTACTGGGACATGGGGTATCCAGGTTTCGTTACAAATCTACCGTTCAACTGAAACCCTCCATTATCTGGGATGTTGAATACCACAACGAACCCAAAAATAAACCCGATGCGGAATTACGCGCCTACATGATGGCTATTAGTTCTGAGATCAAACAATTGCTGCAACTCAATCCGCTATTCAAGGAGCAGGTCAATATGGTCGTTGCTCAACTCAACTACGATGCCCCTGGTACCACCATGGACGTCATCAGCAACCTACTTTCCACTGATGCAGAAGGATTACAGGAACTATTGGAAACCTTTGACCACCACGAAAGAGCCAAACTATTGCTTCGATTAGTTAAAGAAGAGCTGGAAATTGCCAAAATACAACAGCGCATCAGCAAACAGATCGAAGAGAAGGTCAACAAACAACAAAAAGAATATTTCCTGCGCGAACAATTAAAGGCGATCAAAAAAGAGTTGGGTATCGAAAAGGAAGAGGGAGAATCCGAAGTGGAGAAGATCGAACGCAAGCTGGCAGAAAAAGAATTACCCGATGAAGTGTTGAAAACCGTCGAACAGGAACTGGATAAATTGCGAACCCTCAATGTACAATCACCGGAATTCAACGTAACCCGTAGTTACCTCGAAACCATTGCGGAGCTGCCGTGGGGTATTTACTCCGAAGATAACAATGACATCAAACACGCAAGGGAAATACTAGACCGTGACCACTACGGCTTAGATGAAGTAAAAGATCTCATTTTAGAGTTTCTAAGTACAATCATAAAAAGAGGAAAAATCGCCGGCTCTATCATTTGCTTGGTAGGCCCTCCTGGAGTAGGTAAAACCTCGATCGGCAAGTCGGTAGCAGAATCATTGGGCCGAAAGTTCTTCCGCTTTTCGGTCGGAGGCATGCGGGATGAAGCAGAGATCAAGGGGCACCGGCGCACGTACATCGGTGCCATGCCTGGTAAATTGATCCAGGCACTTAAGCGGGTTGAAACCTCTAATCCGGTCATTATGCTGGATGAAATTGACAAGATCGGCAACAGTTTTCGGGGTGACCCGGCTTCGGCCTTGCTGGAAGTGCTTGATCCGGAGCAAAATACGGCCTTCCTCGACCACTATCTGGATCTGCCTTACGACTTATCGAATGTATTGTTCATTACTACGGCTAATCAATTGGATACGATTCCCGGCCCTCTGCTAGACCGGATGGAAATTATCCGCCTGGCAGGATACATACTCGAAGAAAAGGTACAGATCGCTAAACGGTACCTTGTCCCCAAACAACTGAAAGAACAAGGCTTCGCCGAAGATGAGATTGAATTTACGGATGACGCCCTCAAGCTCATTATCGATAAATATGCACGCGAAGCAGGGGTCCGCAACCTGGAAAAGCAAATCAGAAAGATCATTCGGAAAGCCAACCTAAAACTTGCTGAAGACGAAGAAGTGCATTTCGTAATTGATGCTGACATTGTTGAGAATTACCTAGGAAAACCGATTTTTAGAACCGAAAAATTATACGACAAACCACAACCAGGCGTAATACTTGGCCTGGCTTATACCTCCATGGGCGGAGCAACTTTGTACATCGAAGCTACTGCCATTAAAAGCAAGGGTCCCGGTCTCAAACAAACCGGGCAATTAGGAGATGTCATGAAAGAATCAAGCGAAATTGCTTACAGCTACGTCCGGTCTTTACTTAGCCAACAAGAAAAACCCAATCATTTCTATGATGAAAATAAAGTACACCTGCACGTACCTGCGGGGGCTACACCTAAGGATGGTCCTTCCGCAGGAATTACCATGGCATTGGCATTGTACTCACTCGCCATCGACAAACCAGTCAAAGACGGCATTGCTATGACAGGGGAGTTAACTTTGACCGGACGGGTATTGCCCATCGGTGGGGTGAAAGAAAAAACCATCGCTGCGCGCAGGGTAGGGATCACAGAGCTGATCTTTCCGGAAGACAATCGTAAGGATTTCGAAGAACTACCGGATTATATCAAAGAAGGAATAACGGTTCATTACGCCCGCTATTTTGTGGATGTGTTGGAAGTAGCTTATGGGTAGTTTTTGAGACAAGGAGGTATACGGTTATTTTTTCTCCCTTGAAAGAAACTAGTTTCTGAGGTGTATGGCTATTAAATTTTGGGGGATTCGATTTTAGCTTTAAGTGATTATTAAGTTTTAAAGTTATCTTGGGATAAAGAGCGTATTTTGTATAACCACATAACCGTATAACCCCATAACCATAGTAACAAAGCTTCAAACCATTAAATCGAGAAACACTACCCCCAAGTTAAAGGAGCAATACATTTAAATAACTAACGGAATAAAATACAAGTGAACAGCAACAATTTGTCAGAACTTAAAGAAATAGTCATCAGAGACAAAAAGGCCGACGCCATTAAGCGCTACCACCCCTGGGTATTTTCCGGTGCCATTGCCCGTAAAGAGGAAAACATCCACGATGGGGATACCGTCCGATTAGTCGATCAGAAAAACCGTTTTCTGGGTATCGGCCATTATCATGAAGGTAGTATCGCCGTGAGAATTATCTCCTTTGACAAAACTAATGACCATCAGGATTTCTGGAACAGGAAAATTGAAGCTGCTTTTAACTATCGAAAAGCAATTGGCATCATCGACGATCCCAACACCAATTGTTACCGGCTGATCCACGCTGAAGGAGATGGCCTACCGGGTCTGATCATTGACGTTTACGCCAATACTGCGGTAATTCAATGCCATTCCATTGGCATGTATTATGCTTTGCAGAAGATCAGCACCGCCTTACAACACACCTACCAGGATAAACTGAAGGCTATTTATAATAAAAGTGCCGCTACCCTACCGGGCAATTTTGCCGCTACCGGAGAAGACGGTTACCTCCTAGGAAATAATCCCCAAAGCCCTGTTTTGGAGAATGGCCATTTATTTCACATCGACTGGGAAAAAGGACAAAAGACCGGCTTTTTCCTGGATCAAAGAGAGAACAGACAATTAATAGCCCAATTTGCAGAAGGCAAAAAAGTATTGAATGCCTTTAGCTATACCGGCGGCTTCTCCGTTTATGCTTTAAAGGCAGGGGCTAGTTATGTAGATTCCGTTGATGTTTCCAGCAGTGCTATCGAAACTTTAGAAAAAAACATATTGCTCAATCAATTGGATCAATCCAGGCACCATTCCCACACTAGCGATGTTCTAAAATTCTTGCAGGTTTGCCCCGATTACGATCTGACCATTGTGGATCCTCCTGCTTTTGCGAAAAACCTGCGCAAGCGCCACAATGCGGTACAAGGGTATAAGCGATTGAATGCCCTGGCCTTAAAAAAAGTAAAACCCGGCGGGCTCTTAGCCACCTTTTCCTGCTCTCAGGTAGTTGATAAAACCCTATTTTACAACACCGTCACTGCGGCGGCCCTGGAAGCCGATCGTCGCGTCCGTATTATGCACTACCTTGATCAGGGAGCGGATCATCCCGTCAATATCTTTCACCCAGAGGGAAGTTATTTGAAAGGAATGTTGTTGTTTGTGGAATAAGTTAAGAATTGAGAAGACTGACTTTTGACGCCAGATAACAGCCTCTAAGCAGAATTATTTTACTGATAGTCCACACACTCCTGATGGTACCGTCAGTACTCATCTCTAATCTCATGCGGTCTGATATCCCCGCCTACTGATCATCAAGAGTTGCTGTTGTTCTGTCTAGCGTCCAAAGTCTATATTATAGGATCTTGCCAAATAAATTTGGTAGTTACTAGGGATTTTACAAAATTGTTGTACTTTAACTGATCTTTCGCAAGCGAAAGATTATGATTTTTGAAAGATATAGCAGTATATAAAGTATACAGCATTTTATGCATAGCTATTGCACTTAGTGCCAGGCACTAAAAAAGCTACTCGCATGAACAATTAATTAGCCCTACCTCAAAAGAGGGGTATGTACCAGATCATGCTGATCGATTTTGGGTACAAAGGCTTTTAGTCTTTGTACCTCCTGATAAGCTGCTCTGAGGGCTTTGACATAGACTTTGGTTTTTAGGGCAAAATGATTGGTCTGCTCTTTTAAAGACAGCAGTTCCAGTTTAGTCCAGGCAATCATGGCGGCAAAAACATGATTACACTGGGAGATCTCATGCTTAGTGGGGGATTTTTCCAAGCCCACATTCTGCTTGAGTGATTTGTGGAATACCTCCACTCCCCATCGTGTTTCGTAGGTCGTGCAGATGGCTGGGGCATCCAAATCCAGATCGTTGGTAACCAGGTACAAGTCCCCAGTTGAGCCGTCTTGGTTGGTAAAGACCTGTTTGACGAGTTGAACCGGGAAATCCAGTCCTTTCAAGTAAACAGTAATGGCCTGGCCTGCTTGTAGTTCTAGTCCGTCGACTCGGTGGAATTTACCTTCCAGCTTGTCTTCCATACTCAGAGCCACCTTGCGGTTGCTCTTCAGGGCGCCGATGAAGTGCTTTTTCAGCTTGAAGTGCACAAAATCAAAGTTTTCCTTGGCCGAAAACCAGGTGTCCCACACCACATAGCGATAGGGGACTCGATTGTATTTGGTCACTGCGAAAAGCTGGTCGCGAAGCATCTCATTTTTACTACGAGGACTACGCTTTTTAACTTGGCCGCTTTTGGAATCCACATATTCCTCTGATTTGCGTATAATCTCAAAGGCAAGGGGTAGTTCAATACCCAGTGGACTCTGATAAAGGAAATTGAGGATGTTGATCCCCTTGGTATGCCCTGCCTTCGGCTTCTTGGAGTGATCCCAGTGCCAACAGATCACTTCATTTTCTGTAGAGTGAGGCTTTTCCTCAATGGTGTCATCTACTTTGATGATCGCATCGGGATGCTCAACGCTACGCACCAAACGCTTGATGCAATACCAATAATCCTTAGCCGTAAAGGCTTCTTGTCCTAAAAATCGACTGATTTTATCATGGCTCAACGCCTGATCAGTCAATTCGGATAAGCCCGTAGCCGTCGCCATGCGAAACGAGGCCAACAGATAATCCGAATACAAGTCAAGTAATTTTGGGTCTTTCATCTTTAGCTCCTTTGAACTACAAGATATAAACCCTACTAATTTTTATCAATTTTCCAAATCTTTCGCTTGCGAAAGATCAGT
>CAZHNG010000346.1:0-7002 GCA_964533785.1 uncultured Saprospiraceae bacterium | reverse complement strand
CAGGAAGATCGAAGTCTGCGTTAGCAGCAAACTCACCACCTACAATTACCTGTGTATTGGCACCAAACTCCGCCGTAACGTCAAAGAAAGTTACACAGGGAGGAGGAGCGCAGAAAGAAAGGTTACTAACTAGTTGTCCCGCAAAAGGGCTATTGTCGAGAATATCTATTCTATCGATGATATTTCCTACAGCAGTAACGGTTACAGTCGTTGGAAGACTTAAACCCGGTAAATTTACCGTAGCAGCCACCAATAAATTGTCATTGGCATCATACACTTCGACATCTACGACATCGCCAGGATCACCGATAAGGTCAAACTGTACTTGTTCGGAAGGGTTGTCAAAAGAAATCGTCATGTCATCTGCAAACAGGTTCGGACCAACGTAGTCAGCTGGCACACCCAAAAAGCCAGTGGTAAGGATCACTAGCTCATCGACACCGTCACCATTGTCAATATTTCTAATGGTAAAACCATCTTCAACACCACCTTCAGGAAAACAAGCATCAGCTACTTCGCTGTCAATAACAGGGCCGCAGCCTGATACAAAATTAGGACCGATGAGGTTGTTGGAAAAATCTTCGAAAACAGCAATATTATCACCCGTGCAAGTAACCAAGGCATCTTGGCTTTCTAAGGCAATAGAGGCACCATCCGAAGAATTGATGGTAAGGCTAGATTCAACATTAGCATCACTTGGAGTGTAATTCTCATCCGTGTAGCTTACGCCACTCTTTTGAGCATTCAGTCCAAAGACTACTAACATTGCTGATAAGGCAAGTAGAAGTTGTCTTTTCATGAAAAGATGATTTGTCAATTAAGTAAATAAGATAAATTGTCGTCAAACGCAAATATAAAAAAATTCTACTAATACAAAAGTCTGGATAGTTTTTTATCGTGTTAAGAAATAAGCTTTAAACACTACGGTTAATCTATTAGAAAGGTAGTAAACTTGTCGAATTGGTATCTTCAAAAGTTAAAATGAATTACCCTGATTACCATTCCGGCAATCAGGGTAATGTACGCGAGAAGTAAGGTTAAACTTTCTATCTATAATTTTTAATGATTAGCCTTAACCAAGCTGAAAGTAGTCAGTTCCTCATCTTCCTTATATACCCGAACAAAATATACCCCGGAAGGGAAAAGGTCCATATCGATCTTTTTCCGTAGTTCCTCCTTAGACAAACCGGTCATGATCACATGCTGCCCCGAAGCCGAACGGATATCCAGGGTAATGGGATCCTCCGTATGAAAATCTACCCTTTCAATCGTAAAGATCTGAAAGAAAGGATTCGGATAAGCAAATATGTCCCCTAGTTCTTCATCAAACATTTGGACATCCGCGGTATTGGACTCTATTTGAGTACGCCAGCGATCGATGTAATTGATCTTATAGTAAGAAATGCCTTCTAATGGATTTCGATCTACGTACCGGTACTTATAAGTCGTTTCTGTACTGTCAAAAGGTTCGTATACTTTATCAATAGGAATAAATATTCCATCTGCCGAAGCTCTTTCTACTTCAAAAACTGTTTTTTCCTCTTCATCGGTGATTTCATCAGGATTAGGGCCATCCGTATCCTTGTCTTTGTCCCAGGTAATAACGACCTCTTCCTCTTCTTCCTCAGGATCGGCATCGATCTGTAATCCATCGCCGCAGTAAATCGGGCTGTCGGTTACCGTTACCCACAAATAATTAGAAGAGATGCAACCATCTTTTTCAACGGTTAACGACACTCTTTTTATTCCTTTGGAAGCCCAGGTAACATCGACGGCAATATCGGTTGAAGTGCTCGGGGAAGCATTGGTGCCAAAGTTCCACAGGTAGGTGGCTCCCGGACCATTGTCAAGTGCTTCAAAATTAACCGGCTCGTTCAAACAAACCGGAACGTGCGCCGAAACAAACTCCGCCACTGCCACATCCAAAACTTCGAGGGTGATGATATCGGTCTCTAAGTAGAAGGGACAACCAACAATACGGGCGCAACGCGCAATATAAGTCGTTTCGTAAATGGGCCCCGGATCATAGGTGGGACTGTTGGAATTCGGGATCATATCCCAGGTCGTTGGATTAAACGGCCCGGGTTTTGTGGTCTTCATCCATAAATATTCAACTTCGCCTTCTCCACCACTTGGCCATTCCAGATTTACCAATGGCGCTGGGTCATTACCGGGGCCGCAAAGCGCCTGGTCATAACCAATTCTTCCCGGATCATCCAGATTAATACAGATCTCCGGTGCTTCTGCTAATTCAATCGAACAAGCCGTAGTATTTCCATTGGCATCAGTAACAGTAACGGAATAAGTACCAGGGCTTAAGTTTTCAATAGACGCAGTAGTTGTTCCGTCCTCCCACTCATAAGTATACGGTGGCAAGCCACCCTCTGTAACAACTTCTACTGTGCCGTCTGCAGCGCCATTGGCAGATATTTCAGCCATTACTTCCACGGTACAAGTCAAATCAGCCAGTGCTTCCAGGTCGATTTCCGCAACTCCGAAACAACCGCTGGCATCAATAACCGTTACGGAATACGATCCCGCCGGTAATTCATTGATAGTCTGTGTAAAAGCTCTGGTACTCCACTCGTAAGAATAGGGTTCTACACCTCCGATGCCTACGGCGGTCAAACTACCATTAGCGGCGTCTCCCATGGGATATGCATTGACTTCGATTTCGGCGGTTACCTCCTCACCTACTTCAGTGATCTCGATACTCGCTTCAGCGGTACATCCGCTACCATCGGTAACAGTAACGGTGTAAGTTCCAGGAGTGAGGTTGGCGATTTCCCGGTTGTTTACACCATTGCTCCATTCGTAGGTAAAGGCTCCCGTTCCGCCGAAAGCGGTGGCAATGGCATTCCCGGTATCCTCACCGCAAATGATGTTCTTTTTCTCCACATCTACTATAACTGCCGGGGGAGCGGTAATTTCAATTTGTTCGATCAATTGACAGCCGTTTGCATCCACGACCGTTACGGTATACGCTCCTTCTTCTAAAGCATCCAGCGCGGCAGTAGTCGCCCCATTACTCCAATCATAAGTATAAGGCATAGTACCTCCGGTAACCACCAATTCGATCGTTCCGTCAGCATCTCCACTACAGACTAAGTCCGTCTTGGTAATAGAAGCTTCTAAACCTGAGGTTTCCGTAATCTCTACTTCATTAACAACCTCACAATTATTAGCGTCCGTGATGGTAACCGTATAGGTACCGGCTCCCAGGTCTTCGATACCGGCTTCCGTTGCGCCGGTACTCCATTCAATAGTATAGGGTTCCGTACCGCCTTCAATGGCCACCTCCGCCGCACCGCTGGCTTCACCGCAATCCGCATCTTCAGTGGTAATGGACACTAATAAGTCGGCCGTTTCTCCGATTTCGATCACCTGGAAAACTTCGCAACCATTGGCATCGCGAACCATGATACTATGCACTCCGGGATCCAGGCCTTCGGCTTCGGGAAATTTACTATCATTGGTCCAATTATAAGAATAGGGAGGTGTACCCCCAATGACCGTTGCAATAGCAGAGCCGGAGTTCAGATCTCCGCAAGTCGCGTCGGTGGTTTCAATATCAATTTCAAGTGGATCCGGTTCATTAATGGTTACAGAGGCCGTACCACCGCAACCATTCTCGTCATATACCGTCACGGAATAGGTACCCCCCGACAGAAAAGTCAAGGTTTCACGTTGTTGACCGCCGTTCCAGAAATACTGAAACTCGCCATTACCACCGCCTACTACCGCAGTGACTTCAGCGTCGGGAACACCATAACAAGAAGGGTTTTTTGAAGCAATATTAACGATCAGTTCGTCAAAATCGGCAATAACAGTGGTTTGCGTGACCGTACATCCTGTGGCATCCGTAACGGATACCTTATAAGTTTCAGCAGGTGTTAGTCCGGTCGCTTCCGGGCCTTGCTGCCCATGATTCCAGGCAAAGGTGTAGGGTGGCTGCCCACCGGTAGCCATTGCTGTAGCTGATCCAAATTCTTCCCCGCATATATAATCCGTAGTGATCTCGGCTGTCAGGTCAGTATTATCGACCAAGGTTACTTCATCGGTAGTCTTACAGTTATTGACATCCGTAACGGTCAACCTGTAAGTGCCGGCTACCAGGTCAGTTAGATTCGGAGTGGTTTCTCCGTTATTCCACAAATAGTTTAAAGGAGGGTTTGTACCTTCAGCCGTAACGGTGATGCTACCACCTTCGCCGCAAGTAGGATTTACGACTTCCATGCTGGTAATCTCCAAAGTACCTGTTCCATCGGGAACTTTGGCAACGCTTGATATTTCACAACCGTTCGCATCTGTTACAGTCACAGAATAGGTACCAGGTAATAACATTGGATTTAACGAGGTAGTAACACCGTTATTCCACAATATATTATAAGGTTGCTGGCCACCAAATACGTCGACCACGGCCGCAGCATCACATCCTGCCGGGCACAAAGGCGGAAATACCCGTACGTTGATATCAAAGGCCATGGGAACCGTTACGCAGCCCGCACCCCGGCAACCTACAGCATCAGTAATGGTTACGCAATAGTTGCCAAAATCAAGATTTTCACGGTCTACATCTGTAGAACCATTATCCCATTCGTAAGTATAGGGAGGTACTCCTCCGGAACCTTCGACCCGCACGCTCGTTGACGGCCCCGCACAAACATCGTCCGTAAAAGTAAATACCGGTTCGATAATCGCCGGTCCGGTCAATGTTTCGGAAGCAGTCGCCATTTCTCCGTTTGCATCGGTTACGGTAATCGAATAATCACCGTAACCAATACCGATCAGTGATAAGCCATCGTGCCCATCGTTCCATTCGATAGTGTAGGGCTGTTGGCCTCCTGAAATGCTGGCATTAATTTTTCCATCGGTAAAATCTCCGCAGGAAGGCGGTTCTGACTCTAGCGTAATAGTGATTTGTGCCGATAAATCGTTGGCCACCATAAAACAAGCCAGAAATAACACGCAAAATTGCCCCCCAATCCTTGGCAAAAATGCATAATTAGGTTGATTAAAGATTTGTAAAATTTCTTTGTTCATGCCGATTATTTTAAATAAGATTACGATTTTCTAATACTAGGGATTCGAAAAGTTCTTATGAATGTTGTGTATATAAGTCAGAATTTGAAAGGCAGCATGATCTGTTTTCGAAAATATCACTGGCAAGTTTATAAAGGGATAGATTTCATGAAGACGGTAGATTTTAAACTGCAAGGGGTTAGAGATGAAGGATATTGGGTGTGTGAATTATTAACGAAATAAAATCTACAGGACTACTTCTGTGTTTCTTATTGTCTTCTCACATATGCAAAGAAAATGAATTTTTTGCGAAAAAAAAATTTTATTTGAGAAGCGGAAAAAGCCTATTGTTTAAAAATAAAAAGCATTACCCGGTTTATCAGGTAATGCGATTGAATACTTTATTTGACATTCATGATCATCTTTTTGAATAGACGCTAGACATTAGACGCTTGACGCTAGATAGTTATAAATTGGAGGTTAGTTAAACAATCTAGCGTCTAGCGTCCTAAGTCTAACGTCTCTCTCCTAATTCACCTTGATCGTAACATCATTCGTAACGGTGGCCGTAATGGTCATTCCATTTTCGACCTTAGTACCTTCGCCGGAAAATTGACCTTGGTAGATCTGCTCCTGGCCGTTCAAGGGGATCTGTTGTCCATCCACTGATTGTACGCTCGTCAATTCGATCGTGATCTCAGCAGGGTCGTTAAAGGTTGTTTCTTGCTTGGACTTTACTCTTCCGATCGCTAAAGCTCCGGTAGTGATCACCGCTCTTCCTTCGGCGTATACATTAGTCGTTACTTTGAAGCGGATCATTTTTCCTACGGTTACGTCGTCAGAGAAAATGCGTTCGGTTGTTTCCATCATTACTAAAGTACCTGCTCTTAGGATTACTTTCTTCCGCAATTCGAAATTTTCGTAGGCTACGGGATTAACAGGGTTGTTGTTGGCAAAAGTCACTTGGGTTGCAGCGGCAAATATCAGGCTTAATATGATTAACTTTTTCATGTTTTTTGATTTAAAAATTGATTAAAAATTGTTCTTGTCTAATTTTTGTTTCCATTCAATTTTCCAGAGATGTGGGAAATAAAGTCTAGCATCTGGTATCTGGAGTCTGAAGTCTGGAGTCTGGTATCTGAAGTCTGAAGTCTTTATTAAAACACACGGGAAAACCGTTTTCAATTTGGCTTTGGGGTTTGGGGTTGTGGGATTTTAGGCGTTAATTTTTACATCATTCAGTACGCGTGAGGTTAATACAGTACCTACTTTTACTTTAGCTGGTAGTAAGCAGCAGTCTCTTTTTCCGTGCTTTTTGTAGTTTCCTTTGCAGCAGCAGTCAGCCTTTACGGTGTGGGGAATACTTCTTAGGTTGACTCTTTGGCCGTCTACAGCCTGAGCACTTTCAACGACGATAGTGATCTCTGCACACGGCTTATCGCACTTGTTGTATTTGCAAGGTTGGTTAACCGCTTGTACCATTCCTTCGGCGATACTTCCGGCGGCGATCACTACTTTGCCGTTTACCGTAACATTTGATCTTACCATAAATTCAATAGCGTTTCCTACTTGTGCATCTTCTGAAGAAATTTCCTGGTTCAGTTGAACCGATACGGGAGTAGAAGCTCTTAAAACAACCATACCTTCTTCGGTCATAATGGTTGGTGCCGGCATGGCATCGTTTAAGCTTGTAAAGTTGAAGGTTGCCAGGGCAACTACGAAAATGAAAGTGATAGACTTAATCATGATATTTAATTTTTTGAATGAATAATTATCGTTTTCGCTACTTAGTGGAGAGGGTTGGGAAGTGGTACCCAAGAATGGTAATTTTTTTCTTAAAAAAATTATAAGCAACTGATAACGAAATACATAAGAAAAGCTTTTTTTGGTGATGAAGTGATGGAGTAATAGCGTTTATTTCCCTCACCCTATAACCTAGGCTGTTCAATTTGATTGATGTTATGCACCAGCATCTATTTG
>CAZHNG010000345.1:5841-7125 GCA_964533785.1 uncultured Saprospiraceae bacterium | reverse complement strand
GTGTTTTCTGATTATTTCTTCGATCTGTACAATTGAAAGTTCGGTGATGGCTGAAAGCGTTTCGGTGGATAATCCATTTTTGATGCCCTTGAGAATTACTTTGATTTTTTCTTGTTCAATGCCTTTCTCAATGCCTTTCTCGATGCCTTTCTCGATGCCTTTCTCGATGCCTTCTTTAAACCCTTTTTTCATACCTTCATTCTTGAAGTGATCAAAAAAGCTTACAAAATCCGGTTTTACTTTATCAGGAACTTGATTCATAACTTCTACAAATTTTTCATCTGAAAATTCAACAAACTCTGAGAAATATACAAAAAAACTTTTTAATAAGTTCCGATCCCTTGTAGGATCTAAAGACCTAAAAATAAGAGAAATCCTTTCTAGAAGAAGGTCTGGAGAACGAATATATTTTTGTAATAATAACACTGATCCCAGAAACAGATTGGATATTTCCCTTAATTCCTGGTCTGATACCTTGTACAAGTCAATAAAGACCGTTTCAAATCGCGGTATAAAGGAAGAGAACTCTTGAGGGATTTCACTAAAAAGCTTGTAAAGAGGTTGGAATTCCCAATGGTCATCATCATGATAAAAAATTACTGGGATGATAACTTCTAGCCGACCCCCCGATTTGATCTGATGTAAATAGCCAAGGCCTAAATACGCAAGCAACTTAACGATTGCATACTTATCCCGGTAGCTCTTGTGGTCAATTAATATTGAAATATAGCACTCTTCCTCTTGATTTCTCAGCTTACATTTAACCACCAAATCAGAAAAGAATTCTTCCAATTCTGGACTAACAAAACTGTTTTTTGGATATTCCAGGCTCTCCAGATCTATCGATTCTTGTATTTCCACCGGTAAGAAAGTCCTTAAGAAATCGACAGCTATATCCTTATTATCCATTATAGACTTGAAAAACTTGTCGTGTGCGTTGTTGATCGATTTGGGCATGGAAGAAAAATTTACACAAATTTAGTTTTTATTTTTCATAATAAAAAAAATAGTTTTAAAAATTAAAAAAGGTTGCATTTTTCTAACTATTCTACTGTATGGGTGATCACCAATAGAATACCTTCCCACTCTTTATCCCAAAATTAACTTCAAAAAATACGGATCATGAAAAACCTGCTACTGGCATTCACCGCCTTTGCATTATTCTCCTTTTTTTCAAATTGTAATAAAGACGAATCGACCCTAAGCGGTATGGAATGGGACAACACTCATACTAAAGGTTCGAGTTATAGCGATTTGACCAATTTTCAGTACTACACTATCCAG
>CAZHNG010000345.1:0-5831 GCA_964533785.1 uncultured Saprospiraceae bacterium | reverse complement strand
AAGCTGGAACTCTATTGGTTGCAAGAAATGCTATCGTTATTGTGTACTGCTGGTTGTGGGGGAAGGGAGATCTATTGTGCCGTTTATAATAACATGCCTGCCATACATATCACTGCCGGCAATGCCTGCACGGATGAAATGGGCCTAGTCTACGACTTCCAGGGCAATTTCCTGGACAGTTACGGCGGCATTGGAGGCAAAGTGTTGGAAGGTACCCTGGTCGACGGCCAAATGATATGGAGTGCCGATGCTGACTGCAAGAAGAGCAGGTGGTTAGATTGAAGAGAGCTAATAGACTTTACCACAACACATGATGTCACAAACTTTGTTAAAATTTAGCTGTAACTTGAGGGCAAAAGCTTTTATTCACCGCAAGGACCACAAAGAACTGCTAAGAAAAAAGAACTCCGTGTTTTTTACGGTGATTGAAATTGCCCCCAAGTTTTGAATTCAATACATCAAGCGTCTACTTTGGGTGAAACCCAGTTCGCTTTTTCCTCCAAAACCAGACCAACCCTGCAGCAGTTAATACGACCATTAACCCGGCAAACCACCAGGTAAAGCCGCCACTGAGTTCAATTGGGCTCATATCCCCAATCGCAATAAAGCCCGCCCAATAAAAAGGATGTACCGCTTCTCCCTGGTAGTTCTCTATGAAATCCAGTTTTGCCAGCCGCAGCGCTTCATCTTTAGGTCGCCCTTCTTTGAGATAGGCGTAAAAAGAGGTCATCAGTACCTTGGTTGCTTCGTCATTTACGCTCCACAACGACGAGATGATGCTTTTGGCGCCGGCAAAAGAAAAACCACGCGCCAGACTAATAATCCCCTCGCCCTGCTTTAACTCGCCGATGCCCGTTTCGCAGGCGCTGAGTACGACCATGTCTGCGTTCAGCCGTAAGCTGTAGAGATTGCGATTGTATAAAAGCTCGTTTTCCAGCGTATCTTCGATCGGGGTAAATGCGAGGTAGGAAAAGTCACCCATTTTGTCGTTGGCTTTGGCATGGGTGGCGAGGTGGATGATGCGGTAGTTGGGCGCTTCTTTGAGGAAATTGTCTTCCGTTGCCGAAAGACCCGTGTAAGACATACCACCAAACGACTGATGAATTTCTTCGATCTCCGCTTGGTTGAATTGTAAGGAGGATAAACTATTGCGTAAATCCGCCAGGCTCCGGTTTTGGACGGTATCTGCGTCGTCACCTTCGAAAGTCGGAGCAAAGCCCAGAAATCCTCCACTAGCATTCGATTTTTTCTGCTGCATTTCGTGCAATAGGGTAGCGGAATAGCAATAGCTGATCTGGTGATCTTTGATCAGGTACTGGTGTTCCTTAAAGTTTTGTGGAAATGATGGTATTTCTTTTAGCAAAACATCGAAAGGGATATAACCCAGATCGCGATCGGGAACGATGACCAGTTTTTTGGGTAGGTCGACTTCCGCTGCAATGGGGGCTAATAGTTGTTGGTACAGGTAATGAGAATAATGCAGGAGCGTATCCGTACCGAATTCAGGATTAAAAGATTGTTGTATTTGGTTGGAGAAAAGACTTTTCTGGAGTTTGGTGATGGCGGGGGCAATATGTTTGAGGCCGAGCAGGGGAAAGGCTTTGACTTCCTGGTCGGTAAGTACAAAAGCGAAGCTGGTATCCCGATCAACGTAGTATTCGATCAGGGCGGTTTGGGGATCCAGTAGTTTTTGCTGGACATCCGTAGCGGTGAGCGTATTGGGTTGGTATTTGATACGGTAGTATTCGGGGTAGTCTTTTTCAATGATGCGGGTAAGGGAGTCTTTTTGAGCTTTTAGGTCGTAAATTTTTACGCGGGAGTTCACGTAATTGGGGGCTAAGGGCTTTACGTTCATGGTGTCGTGGGCCAATTTCAATTCGTAGTAATCTACTTCTTTTTTAATTTGGTTAAGAGTTTGAGTGATTTCCAACGGAATGCTACCGCTTGATTGAGCTTTTACTTCAGACAGTGCTTGGTTTAACCGATATGCTTTATTTTTTTCACTGTATAGAAATGCTTTATTATGACTTTTTTCTTTTTGAATTATAGGATTTAAATGAATAGATATGCTTTGAGTATTAGCTTTTCTGATTTCATTTTTTATAAATGATTGATCTTTATCGAATTTAAGTTTGGGATTATTTTCAAGCTGGAGAGCAAGTTCGTAATAAGATAATGCAATAGCTAAAAATTTTGGATTTTTTGAATTTTCGAATCGATTAACATTCACACTTCCAAGAATGTTGAGGCCATAAATAATTGGAGTTTTATTTATTGGCGTTAAGTCCTTATTGTAGTTTTGTTCAATGCTAATCGAATCAAAGTTTGGTAAGTAGTGCTTCACCAGATGATTGGCATACGACTCCATACTATTCCAGTCATCTCTTTGTTTTGATATAGTGATCAAGTTATATAAGTAACCAAAAATTTCTGGAGATTTATTGTTTGGGCTGACAAGGTTGACTGCTTTTTGGAGGTATTTCATAGCTGTTTTGAGATTTCCTTGGAACCAATAAATTCTTCCAATGTCAGCATTAGAATCAGCAATTCCTGGATCTTTAGGACCCAGTAATTTTTGGCCTAGCTCATTCACTTCTAGTACCATTTCTTTGCTTTCTTTCAGTTTATTTTGTGTTAAATAAAGATACCCAAGGTAAGATTTTACAAGAAATACTTGATAGTGCTGTTTCCCGTAATATTTTGTGTTGAACTTCAGGCATTCAAGCCAGAGTTTTTCTGCAGTTTCACTATCTCCCCATTTATGCAGCATTACGCCTAATGTACTATACTGATCATATGTGCAAGGATGGTTTTTCCCCAGTTTTTCAATACAAGTATCCACCAATTTATACATGAAGTCCACTGCTTTTTGGCCGAATCCTTGAATGCTATATATCCAAGCTACCTGTGAGTACGCAGATAGAAATCGATTTAGAAGAACTTGGTCCGATGTATTTATAACCAAAGAGTAAGATTCAAGATACAATTCCAATGCTTTTTCGAAATCATCAACAGCGCTATAGTAAGGAGCGAGACTAAGGGTAGCCATTCCGGTCAAAACGTGCTTTTTACCCAATTTTTCTTTGGCTAGGAACAATGTTTTTTCTTTATGATCTCTCCAATCATAGAAGATTTCAAAAAAATTAGATTTCCAATCTGAATACCACAACCTTGCTCGAATATAAGTTTCCCATAATTGTTGGTTTTCCTGAGTCTCTACATATGCATCTAAAATATCCAATGCCTCTTTAGCATATATTTGAATACTATCTAATTTTTGATAATCATACCAATAATAAACTTGCTCCGCATGGGCAATATACTTCCGCGCCAACGCCAAATCCAGTTCCAACTGAGCCTCATTAAAGGGATTCTGGGCGACTACCCCACAATAGAACAACGGAAAGCATAAAGTGAAGAACAAAAGTTTCATGATGCAAAGGGTTTTAAAGATTTAAGACTTTCGGATGCCGAATGGCTGTTAGCTGCAAAAGTAGCGACGTCGCTTCGAGCAACGTCGCCGCTTTTAACAAAAAATTGATCAGTATTTTATCTTTACTGATCACCATTTAGATTTAAAAGACTCTTTAAAATCATAGGCTTTTTAGCCTTTGCATAAATTTTGGTCCGGGAGTTTTGCCACTTCCGGGCTTTTTTTGTTCACGGCGTTAGTCATCATTCGAGATGATCGGTGACTATACTCCAAAGCTCAAGCAATAAAAGACCAACCGGCATGAACTTTTTGCCTTATTCTTTCTTAGATTAAATATAAATAATAAATTTGACCTTTTTTCAGGCATTCCTTTTAATCTAACTGCAACAACTACAATAGCGACTATTAATGAAGCAACTATCGGGAAAAGTAGCCGTCATCACAGGCGCCGGGTCAGGTATTGGAAAAGCACTTGCGTTAAAGATGGCCGAAGCAGGCAGTAGAGTAGCATTGATCGATATTAACGAAGGGTATCTGCGAGAGGTCTTTGATGAAATTCAGCATAACGGAAGACAAGCTTCTATGCACGTCACCGACATTGCTTGCCGGGAGAGTGTGGAAAAGATGGTCGCTGAAGTGAACAATATGTACGGACAGGTGGACATCCTGGTCAACAACGCAGGGGTCAGCCTGGCTCGAATGGCGTTACAGGAAATCAGCTGGGAGCAGTGGGATTGGATCATGAAGGTAAATTTTTGGGGAACCCTGCATTGTACAAAATTATTCTATCCGCTTTTATCGGAAAGACCCGAAGCGCATATTGTCAATGTTTCCAGTGTTTTTAGCCTGGGGGGCGTTGCCGAAAGGAGTGCTTATTGTGCATCCAAATTTGCGGTTCGCGGTTTAACTGAAGCCATGATCCAGGAAACCAAAGACACCTCAATTTCCGTAACTTCGGTTCTACCGGGTGGAGTTTCTTCGAATATTGTTCAACACTGTGCAGGTATTGAGGATGAACAGTTGAAAAAAGTATTGATGGATCGCCATCGCCGAAGTGCTTTTACTTCACCGGAAAAAGCAGCCAAGATTATCATTAATGGGATTAAACGAAAAAAGAGACGGGTTTTAATCGGCAGTGATGCTTATTTCATGGATTTCTTTATTCGATTTTTCAGGCGCTATATGGCCTGGGGGTTGGATTTACTCGTTGTACGCCCGGAAAAAAAGAGGATCAAAAAGGCCTTAGAATCTTCTAAAGCTTAAAATAGTCATCGAGATCGCAAAGGCCCTTACTGAGGTCCCATAATTTTTGGGCTGCTCGTTCGTCATAGCTGTGTTTAGCCGAAGGTACCGCTTTGCATTTGTACCAAAATTTTCCGCTAATACCTTCCACTTCCTTTGACGAGGCTACAAAAACCTGGCATTGTGCACCTTCTGAGGCAGGCATGGAAACTAACCTACGCAGTTTCCAGGCTAAAGCATGCCATCTATTGCTTACTTTCGCGCCGATATCGGTGTAGTTGGTGCCTGGGTCTACACAATTTACCGTGAGGTTTTCAATCTTATTTTGCTTAAGCCGGCGATCCAATTCGTAGGTGAATAATACATTAGCGAGCTTGGATTGGTTGTAAGCTTTCAGAACATGGTAATCTTTATCAAGGTGAATATTGTCAAAATGGATCTTACCCCGGCGGTGATTCCCGGAACTCACGTTAACCACTCTTGCGCCATTACTGGATAATAAGCTTTCCATCAGGTGGTGAGTCAATAAGAAGCCGGCCAGGTGGTTAACGGCGAACTGTGTTTCGATACCATCTGGTGTCAAAGTATGTTCTGAAACCACTGCTGCCGCATTGTTGACTAAAACATCCACTCGTGGAAATGAAGATCGAATATCCGAGGCTGTTTTGATAATGACGGACTGATCGGATAGATCTGCGATAAACAGGTGAATATTTTTATTGCCGGTTGTTTCAACAATAGTTTGACAGGCTTTTTGACCTTTTTCCCGGGACCGGCAAATCATGATCACTTCTCCTCCTGTTTCGGCAAAACTTTTGGCCGTTTCAAAACCTAAACCTGCATTAGCGCCCGTTACAATGCACGTCTTCTTTTCACTCAAATAATGATCCATGACTTCAATTAATTTTTCTGCATTAAATTCTCTAGACTTTTGACGCTAGACTCTAGAAGTTAGACTAAAAAACCTAACTAATTGACAATCAGGGAGAAATTATTTATTCTGAAAAATTGATATCCATCGAATATCAGCGTTTTGTTGTCTTAAATCTAGCGTCAAAAGTCCAAAAATTCTACAAATTGTATAAAATATACAAAAAGATTTGAGTGTGTCACAAATTAGTGTCAATTAAATATTAAGCGGCCCTTGCTGTGCAAG
>CAZHNG010000344.1:0-7160 GCA_964533785.1 uncultured Saprospiraceae bacterium | reverse complement strand
TAACCGCCTTTCTTTCCTCGTCGTTACTTTACATCAGATTTGGGCTGCACCCATTTACTTTATTGGAGATCGTAGATACCTATTCAGATAAGAGCTATATTCTGGGGTGGGAAGTCAAGTTTCTAGTCGATGATATGTCTATTTTAAAGTTTCCGGATCTGTTAAAAATTGATTTAAAAAACTTTAACACCCCATGTACGCTTCCCAATTGGCGCACCCAAATAAAAGTAGAGCGTTAGTTTAAAAATTATCTAACTTTCAAAAAAATATTTGATGAAGAGCAGTAATTTCACTGAATCCCAGCGGCTAGCCATACTAGCAATATGCCCCCTTAGGAAACATGGCTCATACCCATGACACGATCGGATTGATCCAGGAGCAAGATGTTAAATTCTGCCAGCAATCTAATTTGGTCGCTCCAATTAGATTCCAAGACCCAGTACGCATCATTGGCACCGTGTATTTGCGGCCGGTCTTTGGCTTTGATTTTGGTTTCGTAGGTGAGTTTAACCTCCGAAACATGGATGGGGAATTTGTAACTCATGAATGCACCTTCAAAACGCAAGATCGCGCACTATAAACAAAGGTCAATAAATTACGCAAGGTATACCGGCGCTATAGATTTGATAGGTCATTGTTATCACAGCCATTTAAATTCAAAGGATTCAAATTCAAACCAAAGGATTGGGTTTTTATCCTTCCAATACAATTCGCATCTGCACCAGGAAGCATTTTGCTTATTGGGGTTCCTTTGCTCTGCTTTTTCGATTTGAAGATTATAGATTTGTGCTTCCTCAACCTCATCAAATGAAAACTGGTCATGCAGAAGGAAGCTGGTTTCCAGGAATTTCAATTCCGCTCTTTTGTAATCCTGAATGGAATCATCGTAAAATTCGAGGGTGAAGACGATGTGTTTAAGGTCTTCAATGCGAGCAGAGCAAAGCTCTGAGTCGTGAAATTCAGGAAGGTAATTTTTATCTGCATTCACAAACTTATTTTTTATAAATATAAGAAAACGAAATGAACCAACAGAACTTTCACAATTATAGTTCTGATTCCACTCTTTACTATTTATTAAGACTTTTTCGGCTATAGCAGGGGCATGGTCGATAAACTGGGGGATAAGGGTTGAAAAATAAGCGCTGTTATATGTCAGTCTAAAAAACAGAGCAGGGGGGTACATAGGCCCTCTATAGAGAAACCCTTACACCGGCCGGAAGATATGACCGGCTTCATGAAAATATCCTTCAGCCTGCAGTTCCCGGGCAAAGGCTTCATAATCGATGTAATAGCGAATGCTTTCCGGGATGGAATGTGCATAAATCTCATCAAAGACGTCCATCGCATAGGCCAGAAAACGCTCATAATGCCCTTGATAAGCGTCCTCAAATGAGGTTCTAGCCTCCTTTTGAATAATCGACTGAAGTTAACCGAACTTTTGGTTTCGACCTAAACATTACAAGTGCTTGAATAACATATATTTAAACAATGATTAGAAAAATGGATTAAACCTGGAGGCTCCAGCAACAACTTCCAATGATCAGCTTTCCACCAAAAGTGACGAAGAACCAACTTTCACCGAAATTTGCACCAAAGCCCGCCATGCCATCACATTTTATCCTTCTGATCCTTCGGTAGCAGCTGCCGCTGCATTGATTTTCTCCAGTTCCAGGTCAATGAAGTAGAGACTTTGTCCACCCGTCCCAATGAGCTTGATACGATCAAGAATGGAACGCATCAACGCCTCTTCCTCCCTTTGTTCTATGACATACCATTGCAAAAAGACATCGGTAGAGGGGTCATTTTCCTCCTTAGATAATTTGATGAGTTCATTAATGGCTGCGGTCACTTTTTGCTCATGTGCATAGACTTGCTGAAAAACTTCTTGTGGAGATTTGAACTCCTTGGGCGGCTGGGGAATAGAAGGTACGATCGCATGTGCGTCTACCTCAGAGAGGTATCGGAAAATACGTAACATATGCTCCCGCTCCTCTTCTGACTGACGGTGCAAAAATTTGGAACAGCCTTCCATGCCTTCTTTGTCGCACCAGGAAGCCATCGCAAGGTAAAGAAACGAAGCATAACCCTCTAGCTCAATCTGTTTATTGAGGGCATCGGTCATAGATTGTGATATCATTAGATCTGTTTTTGTGAATTGTTAAGTTATTTTTGTTTAAACACTTACCGAAAAAATGAACTTAATAATTTTTACGTTTTATTTGGTCTAAATTTTCAGAAAGTCTTCCATCGGCGTGAATTTTTGCGAGTGTTCATATAAATCCATACCTCGAAGGCCCTCCATCCCGGACGAAGGATAGCTGAAGCAGCCTGGAAAATGCCAAAAACCATGCCCAGATCCGTTGAAATGGAATTCCTATGGAATGTATCCCCTAACTGCACCCCATTTTCCCCACCGTCAAAAATACAAGATCTTTAGCCCAAAAAAAGGAGACGGAGCAAATCAGACAACAGGGGTCTGCGTTGGAGCCGGTATTTCCAACTGGATGACCTACTATGTAAATACAGATATTCATCCTTTTACAAGGCAATATTTGAAGGCAACACCCTGGTCGGATAAGGCCATTTACGAAAAGACTTCCCCAATGACAAACATTAATAATGCATCCACTCCTACTCTAATTCAACATGGAGAATTTGATAAGAGAGTCCCGCGAGCAAGAGGACTTTTACAATCTCCACGTATTTCCGCTGTTATTTGATGAGTTTGAGGCGGTCAGCCGGAGGGCAACTTGCTATAGCGGGGCCATGATTCCTCTCGATTATGAGAAACTAAGGAAAGAGCAAAAGTACGCAAAGGTCCTGCGGGCAAGATACGAAATGAGGATACAAATGTTAGAGTCACTGGGCCAATGCTATCTTAAAATGGTGGTGATTGAATTCGAATTGCGAAAAATGATAGATTTTGATACGGATACGGAGAGGGAGAGATCGCCGGAGTTGGTTGGGAAAACGGGGATGTAGGGGAGGGGCCATAATTATCGATATCGCTCCATAAATTGGGGTAGACTGCGTCTGGTATTAATTGTTAGAAGTAGACTTTCGCAGCTTTTTTATGATGGCTATATGCCTTTTGGCGCTTAATGATTATTTGTAGTTGGCAGTCCTGCTACAGCAACCAGCTGTTTTTATAGTGTTAAAACGTAAAAAACAAAACATTTTTGTTTAAAAATGTATATCTTGTGCGTCCCCCGCAGTGATAACGTCCGATAAAGGGCAGGGGGGAGCCTCTTTGTCGCGCCGCGTCCTGCGGGGGATTTTTTCAAACGATAATACTATGAGCGAAACAGACTACCCGTGGGGTGGGGGTGAGGATATGGGGATTCGATCAGCAGTGGCTTTATGAGATTTACGAAAACGACCGGCGGGTGGAAGTGGTCCGGGGGCTGGAAAGCCGGGAAGAGGCTAATGTGGCGGCGATTAAGGCGGCTTTTATGAAATCGGAACGGGATTATTTCGTTGCGTAAAGGGAACTACATCACAAATGATTAAGTTATATTTACAAATTGGACTCGAACTAATTTTCTCAAAACGGTTATTATGAAATACATACATCCTCAATTTCCACGTATTACTATTGATCCTGATCAATGTTCTGGGAAGCCTTGTATCAGAGGCTTGCGATTCCCTGTTTCTACACTATTAGGATATTTGGCAGGAGGTATGAGCATCAATGAAGTGATAGAAGAGTTTCCTTTTTTAGAGCAAGAAGACTTTTATGAAGCGATAGCCTATGCGGCACAGGCGTTAGAGGAGAAAGCACTTCCGTTACAAAGGGCAAGAGCGTGAAGTTTTTGCTAGATGTACATATGCCTCGTTCCTTAGCGGCTTCGCTTGGAGCAGTTGGACACCATTGCCGGATGGTAGTGCAAATAGCAGACCCTAGAATATCAGACGAAGAAATTCTTTCAATTGCCCGAGAAAATGAAGAGGTGGTGCTTACTCATGATCTGGATTTTGGCACCCTGATGGCCTTCAGCAATGCAGATTCTCCCTCTGTAGTAACTTTCAGGATTGCTCATATCAATGCCGATGTTTTTAGCGGTCTTATTATTGATAACTGGAAATCAATTGAGCAGGCACTTGAAGATAAATCTATTGTTGTTTTCCAAGAACATACTATCAGAATTAGACAGTTACCCGTTAATAAAGGTGGGGGATGATAATTAAGTTTAAGATCGTTTTCGCCAATTATGTTATTTGGTTGCCAGATACAAAAAAGGATCAAACATCAATTCCTCCAACTTTTGTAAAGCCAATTCTTTTTTTTGGCGTGACGAAAGGCCACAACGCATTACCGAAGATCCACTAACCCGTAACAACTGGCACTATGACCAAGGCCTGGTTTACCCGCATCAAATCCTGCTATCCCAAGGCCTATTATGAGTGTTTATATCGCTTTCGTGACTTTTATCCGGAACACTGGAAAGCGCATATGACCACCAGCAGCGATTTGATTGAGTATTTCAGGGATCGGCGACTCAACATTACCATTGAGTCTGAAACCAAAGGGCAAGGGGAAGAAGCCCGGACTCGTTTCCGTTTTGTGATAACTGGGGCCATGGATTGTCAAAGCGCATTTGAGTACAAAAAAGTGATCCATGCGCAGTGGGCAGCTCTGGAGTTTGCTTTTATGATGAGGAATTTTAAGCTGCGGAAGAAAGAAAAACAAAATGCAAAGCCCATCATTCCGCTTCCCTATAACCGAAAAACTAGAAAGTAAAGTAGGGTACACCTATTACCAAGGAATTATTGGTAATCTCAGGTAACGGGGCAGGTAGCTACATAAAGTGATACGTTCGATCCAGCATTCTAAAATAAACTCGCAAATGAAATTCAAATATTACTCGGAACCTCAGTAACTTAGAGATTTTAGTTGCTTTAAATTTTACCGCTCAAAATACTCTGACGACGGACATGGAAATTGGAGTCCTTCTACTGTTTATTTTATTAATACTGTACCTGGCTAAACCTTCTCGCGGCCGGCTTGGTGAGACACAAACCAAATTCAAGCTAGGGCTCGCCTTGAACGGCAATGTGTATCGAAGGGTTCATAACGTCATTATCCCTTCCAGAAATGGAACCACGCAAATAGATCACCTCTTGGTGTCACCGTTTGGTGTGTTCATCGTTGAAACAAAAAATATAAAGGGATGGATCTTTGGTTCTGAGACACAAGCAAAGTGGACACAATCCCTGTATGGCCATAATTATTCCTTTCAAAACCCCGTTCGACAAATTTTCAGACAAAAGCGCGTTCTCGCTGAATATCTGGACCTTGATGAATCACATATACATACAGTGGTTTATTTTGTTGGCAAATGCACATTCAAAACGCGTCTACCATCCAATGTCATAAAGAATGGATTAGGAAGGTATATAAAGCAGTATCAAGAGCCTGTGCTTTCAAAAAACGATATGCGCCAAATAATCAAACGGCTCAATCAACTCCGTTCTGATCCTTTTCTAACAAGAAAAAATCATATCAAGTCTTTGCGGCAAAGACATAATTCAGATACGAGATGTCCGAAATGTGGTTCAAATTTGGTTGAGAGAGTAGCAAGAAAGGGTCCAAATGCTGGTTCCAGGTTTTTAGGGTGTAGCAGTTATCCCCGATGTAAATTCACAAAAAACCTGTATTAGTTAAGACTCAATCCGACTAAAGAGGTTATCGGCGATATCATCAGAAAGAAAAGCGATATAGATCTGATAGATTATTTTTACAGATCGTAGTAAACATCAGTATCCTTATGAATGACAGTAGAGAGCAGATCAAACGCGCCCTTGATTATTTGTACCGGATTGAAAGGCGATCCCTGAAGAACATTGCTAAAGAGACTGGCCTCGATCATCAGCGGCTTGTGGCATACTGGAATGCGCATCCTGTACCGCGCAAACGCGATCTTGAAATCCTCATCGCGCACTATCCTGATCTGAAACCTATCCTTGAGAATATACCGCGGGGTACGGAACACCAGGAGCGTATGCGTGAAAATATAAGGATGGTTTATGATTTGATCATGCATTGGGAGGGGTAGGGACAGCTATGTTTCGATGCAGATCTATTCTGATTATTTGTATTTACTCTCGAGTATTCGGTTTTCATTTTCGTTTCGTAAATTGTTGTCAAATGGATTTCATCAAATAAATTTGAGTTGACAGTCCTAAACATTCTAAAGCCAGTAATGATTTACGAAAAGATTCTTTAAAAATAGAACTCGAATGGCATCAATAGATGATATAAAAAAGATGATAGAACTCGACGGAGGAGTGGATTGGTGTGCATCTCAATATCGAAAACTCGGTTGGCGTTTCACAGAACCAAGTGATGAAGAAATTGAAGAATTTAATCAAAATTCTCCGATTGATTACTGGAGTAAGTTTTTGATTGATGCCTATGCTGGAGCCACATGCTTTAAACTGAACAAGGGGCTTAGAGAAGAGCGCTGGATAGATGCCGATGAATTTTGTCAACTATATAAATTTCATCTTAATGAAAGTCTCGATGAAATTCAATCACAGGACAATCAAACTGTTTGGAGGTGGTTAAATTTACCAGACGAAGCCTTTGAATTTTTAAAAGATTATGAAGGTCAAAAGATAATGATTCCTCACTTCCTATCTACATCAAATTATAAAAATTCAGGCTACAGTACATTCTTCGAAATAGAAACTTGTGAAGATAGCAACGGAAGATACATAGCCGAAATAGTGGATAAATTACATGAAGGTGAAATCCTATTTAAATCAAATACAGTATTCGAAGTAAATTCTTCGGATGATGACACAATTTATATGACGGAAGTTAAATCCGCTGAATATGACTTAATTCTTCATGAAAATTTTTGGAATGATATAATGCCGTATTCTGTGCACCAAAAATTAAATGAATAAAGAAAAATTAAATTAGAAAAGAAAAGAAAACGGAAGTGAATCGAGTAGGCGGCCCTGACCAATAAATGACCAGGGTGCACCTCTCACACCACTCCCACATGTAAGCTGCGGGATACGGATCGCGAATACGGCGGTTCGCCAAACAGTGCCAGTGCTCTTTCCACTAGAAGAGACATCAGATGAAAAACTTTTAACTGATCTTTCGCAAGCGAAAGATTTGGAAAATTGATAAAAATTAGTAGGGTTTA
>CAZHNG010000343.1:0-7178 GCA_964533785.1 uncultured Saprospiraceae bacterium | reverse complement strand
AATTCCGTATAACCCTCCGATGAATTGTTGGCAACGTCCCAGGCTTTTACCCGTATGCTATGTCGTCCTACTTCAATACCAGATAATGGATACCTGACTGCTCCCTTTCTATAATCATTCAACTCTGCTTCGTAAAAATCATTGAGTACAAAAGTATTTTCCGTATCCTCATCCAGCGTACCCTCCAGGTCATGGCCTATGCTATTTCCTACAACATTTATGCCGTTATCATCCTCCAGTTTAACTACCAAAATAGGGTTCTCATCGGTGATCCCACCAAATGCAAATCCTTCACCGTTCATAAAGACCTCTACTTTAGGTCCTTTATCGTCTGACAAGATATTATCACTGACGCCTCCGATTATTATATCATTAAATCCACCCGTCGCATCCACAAATTGCGCTTCATCAGCAGCATAATAACTGATCCGGCCCGCTCCGAATTCAAAATTGATGTCCTTAGGGACAACAAAGGTGAATTGAAATCGTCCATTAGTCACCGTGGCCCGCCCCTTGAAAAGCAGATTCCTTTGCACGGTGTAATCAATTACAGGGCTGCCTCTGTCTTGCCCCAAAGTCGAAGTGAGCAATGGTTTATCGAATACCGTCGGAATAACTTCTCCGTTGAAAGGATCAAATACCTCTCCGTTGTTGCCAAGGATGACACCCGTAACGGTAACTCTTTCCAGCGCACGCAGCGTATCGGAAAAGGTCTCATCCAAAGCAACGCCGTTAATCGTCTCGGTTCGAACGCTTAAGCGGGGTAAAGCAAGTCGTTGTGCCGGGTCACCCAATAAAGTAAATTTCCGGGAATTATCCCCTCTGACAATATTCTTGGCTTCCACCATTGCTTCTCCGATAGTACCACCGGTTTTACCGTCTAAAGCGAACAAACTTTCGATCACTTCCCTGGTCAACCGTTCATTTTGAGAAGCAAAAACAGCCCTGGTTGTTGTCAACAAGGCAACTGCGCCTCCCCGGGGGTTTAACAACAATTGTTCGCCGGCAGTGGTGAAAGTTACATCATCATAACCGGCAAAGGAACAGGTTGCTGTGATAAAGATCGGTAACTGGTCGATGTTTTCCCAACTATTGATGTCCGACAAGTTCAACACACTCTCCTGAGCCCAACGCTGTGCTCCCCCGTGTCCCAGGTATGTCATCATTACCGTTCCGCGAAAGATAGAACGATTCAGCGCTTCATTGGCCGCCGGAAAGCGATTCCCCCCCGGTGTAGATACCTGGGGAAAAGCATCAAAATATATTTTGTCAATATTGAATTGGCCTAAAGAAGTATCCACTAAAGTTGCTATTCGATCGATTTCGATGACGTGGCGGCCATCATCCTCATCATCTCCGACAAAAACCAGGCGATTGCGCCATTCTCCCAAAACATTCGGGTTCTTGTCATAACGAATAATTTTATCAACTACTGTCCGGGCTTCTTCCTGATTATTTACCGGAAGCCTGCCCAAGGCAATATTCAGCTCTCCGGCGAGTGGATTTTGAGCATTATTATTCTCTAAAATAGCATAATAATCATCGGTAGGAAAAGCAAAAATCGGATTGGCCGAATCCTTTTGGTAGGTTGGAATAAAATCTCTCCCAAATCCATAAATATCTCTCGGATCAAAGGACCCATCTCCGAAAAGCAATACATATTTGAACTGAGGGGACCTATCGTAAAGCAATTTCACGAAATCTCTTATAGCGGTGGGATCTTTAGCACCGCCGGCAAATTCGTTCATCACCTGGTCGATGGTTACCGTTTCTACGTTATAGCCATTGAATTCACGTCGGTGATCAGCAAGCTGGGTTACCTCATTTTGAAAATCGGGATGATAAATAATAAGCATTTCTACATCAGTCAGTCCGTGTAAGTTCTGATTTTCAATTTTACCCACCGCTTGCGGCACAAGCAATACTGCCGATGGATCAAATACAACGAACGTTCTCAACTCTTCCGTTACTGCTCCAAAACTTATCACATTTCCATTGGTGTCAAACTGCTGCTCTTTAACTAGTAAAGGATCGGTCACCTCCCAAATAGCGGCTCTTCCTGCATCTCTGACCTCAAAAGTAGTGGAAGGGAATTCCAGACTTTTCTGGTCTCTAAAATGGGTTTGATCTCCGTATAGCCGTAATTCACGCCTTGCGTTGACCTCTATGTAATCAAGCCAGCCTACACTTCCGTCCGCCGCTGATTGTGGTCTGGGATAACTGACAACAAAAGAGAGATCATTTTCATTGACAGCAAACTTGGTAGAAAGCGTGGCATAACGGTAATAATCGGTTTCATTACTGGATAAGCTTGTGACGACATTGGCGACCCTGCTTATCGCCGTTTGACCATTAACAGACAGTCGAAAGGAAGAGCCGGTCCGGGCTCGGATCGCCATCCGCGCTGCCACCTGAATAGAATCTTCTGCGATCAACCCTGGAAAAGAAAAAAGATTGTTGTAGCTGTACTCCCGTTGGTTTTCGTATTGGTCGCCAAACCATTCCTGCCCCGACCCCTGAGCTAATTGCCAATCCTGCATTAGATTTCGCTTGTCCTCTTCAAACCGGGCAAAATCATCAAATGTATTGGTTTGATAAACAGCATTGCTGATTGAGGGCTGAGTCTCCACCCTCCGGCCTTCACCGCCGCTGATCTTTAAAAAATAATAATTCCGGTTATCATAAATATTCCTCCGTTCGCTAAAGCTGCCCGAATTTTCGTTGTAAATCCATTGATGAGGGCCTTCCGCGTAAAAGAGAATATAATCACCGGGATCAAAACGGCCGTCTTCTTCACCGATTATCCTTATGGAGAACTCTTCGAGATCTTCAATACGCGGCGCTCCAATGAAAGCAGGCAATATCCCGCCACGGTCTCCCAACAATTTGATATTTGAAGGATTGACTGCATCAATATCGATGCCCAGCTCATCTTTCAGAAAGCCGTAACTTATCTTGTGAATTCCCGCTTCTGCGACTGCAATTTTGTATATCTCTCCATCACTCAAGGCGGATACCGTAACATCATCCGGAGATCTCAATTGAACCACGGGTTGAGGACTCAGGCTAACTTCCAGATCGACGGATACCAATCTTCGGTATCCTGTATTGCTTTTAATAATAGGAACAAAAGCAATATTCCCCCAATACTGGTTACGATCTTTACTAACTTCCGTGGAAAACCGGAGATCTGTTTTTATCATTTCGGCGATACTTTCACCCGGTTCCCAGGAGAAATCTTCATAACGAGCATTGACAATGCTTACTGATAACGAACCATTCTGGCTGACCGGAAACCGTAATTGAGCCTGTTTGAGTGCAGGCTGATCAGGATGATCAAAGGCATCCTGAAAAGCCCAGCATTCTTCTGGCCCGGAGGAAGTAGTGATCATCTCAGCAGATTCAGACCAAATAAAGTCCTTCGAAATATTCAATTGTGCATTGACTTGCTGAAGTATTGGCAGTAAGGTAAAAACCAGTAATACCGTTCTGTATTTTTTCATTCCTAAATTTGAATTTAAAACTGCTAAGTAAGTATCTTTAATATCATAAAAAACGCGCGCGGAAGAACCCTATTGCTCCTTTTTTAGTTCACTATTCCACAACCATGTCAAATATTAGACCATATCCGTTTTTTTTCACTGCCCGGGTAAACAGGTGCTAATTTTTTATGATATTAATTGTTAAGTATTTGAGTTTTGAAAAATAAATTTGAAGAAAATCCTTTAATCATATTACGAAGGTCTGTCTAAAAATGCTTTGGATGAAGGTTATTAAACACATACTTATACTTTTGATCTGTTTATCGGGTATAAACGCTGCTTGGGGACAAGACCCGGTTTTTTCTCAATTCTATGCTACTCCTTTACAATTAAATCCAGCCTTCGCAGGTATTACTTATGCCCCAAGGATCACCTTCAATCACCGCAATCAATGGGCGGGCTTAAATAATGCTTACGTTACTTATGCGGCTTCTTACGAACAATCCTTAGAAAACCTCAATAGCGGTATTGGTTTTATCGTAATGACCGACAATGCCGGAGACGGCATTTACCGAACCAATCAATTCAATGCGGTCTATGGCTATAAAGTTGCAATAAGAAGGGACTTATTCGTTAAGTTTGGTGTACAAGCCGGGATTTTACAAAATTCTGTAGCCTGGGAGAAATTGACCTTTGGTGATCAAATTGACCCGGTTACCGGGCCTACAGAGGGACCAAGCGGAGAAGTCATTCCCGAGAGTCTGAACAGATCAAACCTTGACCTGTCGGCGGGTGTATTGTTCTACAGTGATAAATTTTACGGCGGTGTGGCCGTCAATCACTTGAATTCTCCCGATCAAAGTTTGTTAAATGTTAATGAAAATCTAAGCGTTGGCTTACCTTTGCGGCTCGTCGTTCACGGAGGAGCAGAATTTGAATTGGAAAGGGGCAATAATCGGAAAAGACCATCGTTTATCTCTCCGAATATCAGTTATAATCGGCAAGCGGGCTTCGAGCAGATCAATGCAGGTGCCTACGCTGGTTTTGACCGGTTTTTCGCGGGATTATGGTACCGGCACGCTGGAAGCAATCAAGATGCAGTAATCGGTTTGGTCGGTTTTCGCGAAGGCATTTTTAGGATTGGCTACAGTTATGATTTCACTATTTCCGGTCTAGCCGCCAGCAATACGGGCGGAACGCACGAAATATCTTTAACCCTAAATCTGGAAAATAGCCGCAGTGTAAGGCGAAGCCGGAATGCCAATCGATATAATGACTGTTTTAAAATGTTTAAATAAAATTTTTTAAGGTAATGAAAAATCTGCTTAAGTTCTGTGCTTATTTCTTTGTGGTAGCAATGGTCTTGAGTTCCTGTAAAAGTAAAGAACGTTCATCCACAACCGGTTGGAAGTATAATGATACCAAATGGGGTGGTTTTGAAAAATTAGACTACGAAGGTCAGATTACTGGACCTAACCTGGTTTTGGTTGAAGGTGGAACCTTTACCATGGGAGTCGTTGAACAAGATGTTACTTACGATTGGAACAACATCCCACGACGAGTTACCGTCTCTTCCTTTTACATGGACGAAACAGAAACCTCTAACATTGATTATAGAGAATATTTATATTGGTTGGACCGTGTTTTTGGTGAAAACTATCCTGAAGTTTACCGGGATGCACTTCCTGACACTTTGGTCTGGCGCGAAGAATTAGCTTACAATGAACCCTTGGTGGAAACCTACTTCCGCCACCCTTCTTACGATGATTACCCGGTAGTTGGAGTTAGTTGGTTACAATCTAACCGGTACGCAGAATGGAGGACTGACCGGGTAAATGAAATGTTGCTCATGGAAAGAGGGATTTTAAACCCCAACATGGAACAGAAAGATGAAGATAACTTTAATACAGAATCCTACCTGGTAGGTCAATACGAAGGTGATGTGCGTAAGAATTTGAAAGACCTGAAAACAGGTGGTGAAAGACGTGTGCGCTTCGAAGATGGTATCTTATTGCCTGATTACCGCCTACCAACTGAGGCAGAATGGGAATACGCAGCACTGGCCCTTCAGGGTAATCAGGCTAACACCAGCGATGAACGTATTACGGATCGTCGTATCTACCCCTGGGATGGTACAACCGTGCGTTACCAAAGAAGAGATAGAAACCAAGGGAAAATTTTGGCTAACTTCAAAAGAGGTAAAGGTGACTACATGGGTATGGCCGGTAAACTGAATGACAATGCTTGTCCTACTGCTCCTGTGCGTTCCTACCTTCCAAACGACTTTGGTCTTTATAACATGTCCGGTAATGTAAGTGAGTGGACGCTCGACCTTTACCGCCCTTTAACCAGTATGACCTTGCGGGATGTTGAAAACCACGACATGAACCCTTACCGTGGTGCACAGTTCAAGCAAAAAATTATGGAAGATGGCCAGTTGGTTGAAAAAGATAGTCTGGGGCGTATCCGCTACCGTACCATTGAAGATGATCAAGTAGCAGACCGCGAAAACTTCAAGCGCGGTATGGTACATAACTACCTGGATGGTGATTCTTTATCCAACTCTACCTACTCCTACGGTCAACATACTTTAATTAGTGATAAGGCGAGGGTAATTAAAGGCGGTTCCTGGTCTGACCGTGCTTACTGGCTGTCTCCGGGAACGAGAAGGTTCAAAGAAGAAGATAAATCAGATCGTACTATAGGTTTCCGCTGCGCAATGATCCGGATGGGTGCTCCTTCTGGTAATGAATTGAAGAGCGGTAACCAATTTAAAGTTAAAGTAAAGAATAAGAACAGAAGATTTAAGTAGATATTTGCTTATTCCCTAAAATGGGATTACTTAATAAAAAAGCACCTGATTTTCCTACCAGAGATCAGGTGTTTTTTTATTATTTAGACTTTTGACGCTAGATGTGTTGTTTTTTAAACCTAGGATGATTCTTAATATTTAAGGTTTAATTGGTTATAAGGTTATGAAGTTATAAAGTTATGTGGGGATAAATATTGGGCGTATTTTGCTTAACATCATAACCATAACCCAAAGCTATACTTGACGCGAAGTGCTTTGTTCAATTGATTATCAAACACTTATAACATTACGTCAAAAGTCCAATTATTAAGTAATGATGAAATAATAAGTCCGTTTTTTTAAGCTGGCTATTTTGGTGCCAAGCAACTCAGTATTGGGATAAAGGGGCACAATGCTGGGTATTAAACGCAGGCGAAATGAGCCGATCATACAGAGTCTGACTCGTTTTGGTGTGGGGAGTGTTGCTTCTTAGATGAAAGCCCCATCTAACCTTTAGGCAAACGCAATCTAATTGGTCCTTTGATCGGTAATTCAGGATTCAACGTCTGCTGCCCTTTGGTAATGCTAATCTTATTTTCCTTTGCCATAAGTGAGAAGCCAGATATAAGATGCTACCTGCCCGCCTGGCGGTAACGGCAGGCGGGGACACTAGACTGTGTGTGATTGATTGTGAGGGAGTTGATTGTGTGCTAAGCATAACTTATTTATGTCCACCCACTTACTTATAAGACAACCTCCTACTTGACGCGAAGTGGTTTGGGACTTCCCAAACCACTTCGCGTCAAGTATATAATCAGTTAAATAGGGTGCAGCCCAAATCTGATGTAAAGTAACGACGAGGAAAGATCAAGCTCTATTGCACTATTGAAAGTGGAAAGCGACTA
>CAZHNG010000342.1:0-7242 GCA_964533785.1 uncultured Saprospiraceae bacterium | reverse complement strand
TTCTTTCATGTGCTCCACGGCGTCCTGAAGCGATTCAACCGCTTTTTGAAGAGATGGACGGCTGGGAACAATCTCTCGAAAATGTATCGGAATACGAAGATTTACCATTAAAGACCAAGGCTTACCTAAGTAAATTGGAGAAGATGCTCTCCGTTCCGATAACTATGGTATCAACCGGGCCTGAACGCAGCAAATTGATCGACCGTACCATGGTGCTCCCTGAAAATTAGGAATAAACCAAGCAAGCGACAAAGCTATGTTCAACTTTCAAAATGAAAATATAGTATTCTTATTACCGATCAGCAAGGACTATGTACTGATAGTCCAGGGCCGTATCATAAGTTTTGACATTGGAATAGCCCGCTTCGTATAATTCTTCCTCCACTTGATAAAGCGGAATCCGGATCGGTGAAGGGGGGCCGATTGGCGTACGTTTCTTTTTAAAGTCAACGATCAACAATTTTCCTCCCTCAGCAATGGATTGATGTAATGTTTTTAAATACCGCACCCTGTCACTTAAGTACATATAGGTATTAACGATAACCACGATATCTACTTCGGATTCTTGTAATCCTGGTTCTTCAGGTGTAGTAAGCCTGGTCTCCAGTCTGTCCTGGAAAGATTCGGGCAATTCTAATATTTTAATACTATCGAGATAAGAAGTAAACCTTGGATCAATATCAACCGCGATGACCTTTTTAGATTGAGCGGCCAGCCGCAAAGAAAAATAACCTGTACCGGCACCAATATCTGCAACAGTTTTGTTTTCAAGATCGCCAAGCATATTAATGACCATGTCGGGCTTTTGCCAGATTACCCGATCGGTGTTAATATAATCGTCGGTCAACCCTCTGTTCGCCGAATCTTTAGCGGCAACTGATTTAGGTGGTGTCATTTCAGGGGAGTCTTCTACCAGGCCGTTTTCATGATTGGAATCCTGGCAGGCCAGTGTTAAAAGGGAAAGGCTAATCAACAAGAAGTATTTTTTTTTCATTTTGAAAATTGTAATAGAGTTGTTCGTGATCATTCGTTGTACATCGCAAGCATCAAATTTTCGAAAGCCGCCTTTATAGATCCATTTTCACTGGAATAATTATTCACCATAATGGCAAAAGAAAGTGTCCTACCTGTTTTGGTTTCAACATACCCCGTATACGACCTTACCCTGCTTATCGAGCCACTTTTAGCTTTTATTTTTCCTTGAGCTGCCGTATTGCTTAAAAAATACCTCAGTGTCCCTGTTTCCCCTGCAATGGGTAAAGAAGGTTCAAACACTTCATATAGTGCAGTCTCTTTTTTTATCTTCAACATCAAAGATGCAAGAAAATAACTGGAAACCCCATTCCGCGGTGATAATCCACTGCCGTCTTCCAGAAAGCAACCATCAAATTCCATGCCTTTACTTTCCCAATGTTCTTGAATGGCTTTAATACCTGCTTTAGTGGTGCCTTCATTTTTCTGGTCATTTCCTATGGCTTTCAACATACTTTCACAGTATAGATTGATACTTTTTTGATTAGCCCTTTCAACAATTAGTTGTAAGCTTGGGGAATAATGCGCCGACAAAACCATTCTCGGTGCTTTACCCATTTCCATATTTTCCATAGACAACCTCCTGATTGTAGTGGCTCCTTTTTCGCATTTAATTCCGATTTCATCTAGCTTATCCAACAGGTATTGAGCGGTAAATAAAGGCGGATCAGGAATAGATCCTTTGATCGTAAACAATCCCGAACCTATGGGAATTGTTCCTCTTACGTACCGGTAATAATTGTACGGCGCTCCAAAAATATAGGCATTATCACCTGTATTACTGCCAGCAGAGGTAACTTCATTGACCAGGATCAATTCTTTTACATAGGGCTGCACTTTCGCAATAGTAGGGATAGCCCCCAACCTAGAGGTTTGCCTGAATTTTAAATAATAAAAATTTTCGTGAATATTTAACCCGAAAACGCCGGAAGCATAATAGTTGCCCATATCATTCCACTGCCAGGTCGGAGCATTAGCTGCACTTTCAAAATGAGTCGCATCAGCAATAATATAACCTTTTATCTCGCGAATACCTTTGCGTTGTAATGACAATCTGAACCGTTCCATAATATCTTCCAATTCCGGGACGCCTTCTATTTGATCTGACCCTAGCGTAGGGTCGCCGTATCCTTTAATATAAATATTACCGGAAAGTACTCCATTGTCATCAATATGACCATCGTACTGGATTTCTGTTTTAAAACGGTAATCAGTTCCCAGAATAGAAAGTGCACTGGCCGTCGTCAGCACCTTCAAGGAAGAGGCCGGGATCAAACTCTTCATTGACTGATAACCCGCAACCTGCCGTTCTAATGCCAGATCTAAAACACTTATACTCACACTAGCGTGTTGCAAAACCGGATCATCGACAAAGGTATTGATAGCCTGTTGCAAGCTATTTTGAGCATTTAAATTCAATTGGAAGAAAAGAATAAACAATAAAAAGGGATAATAAAACTTCATAATCAACAATCTGAGATGGTTAGATCAATACAGCAGCAATATCATGGATAATTAAACAACAATCAAGTGCCGTATCCATGCTTTTACAGAAGCTCATCTCATCAGATTAATTTCTCCGGATAGTTGAATTAGAATACCATTTTCTGAGCAAAAGTTGGGGTCGTGAGTAAACACGAACCAGTTAGCAACGTTAAAAAGCATTGAAATGCAATGCTTTCCTTTGCCTACGTAAGGAAAGTTTCATAATTTTAGCAACTTTTAGTTATTAAATAATTATTGTTTAGGCCGGCATCATCTAAAAATGATACCGGCTTTTTTCCATTATATCCTTACCAGCCTCAAAATGATTATGTACTGATTACATATTTACCAGTGAAGATCTCTTCCGCCAGCCCGAAAGACAAGGTCATCCCAGCTCCACTCAGGGCATTTACAATGAAGACATTCTCTTGGACTTTCTTAATAAATTCCGTTTTGCCTCTTAACTTAGGGTATACCCCGTTCCACGTTTCAGCAATTTTCTTATTCGGTAATACGGCAAACCGGTAGAGATACTTTAATATTAATTCATTGACCTCGATCTTATCGAAAGGGTCAAAGGTTAGCCCGTATTCATGGCTATCTCCAATGGTTAGTTCTCCAAAACGGGTCTGTGATAAAAGTACGTGTATCCCCCATTGGTTATATTGAGGCAATTCTCTTTGGAGTCTTTCTTTTAAAATAGGTAAGCTTTCGCAGTGAGCAAATGAGGCGTAGTGTTGTAGAGTCAGACCAGCAGCCAGGTTGGGGCCCAATTCCCAGTTTTTATCCTGAGGAGCTGTTCGCATCATCTGTAATTTACATTTGGTAATACCTGAATGGATAAACACTTCAGGAAACAAAGTTTCAAAATCAGCTCCGCTGCATACAAAAATCCGTTCTGCTTTCCACTGCCGTTTTCCACTGCATACTACAGGAGCGTCGATAGCAGATATCGCAGTATTGTAAAAAATGTCAACGTGGAATTGCGCTGCTAGATATTGATGTAAATTTATAATAGCTTCTCTCGGATCTATGTTGACTTCAGTAGAGCTCCACATACCTCCTTCCAAACCGATCGGATTAGCAACTTTACTTTTTTCGGTAATCTCCAGAGGAGTCAACATAGAACACTGATATAATGCAGGATCGGCAGTATTAACAAACTCTTCTAATACATTCAATTCATCTTCATGATAAGCCAGGTGTAAAGATCCGAAGGAGCGTGCCCAAAAACCGGCTTCTTTGGCAAGTTGCAACCATATTTCACGTGAACGCAATGCTCTTTCTATTGTCTGATGTGGTTGCCCGATCGGCCAGATCATGCCAAAATTTCGAATAGAGGCTCCCGAGGCTTGTGGATTTCGTTCAAATAGTGCAACCTTAAAATTAGCCTTTGCAGCGGTGTATGCAAGGGCTAACCCGACAATCCCACCTCCTACTACTGCCACATCGTATTTGCCTTCCTGACTTGTAGTCATAGTGTTGAATTCTTTTTGAGGCCTGTATGGAGCAATTTTCTTGAAATTATAGCTCCATTTCTTAACGGATGCATTCTTCACTCAATCATTCTTTTTAGCCTCTCTTTTTTGTTTATTAATATTCAACTCAACAAATTACTATTCAAAAGTAATCCAGAACTTCCGATATAATGTTAGGAGAAGATTAAAAAATTGTAAAAAAACAAATCCGTTTCTTATTAGTAAACAAAATTAAGGAGATACTCAATTTTCTTCATAAAGTGAACATTTATTATATTGGGAAGCACATACCGTTCGAAGAAAAATCAGTCAATTTCTCAAATATGAATGAATTTATCCTGACCGGAATAGGGAAAAATATAAAAACCATCCGGTTGAAATCAGGAAAAAAACTGACCACGCTGGCCAAAGAAGCAGACATCAGTAAAGGGTTATTGTCTAAAATTGAAAATGGGAGAACTTTACCTTCTCTTCCGGTCTTTTTATCGATTGTCAGAGCTTTGGGTATTTCTCCGAAAGAGTTTTTCAAAGACCTTGATTTTGAACCCCCCCAACGATATATTCACAAAAGTGCCCAGGATTGCATCCCGATAAAAAAAGAAGTTGAAGCGCACGGCTTTAATTACCAGTTTATTCTAGAAAGGGCTTTTGAAAATTTTACCCTTGAGGTAGTCATACTAGAAATAGCTCCCAACTCCAAACGGAAAAAAGTACAAACCGATGCTTACGAGCTGAAGTACGTCATTGAAGGTGAAATTGACTACCAAATCGATGATGAGATCATCCCTTTACAAAAAGGTGATGTCCTGTTGTACAATGGTAATATTCCACACGTTCCTCACAATCGCACCGATAAAATGGCTAAGATGTTGGTTATCTACTTTTTCTACAACAAAGAATGATCTTACAAGGAAAATTACGGAATAATCAATGCAAAACCCAAGATCGGAATTTCCAAAAACACGGATAAAAGCAAATAAACTTCCTCCTCAAATCTTTTCCACATATGTTAATTTCTAACTTTTAGTTGGTAATCTTGAAATAACATTGAACTAAGCAATAGCAAAGCAAAAGCCTGGTGTAAAACGCCTAAACTTACGGGCACACTTCCAACACAGTTCACCAGTGTAAGTATACCCAGCGCTACCTGAGCCACTAATAGGGTGACCAGAATATATCCACCATTCCTGAACAATTTGGTAGGCTTAGCCCGAAAAGAAAAATAGGTAAATCCCAGGATGAGGAAAGTTAACAAATAAGCTACATTCCTGTGGAAAACCTGAATAAGAGCAGGCATGAAAGAACTGCTATCGTAATTTACAAAGTTTTCCGCAGTCCACATACTGCTGTTTAAGAGAATGCCTGGTATGTATCCGCCATCCATTGCCGGCCAGGTAGGATAATTCAATCCTGCTTTCATTCCCGACATGATCCCTCCTAAGATGATCTGAAAAGCAAGTACCATAGTGATGGCAATACCCCAACTTCTTAGAGACTTACCGGCAAATGGAACCACCTTGGGGTAAAATACTTTTAAAGCTGTCCAAAATAAATAACTATACAAAACTAAAGCAAGCGATAGGTGCATAGTTAATTTGTAGGCATTGACCCAAGGACGATTGATCAAACCACTCGCCACCATGATCCAACCAAATGAAGCTACTACAGCCGCGAGAAAAAACACTACTACCAAACGCTTTTTTAGCATTTTATCAAACATACCCCTGCTCCAGAAAATGAGAAATGGAATAAGGAAAACAAAACCCATCAACCGGGCCCACAAGCGGTGGATATATTCCCAGAAATAGATGAACTTAAAACTGGCCATCGACATGCCTTCGTTTATTTTCTGGTATTGCGGGGTTGCCTTATATAAATCAAATGCTTCTTCCCACTGAGTAGCATTCAATGGAGGAAGGGTACCCGTTACGATTTCCCACTTGGTGATAGATAGGCCCGAACCCGTTAACCGGGTAATACCACCAATAACTACC
Source organism: uncultured Saprospiraceae bacterium (assembly GCA_964533785.1). GTDB lineage: Bacteria > Bacteroidota > Bacteroidia > Chitinophagales > Saprospiraceae > JANQRV01. The sequence goes on along the minus strand of CAZHNG010000342.1, from coordinate 1,253 downwards.
TGGAAAAATACCATGATCAACCCTATCATCAACCAGGCCTTGATCCATTTTGAATACTGCTGACGAGTACTATTATCTTGCTTGGTCTCTACTTTGTTTTCTTTCACCGAAACATCCATAAGCCATAAAATTTAAAGTACCTAAAATCCCTTTTCCACATTTCTTCCTTCCTTTAATGATGATTTTATTATTAATAAATTTTAAAACCACCTATCATTAGGGCTGTTAATTCGTGGATAAGTTTTCTTGTTAATTTTAGGTTAATTAAAAGTAAACTGTATTTCAATTGTTATTCACATCACATTCACAGTAGGAACAATTGATTTTCTGAGTTGTATGAAATTTTTAACATGATTGACAATTATTTTACACGGAATAACTTTTAAACGCGGGGCATGTCAATTTCAGATTTTTTCTGTAGAAAAATTATCTTTTATCCACTATTTCAGAAGGCGTGACTGTAAGTGAAATTTGTTTTTTCACACCGAGTTGAATAACTCGTTGGTTTTCCACTCGACTTTCCACGGTTTTTTCACAGGTTGATAGGGTCGGAACCCTGGCTGGGGTCTTGCAAAAAAATTCCTTTGTAAGCGCCATATAGATCAGGCAGTACTCTTTTAAAATTGTCGGGAAAGTAAAAGAAATGATGAATGCCAATGGCCTGGTGATTTAAATACTGGACGGGTAAGTTGATGTATTGGCTAATGGTATTGATCCCAATACCGCTTATGTTTTCCAGTTTTTCCACCCAATCCGGTTCGATTTTTGGAAAGTTTGATTCTTTTTGAGTAATAATGAAAACTTTTGCGTATTCATACATGGCTAAATCAAAGTATTGCCTGGGCTTAAAGAAGGCTTGGGCAATTTGTTGAGCTGAAAAAAGCGTAACGCCGTCTTCAGCGTAAATTTCGGATGCATGAAAACTCCTTGGGTACTGAGGAGAAGGAAAAGGTTTGGGGTATACAATTATTTTTTCAAAGTTTTTGTACAAAAAATCTTCGAAGCCAAACTTTAGCATGACGGCACTGCCGGCGATCATTCCTTTTATATCTTCTGGCACCTTATTGCCGCCTTGATCGCTAAAGTCATTGGCGATCATAAAAAGCGCAACTCTAACTCTGAATCTTTCTTTGTTCTTTAAGGACAAGTGTTGATAATATAAATTATGGCGTCCAAATAACTGACTGACGGTTGGATCTAATTTAGGCGGATATCTTTGGTACCACCACCAATTGATCTGCGGGCTCATGACC
>CAZHNG010000341.1:981-7282 GCA_964533785.1 uncultured Saprospiraceae bacterium | reverse complement strand
AGCATAAAATTTGCCTCGCTTTCGCTCGTTCATGACCCACCGAACAAGTCTAATGTATTGACGGCATAGAACATTAAAGGCTGAATAGTCTGGTGCAACCGAACTTTCCAGCCTTTGTCCACCAAAGGTCGATAAATTGAACGAAGCGAGGCCAAAAGCAAAGATCAGACCTCTATGGAGTTTCAATAATTGTTGTTTTAAACTTTGGCTTGGAGGTAGTGATGTGAAAAGGTAGGTAAACTTCGGAATAACCATATCATTTTGAAATGAAAAAACTTATCTTTTTTTTGAAAGAGTTACTGGCTACGTTTTGGTTCGTACCTGTTTTAATTATTGGTTTAGCTGTTTTGTTTACTATCAGCTTGGTATCATTGGATAATATTATTAGCATCCCCCAAAACGGTTGGATTCGCTTTTTTTTAGTCAATAGCTCTGATTCTGCAAGGAATATCTTATCCACTATTTCCGGAGCTATGATTGGTGTGGCAGGAACAGTTTTTTCGGTAACATTGGTTGCTTTGACACTAGCCTCCTCTCAGTTTGGCCCAAGACTTATCAAAAACTTTATGTATGTACGCCTTAACCAAGTCGTGCTGGGCTCATACATTGCCACTTATCTTTATTGTCTGTTGGTTTTAAATACTATCAAGGACGGAAACGGATATACTTTCATCCCATCTATTTCTATTCTTGTTGCTATTTTAGCTACCATAGCAAATATTATTTTGCTTATCGTATTTATACACCATATTGCAGTAAGCATCCAAGCCGACAAGGTGATTTCAGATATTTCAGACCTTATTTCGAAACAAGTAGAAACGCTCTTTCCAGAAAAAATGGGAGATAAACTAAAGGGAAAAAATGATTTTGCGGAAGATGCTGCAATTTCCGTTTATCAAAAGCACACCTCAATAAAATCTCCTAAAACTGGGTATCTGCAATACATAGACAGCAAATCAATGTTAGACATAATAGCTGATGGTGATTCCCTGTTTAAATTAACACACAGACCCGGTAGTTTTTTAGTGAATGGTGGAGAAATTGGTGTGCTTTACTCAAACAAGGAATGGGAGGAAGAGTCCATAGATAAGCTTCTAGCACAATTTGTTTTTGGAAAAACTAAATCATCGCAGCAAGATTTGGAATTTTCCATCCATCAAATGGTAGAAATTGCAGCACGAGCATTATCACCAGGGGTAAATGACCCTTATACTGCAATTGCTTGCATTGATAACTTAACAGCCACTATGTGCTATTTAGCCCAAGCCAAATTCCCCTCAAAATATCGTGTTGACGAAGATGGCAATCTTAGAGTCATAGCTGATGTCTTAGATTTTGAAGGAGTATTGGATGCGGCATTCAATCAAATCAGACAATTTTCAGCAGGAAGCACCGCCGTAATTATAAGACTTGTGGAAGCATTGGTGACTATCCAAAATTTTACCAGACAAGAAGGTCACAAAAAAGCGGTAATTGATCACGCTGAGATGGTTTTGAGATTAGGAAAAGAAACCATTAAGGAAAAAAATGACCTGGCTGATTTGGAAAATAGAGCAAACTTAATAATAAAAAAATGAAGTACCACTAGTGGTTCCCACCAGAAATTTCTACCCTTTTTGGCTGGGCCTTTTTCCGAAATGCTGCGTTCTCAGAAGCTTTACGTAGCGGGGCTATGCGCGGTTTTGAACTCGGATGTGGGCCCTTTTATCCCACTTCCTCGTTGCCTTTCGAAAAAATACCCGACCCAAAAAAGGCATTAACTTCCGGCGGGAACCACTGGTCTTTTATTCAAATCCAAACATTCCATTATCGTTCGCTAAATTTTCGGTAGGGATTTCCTGGATCACATCCCAGTGCTCCACGGCTTTACCATTTTCGAAGCGAAGCAAATCGTAAAATACTTGGCGCTTGCCGTTCCAATCGCCTTCACTTACAGTAAGTACGAAGTTACCTTCGCCCAATACTTTATGGATTTTGGTGTATTTGAACATATTGTTCTGTGAAGTGAGGTACTCCACAGCTTCAATGATTCCCGACAACCCGTCTTTTATCCCGGGATTATGTTGGTCGTATTGTTCGGCACTGATGTAGTCGGTAATCTTGTCCGGGTTCTTACCCATCAGAATATCTTCAACCATAGCCTTGGCGATTGCTTTGTTATCGGCAGTCTTATCCAGGTCGGTTGCCTGAGTAGGGCCATCCGTTTGTGTTCTTCCGCTAGCGGTTTCTTCCGCTAATGGAGTCATAGCATCCCAATGCTCCGCAACTTTACCATGCTCATCTAAGCGGATGATATCAAAAGATACCATCTCATCCGCCCCAAAAGGCTTGGCGTTTCTCCAAATGTTGTGCATAAACACGTAATTGCCATCCTGGAACATGCGAATGTTTTCAGCAGTAGTTCCGTTTTCCTGTAGTACAGGCAGCATTTGAATAAACGGCTCAAGCCCTGTTGGAATAAATGGATTGTGCTGGATGTAGTCGGCATTCGCCAATTTACGCATGGTTGCAGGATCGTTTTGCAGCACGGCACCCAAAAAAGTACCTACGGTTTCTTTTTTACTCATTGTTGTAGTTTTAGATTGTTGATTATTGCTTGTCGATTTACAGGCAGCGATTAAGCCTGTAAACAAAAGGATTACAAATAATTGTCTCATACTTAAAAATTTATTACTTTTGATATGCAAGCAAATGTATTCAAATTACTTTCAAATAGCAAGTAATTTGAATAAAAACTTTTATTTTGCAAGTAAAATTTAAGGAGCAGTTAACCTATGCCACATAAATTCAGATGCAATTGTCCGTTTACCTCAGCCATTGACGTTTTAGGCGATAAATGGATATTGGTCATCATCAAACAGATGTTAATAGAGGGGAAGGAAACTTTTAAAGACTTTACGGAGAGTGAGGAAGCTATTGCCACGAATATTCTCTCGACCAAGCTCAAACTGCTGGAAGAACTGGGAATAATAATAAAAACCAAACGACCGAATAACAAGAAGACCAACCTTTATCTCTTAACGAATAAGGGATTGGCTTTAACCCCCGTACTCTTAGAACTTGCGTTGTGGAGCGATAGTTACCTAAGGGATTTACATCCATCCATTATTAATGGTAAAGAAATGGAGTTGCTACGGGATGATAAAATGGCTTTTGCCAGTACGTTAGAGAAGAAGTATAGGGAAAAACTAGCTGCAACTTGATGTAGAACGACGAAGTTTTTTCACAAAATACCCCATGGATGCAAGTAAAAAACAAAAGATATGCAGAAGTCAAAATACTATTTTTATCTTAATCCGCATGATGAATACAAATGGACAAATTGTCCCAAATGTGATAACAAGACTAAAGTGAGAAAATATTGCCTGGTGATACATTATGAAGAGAAATCTGCTAATTTCCATCAGCTAATTTCACTCAATAAATCCTGTAAATTTTGTACGTATTGTGAATTAATAATTGGACAAAAATCAGAGATTGAAACTATTTTGGGACAAATTGTTTCAAATCTAGGGTTCCGCTTCGATCCAGGGCATTATTTTGTGTTGGGAACAATGGACAGGAAAGATTGGAAAATAAGTCAGAAGAAGCCATTCAATCAAAGAAAAGCACTAGATGCGGCCTATCCATTCAAAGACATTTGGGATTTCGAAATTAGGCCGGCAGGTTGGTATTTTGAAGGAGAATAAAAAAATGATATCTTTATAAGATAAACCTAAAATTAAAACAGATGCTGCAAAAAAGATTTGAAAAAATTGTGCTTGATCATTATCCGGATGCACTCGATACCCGCGATACTTCCATAAGGTATCTTGGGCTGTTACAAAATGGTCATGATATTGATATCTCCAAGATGCTCATGGCAACCAGTTTATGTTCCGATGATATCAACATTCCATCAACCTCATTCTTTAGTGTGGTTTGGGGACCGTTCTTTTTAGGTGGTTTGGGGGGATTACCCTATGCTGGAATAACGGGTTTAACCGCATTTGCACATCATATCCCGGATAATGGAACCGCTATGATTTTTTACGGTCCGCATATCGGGGTTACCTTAGATAATGAAGTAGGAAAAATGTATCGCCCCAGACAAGAAAATGCCGGTGCTTGCTGTGGTGCACTCATGCTGGCTTTGGATAGGTTTCAGGATGATACTTATTCACCAAAAATAAAACAGGATGATTACCAGCAGACCTACTTAGAAAGTTTACTGTTCCCAAGAAGGGAGGAGATTATAAATGATAAGTCTCCACAAAGAAAAATTACGGAATGCACTTTTGAGCTTATTGATAAAATGCTACATGAATACCTCAGAGAGGTGAAAAGTGAGTTTAAAGTAGATAAAATAGGATTACTAGGCGGTATCGTAATAAACACAGATTTTGGGATTGATGATTATTTCTCGGTGCGGAATTTTGAAGTTATTAGAACCAGGTATTTGTAGCTTCACTCTCCTCCTGATCAATATCAATAGCTCATTTCATCTATCTTCACCTTGCCCGCAAAAGTCTTGTACACAAAGATCGTATAGGCAGCTACCAGCGGCGCACCGATAGCCGCAATGGTCAGCATTATACCCAAGGACTTTTCAGATGAAGCGGCGTTATTGATAGTAATATTATAAGTTTCATTAATGGTTGAGAAAAGTAAGACCGGATACAATTCAATCGCCACTAAAACTAATAATAAGACCACGGTGAGGGAAGAGAAAATGAAGGCCGACATGTACCGGCGTTTGCGTGCCAGGCGGGGAATATTGGCAATGCTAAGAAACGCAAGGGCAGGTACGATGAATAACTGGGGATTGTTCTTGAAATCGTCCGATAGGTGGGGGATGTATAGGAGCGTGTAAAGGGTCGCCAGGGAGAAAGAAATGATGAAAAAGATGATCGCATTTCTCAATAAAATGGTCAATTTGGCGAATAAGCGGCCCTCCGTTTTCATCGTCAGGTAGATGGCACCGTGCATCATGAACAAAGCCAATGTGGTGATACCTACCATAATGGCATAAGGATTGAGAAATTCCACCAGCCCATCACCCTGGTATTCGAAATTTTCACCGATCGAGATCCCTTGCAAAACATTCCCTAGTACAACACCTAAAAGAAAGGCCAGGAGAATACTGGATACACTATAACTAATATCCCACATGTTGCGCCACCATTTCATCGGCTCTTTACTTCGAAACTCAATGGAAATAGCCCGGAAGATCAGCGCTGCCAAAAACAGCATAAAGGGAATGTACATCGCCGAAAATAAAGATGCATAGACAACCGGAAAACCGGCAAAGAGCGTCCCGCCCCCGATAACCAACCATACTTCGTTGCCATCCCAAACGGGGCCTACCGCATTCAGGGCGATCCGGCGGCTGTTCTCTTTTTTCAGGAACAAATGCCAGGCACCAGCTCCCAGGTCAAATCCGTCGAGAATAGCGTAGCCGGAAAATACGCCGCCGACTACTAAGAACCACCAGGTTGGATAATCGATGCCTAAAAAAGTTGCCATGAGTTATTGAGAATTTAGGTTGAGTTTAAGATTAAGGGCAAGATTTGGTTAATAGCGTTATTGAGTCGGATTTTCATAATCACTTAGATAACCTAACACCTATACATTCAAAATACTTCCGCCATTTCCTTCTGTTTCGGCCGTTGGTCGATCATTTCTCCGTCATCCGGTCCGTGTTTGATCTTTTTGTTCAACAGGTAAACGAACAGTACAAACAATAAGGAGTAGATGATGGTGAACATGATTAAGGAGAACAAAACCTGGTTGGCCGTTACCGCTTTAGACAGGGCGTCCGAAGTACGCAGGTGACCGTATACGACCCACGGCTGCCGGCCCATTTCCGCAGCGTACCATCCAAATTGATTGGCGATTTGTGGTAATAAAACGGTTGGAACAAAGATCCACAACAGCCATTTCTTTTGGAAAAGCGTACCCCGCCACCAGCAGTAGGAGGCGTATAGCGTCAATGCGATCAAAAACATGCCGATGGCTACCATGATGTGGTAGAATTGAAAGATGGCATTCAGAGCCGTTGGCCGGTCTTCTTCTTTGAATGCATTTAGTCCGGTTACCGGCGTAGTAAAATCCTGGTGCAGCAGGAAGGTCAGTCCTGCCGGTACTTTCAATCCGGTGACGGTCTGTTTTTCCTTGTTCACCCAGCCCATGATATACATATCGGCAACGGCCAGGGTATCGAAATGTCCTTCTAAGGCGGCCAATTTCGCCGGTTGGTTATGCGCTACACCTTCAGCGGATTTGTGACCTGTAAACAATTGACTAAGAGCGAATACAGTGG
>CAZHNG010000341.1:0-971 GCA_964533785.1 uncultured Saprospiraceae bacterium | reverse complement strand
GCGATCTTGAAAGCCTTTTTGGAAAGATCGACGTGCCGGTTTTTAAGCAGGTAATAAGCGTGAACGCTCAACACCAGGAAGGCGCCGGCAAGCATGGCCCCTGACCAGACGTGAGTGAGCCGGTCTACGCTGGAAGGATTAAATACCATGGCTCAGAAATCGGTAATTTCCGCTCGGGCTTCCATGCCGTTGTCGACAATGTGATAGCCCGCCGGCGTTTGCTGCCAGCTATTAGCCACGACGATCCAAACCGCCGAAAACATGGAGCCCAGCCAAACCCCCAGGGTAGAGATGAAGTGTACGACGGAACTTACCCGGTTCCAGCCAAAAAGAAGTATTCCCAGAAATCCACTTTCCAGGGCGAAAGCAAAAATTCCTTCGGCGGCCAGAGCGCTGCCAAAAATATCACCAACATAACGCGAATAGGTCGCCCAATTGGTCCCGAATTCGAATTCCATGACGATGCCCGTTGCCACGCCTATTCCAAAGGTAAGGGCGAAGATCTTGGTCCAGAACTTGGTCATCGTTTCGTAAACCTTATTTCCCGTTCGCAGGTACAAGCCTTCCATGATGACCATGATCAGGCCCAAGCCGATACTTAAAGGTGGATAGATGTAATGAAAAGCAACGGTGAAAGCAAACTGGATCCGGGATAGTATTTCAACATCCATGATTGTTTTGTTTTAGACGCTAGACGCTAGACGCTAGACGCCCATCCTGCCGACCGCTGGCACCATAGCCGTCCACGTAGGGCCCGCCACGTAGGGTCCGCCTGGGTCTGGGCAGGTTAAGAGTTAATTTAAGTAACGAGTTAAAGAACTTTTGAAATCTTTGATTTTTCAAGACTTCGTCTCTCAAAATTTTTATCGAACCCCGCCTACACCTAAGGATTTCGGCGGGCAGGCATAGAGATATAGAGAACATAGAGTTTAAAAAGAAAAAATTTCAATTTTTTCTTTTTGGGCTCCATG
>CAZHNG010000340.1:0-7306 GCA_964533785.1 uncultured Saprospiraceae bacterium | reverse complement strand
GCGGTTTGTTGTCTAAAATCTAGCGTCTAGTGTCTAGCGTCAAAAGTCCAAATATGACCATATCACCTGTTAAACTAGTGAATATTATTGAGCTAAAGTCCAGCTGGGCTCTCAGGCCAAAACATCCTCCACCACCCTACCGTGTACATCCGTCAACCGAAAATCCCGCCCCTGAAATTGATACGTCAGCTGCTCGTGATCCAAGCCCATACAATGCAAAATAGTAGCCTGTAAATCATGGACGTGTACCCGGTCTTCAATACCATAATACCCAAGCTCATCCGTTTTGCCGTAGCTTAATCCGCCTTTGATGCCACCACCCGCCAGCCACATCGTAAAAGCTTCGCTGTGGTGATCGCGGCCGCGGTAATCAGCGCCGGAAGCACGCGTTTCCATCATGGGTGTCCGGCCGAATTCTCCGCCCCAAACTACCAGCGTATCTTCCCACAGACCGCGCATTTTGAGGTCGGCTAATAGCGCGGCAATGGGTTGATCGATGTTTTGACAAGCGCGCGCCAGACCGTCAACAACACCATTGCCTTTTCCGGCACCGTGGTGATCCCAGGCATTGTCGTACAACTGGATAAAGCGAACACCCCTTTCCGCCAGGCGGCGGGCTAACAGGCAATTATTGGCAAAAGAGATCCTTCCCGGTTGCGTACCGTACATTTCGTGGATGTAATCGGGTTCGGCCGTAATGTCCATTACTTCCGGCACCTCAGCCTGCATGCGAAAAGCCAGTTCGTACTGTGAGATCCGCGACAAAATTTCCGGGTCACCAACTTGTTCGTATTCCGCGCGATTGATCTCGTTGATCGCCTCGATCGATTTTTTCCGAAGATGAGCGTCGACCTGCTCGGGATTGTTTAAAAATAAAATGGGATCGCCCTGCGAACGACATTGTACCCCCTGGTATAAAGAAGGCAGGAAACCACTCCCCCAGATGCTTTTGCCCGCACTTGGATCACTACCGGATGTCAGTACGACGAATCCGGGCAGGTTTTCATTTTCCGAACCCAGACCGTAGATCATCCAGGAGCCCATACTCGGGCGGCCAAGGCGGGGGCTCCCCGTATGCATGAATAGCTGGGCGGGCGCGTGATTAAACTCGTCCGTATGCATCGCTTTTAAAAAGCAGATATCATCTACCCAATCCGCTAAATGAGGAAGATGGTGGGATAACCAGGTACCCGATTTCCCTACTCTTTTAAAAGTAGCTTGCGGCCCCATCATTTTTGGCATTCCCTGAAGAAAAGCAAAACGCTTCCCTTCCATCAATGACGGTGGACACGGCCGGCCGTCATATTTTTGCAAAACGGGTTTATAGTCGAATAACTCCAATTGAGAGGGCGCACCGGCCATATGCAAAAAGATGATGCGCTTGGCCCGGGGGATAAAATCAGTACGTGCCCAGCGATTTATAGGGTTTTCGGAAATGGTTTCCTCTGCCGAACAACCCAACATGGAAGCCAGTGCCATCGACCCGAGTCCACCGATACACTGACGTAGAAAATACCGCCGGGAATGGTAGCGGCCTAATTTAAATGCAGCTTCGTTGTAGATATTCATTTATTAACAAATTCATCGAGATTTAATAATGTATTGGCTACCAATGTGTAGGCTGCCAACTGCTGATCAGTACCGTAGTGTTCTAAGGCTTCATTGTATAGCTTTTCCAAACTAGCAGCTTTTTGTTGATCAGGTTGACGCAGCATAACCTTCCGGTAACCCGCCTTTAGTTTTCCTGCTTCGGTTGGCACTTCCAGGTTATACATATAATTGGCTAATGCACTGGCAGCTTCCTGATACGCCGGATCATTGAGCAAAGCCAGTGCTTGTAGCGGCGTGTTCGTCCGGATGCGACGGGAGGTGCAGAAAGTCCGGTCGGTGCCGTCGAAATTGATGCGATTGGGGAATGGATTAGTGCGTTTGAGATAAATGTATATACTCCGTCTATTTTGCTCTGCCTTTTCACTGACGACATACCGGTCGCCAAACCGAAACTGGCCGGCTCCTTTGGGATAGGGAGGTTTAATGCTGGGGCCGTACATTTCAGGATTGAGTAGGCCACTAACCGCCAGGATCTGATCCCTTATTTGTTCAGCCTGCAGGCGCAAACGAGGCCCTCTTGACAATAACAAATTACGGGGATCTTTTTCCAGTTTCATCGAATCCACCGCAGAACTTTGACGATAGGCGGCCGATAAAACCATTGCTTTCAGCAGTCTTTTTACACTCCATTCGTATTGATCCGTAAACTGAATTGCCAGCCAGTCCAGTAATTCGGGATGGGTAGGCGGACTGGATTGCGTCCCCAGGTCTTCAACCGTTTCTACGATCCCGAAACCAAAGAGTTGTTCCCAAAAGCGATTCACCGTCACTCTTGCGGTTAGTGGATTTTCTTTGCTTACCAACCATTTGGCCATGGCCAGCCGATTGCGGGGAAGGTTCTCAGGCAGTTCACCTAAAATCTCCGGAACATTCTCCTCTACCTCCCGACCCTTGACCAGCCAATTCCCACGTTCGAACAGGTGAGTCGACCGCCTCTTTTCGAAGGGCAATTCCTGCATGATCGGCGTAGGAACCGGTCGTATGTCATCAAGCTCTGCGAGTTTTTGTTGAAAGGCCGACGGATAGCCTGCCATCCTAGCTTCTCTTTCGTGTAACCTAAACCAATCGATGCGGAACAGATCGGAGTCGGGGATCTGGTCTTTTTTGAAAACGAAGTATAACAACTGTTTACCAGGCGTTTCCTGGATAGGCATACTCAGCACTTCCCACTTCTGCCGGCGTTTTCGGTCGGCGGGCGTACTGGTGGGAGGAAGATGCAGCTGGCCGATCATAGGGCCATACTGTGAACCGATCCGGGCTTCAATAAAGCCGCCAAACGGCGATGCATAACGAAAGGAGATCCTTTCAATAGTGGTCAGATCTACATCTTCAAAACGTATCCAGGAAGTATCCTGGATTTGAAAAAGCACTTCCTGGTCAGGAGCCGCCAGTTCGATAAAAGCACTGCTCTTATCGAAGTATTCGGCCTGGATCTTACGGTATCCCAGGTGGTGGAGCAGTTGTTGTTTTTGCTCGTGGAGAAAGCCTGCGGGAACGATCTTATCAGCTGGTTTTAGCTCGTTTTGAATCCAATCAACAATTGCCTCAACTTCCTCCTTGTCCGGGCTTTCGTAGGTAAACAAGTTGGGGCCTTCGTGATATATATCGCGATCAGCAGTATTGTTAAAAAAAGCCATGAATTCATAGAAATCTTCCTGCCGGAAAGGATCATAAGGATGACTGTGGCATTGCACACAGGCCATGGTGGTTCCCTGCCACACTTCGAAGGTAGTACCAACCCGCTCGATGTTAGCATAATTGCGAAATTCTTCATTATCCGTTCCGCCTTCATCATTCGCCATGGTGTTGCGGTGAAAAGCCGTGGCAATCAGTTGACTTTGGTCAGGATCGGGAAGCAGGTCTCCCGCCAGTTGTTCGGTGGTAAATTGGTCGAAGGGCATATCCCCATTAAACGCCTGAATGACCCAATCCCGGTATTTCCAGATGCTGCGGTAGAGATCTTTTTCGTACCCTTTAGAATCGGCATACCGCGCCAAGTCAAGCCACATACTCGCCCACCGTTCCCCAAAATGCGGTGAAGCCAACAAACGATCCACCTGTCGTTCATAAGCTCCCGGATCGTTATCGTTGATAAATTCAGCAACTTCTTCCAGCGTAGGCGGTAGTCCGGTCAAATCCAGGGAAAGCCGGCGAAGCAACATAGCCCGGTCCGCCTCCGCATTGGGCACTAATCCCTCCTTTTGTAAGCGATCGAGAATAAACAAGTCGATTTCATTCTTCACCCACTTCGAATCATTCAGAGCAGGGGGCTCAATAGCAGGGTCAGGTGGAATATACGCCCAGTGTTTTTCCCATTTAGCCCCTTGCCGGATCCATTGTTCGAGCAGCTCGATCTCTTGTTCGCTGAGCGGCTCGGCATCAAGCGGCATCCTCAGTTCCGGATGAGTGTGACGCACACGACGGATAAGCTCGCTTTTCCCAGGCTGTCCGGGGGTAATGGCAGGCTTGCCGGATTTTGTCGGTGCAAAGGCATCTGCTTCAAACAATAAACTAAAGTCGCCATTTTGCTTAACGCCCCCGTGACAAGACAAGCACTTTTGGTTAAAAATGGGACGGATATCGCGGTTGTAACTGATGGCTTCCCTCTCCGATAGCCGGCAAGACCATATGATGAGCAGGATAAGTAACGGGAGTGTTCTAATAAAAACTTGGATCATTGATAAAGTTGGCGTTGTGACTTCAAAATTAACCATAATTTGGTTACTTCAAACCGTAAATCCTATATTCGGTTAGTATTGGGTTTATTCTCGTTTGGAACTCGTAAAATCGCCAACCCGTCTTACCCCGCTCACCCAAATCCATGTTGCTTCCGGTGATGCGGCCCGTCAAAATTCTTGGTCGATTTAAACAATTCAAAGCGGCCGTCGCCAGCAACTTCTTTCACTTGTGCCAACAACTTTTCCTGCTCTTCCTCAGACATAGGAATAAAATTCCTGGCAATCTCAATATCTTGCTTAAGTTCTTTCATGGTGCGTATGCCACATACCAAAGAAGAAATAGGCTGGCTGAGTGCATAGCGCCGGCAATCTTCGGCAGAAATACCGGTTCCGGAAGGTATAATGCCAGACATAGGACCACCGCCGCCCCCTAAACTTTTCATACCGATCACGCCCACACCTTTTTGCAGACACACGGGAACGACCTCCTTTTGGAAACTGCGATAATGCGCATCCATAATATTAATGGGCATTTGTGCCGATGCAAAATCAAAAGGTTTATCCAGCATTTTCAAGTGAATCCGGGGATCTTTGTGGCCGGTAAAACCGATAAAGCGTACTTTTCCCACTTTTTGGGCTTCGAGGGCTGCTTTCAAACCGCCCTTGTCGAATACCCAGTCGGGATCATTATCGTAGACCATTTCGTGAAATTGCCATAGGTCGATATAGTCCGTCTTCAAGCGACGTAGGCTGTCTTCCAGGTTGGCGAGCGAACCTTTATAATCGCGTTCGCAGTTTTTGGTCATCAAAAAAACTTCTTTGCGTTTTCCCCCTTGCAGGGCTTTACCCATTATTTCTTCACTACCGCCATTGTGGTAGTCCCAGGCATTATCAAAAAAGGTGAGCCCTTCGTCGATCGCCATATGCATCATTCGAATAGCTTCCTGCTGGTCGGGTACCGCACCAATGTGCCAGCCTCCCAGGCAAATAATGGATACATTTTCGCCCGTTTTACCGAGCGGGCGGGTAGGCAAGCCCGTTTCTTCCCAACGGGTGGTTTGCGCGATCAGGTCATTTCCAATGGCGAGTGCGGAGGCGCCAATCGTTGTCTTTTTGAGAAATTCCCGGCGGGAGTGGTGGGAAGGATGTTGATTTTTCATAATATTGAGTTTTATACTATCCTAAAGTTACTATTTTTTGAGTTGCTCTAATAGTTGGTGGCGGGATCTCGATAACAGGTAGTTTGTTAACCTGGAAATACCGTTGGAGGTCATCTGGGGAACCTGAGTAGTCAAACAACATAATTTCAAAGTGGTAAGTGTTTGAACAATAGCATTTTACATAAAAGTTTAATTTAAGAATTTTCTTTTCTTCAAGATGACAAAGTAGTATTACTTGTAATTTTCATTAAAATCCGATTTCCCAATGCGCATAATAATTTACGTTTTTGCTATATGCTTTATGATTTCTTGTAATAACACACTGGATCCAGCACAAATGAATCCTGGCGTTTCCCTGGAATTGGCACAGTTGCGAAAAGAGCAGATCGAAAACATTACCTACGATCTCTTTTTTTCGATCCCGAACGCTATGGAAGATTCTATTCCCGCCGAACTCAGTCTAGAAATAAATTTAAGAGATAACCACAGTCCCCTAATCCTGGATTTTAAAGAAGAAAGCGATCATCTTTTGTCGTTAATGGCGAATGAGGAGACGGTAAACTATGAATTCAAACAAGAGCATATCATTATTCCTGCCAAGTATCTGAAAGCCGGAAATAATAAGATCTTTATCGAATTCATTGCCGGTGATCTTTCCCTCAACCGAAACGAAGATTATTTATATACTTTGCTGGTCCCAGATCGTGCACGGACCGTTTTTCCTTGCTTCGATCAGCCGAACTTGAAGGCAAAGTTTAGGCTGCAGCTGGAAATTCCGGAAAATTGGGAGGCCAGCGCCAACGGTAAAGAAATGCAAACAGCCGTCCAGCATAACCGTAAGACTATTCAATATGCGACTACTGCTCCCATTAGTTCCTATCTCTTTGCATTTGCCACCGGAGATTTCAAAAAATCGACCGCAATAAAAGGAGGGAGATCCATGACTATGCTGTACCGGGAAACGGACAGCCTGAAAGTGGCTGCCAACGTAGATACGATCTTTGATCTGCATGCCCATGCATTGGACTGGCTAGAGGATTATACCGGCATCCCCTACCCTTTTGACAAATTTGACTTTGTGCTGATCCCGACTTTTCAATACGGGGGAATGGAGCACGTAGGCAATATCTTTTACCGGGAAAGTAGTCTGTTTCTGGATGACAATGCGACAACAAACCAAAAATTGGGGAGAGCGAGCCTGATTGCCCATGAAACCGCTCATATGTGGTTTGGGGATCTGGTGACCATGGAATGGTTCAATGATGTATGGCTGAAAGAAGTTTTTGCCAATTTTATGGCCAGCAAAATTGTCAATCCTTCTTTTCCACAAATCAATCACGACTTGAGGTTTATGTTGAACCATCAGCCTTCTGCTTACGGAGAAGACCGGTCCGGTGGTAGCCATCCCATACAGCAAGATTTGGAAAACCTGGAGGATGCGGGTACCCTTTACGGACGTATCATTTACCAAAAAGCACCGGTGGTGATGCGGCAATTGGAAACCATGATCGGCGAAAGCACTTTTCAGCAAGGTATTAGGTCCTACCTTTCCAAATTCTCTTTTGACAATGCTACCTGGGATGACCTGATCGGCATCTTAGACCGGTTAATCGATACAGATCTGCAATCGTGGAATGCAGCCTGGGTAAAAGCCCCAGGAATGCCCCATATACAAACCAGTTGGGAGGATGTTGATGGAAAACTAGGCGCATTTCAATTCCTCCAAAAAGCCACTACTCCTGACGGCAGTTTCTGGCCGCAAGCGACTACAGTTGCATTGATCTATCCCGACGATGTGGCAACCATCGACGTATCTATAATTGGGGTAAAAACTAATGCAACGGCAATTAACGGCAT
>CAZHNG010000339.1:0-7313 GCA_964533785.1 uncultured Saprospiraceae bacterium | reverse complement strand
GGGCTAAAAGTCTTGATAAGAAGTGTACATATTAGTGCGCAGACCAAAGAAGACGTAGCGGCTGTCCGGCAGGCCGCCTTCGGCGCTCGTTTCCCGCCGCGAGCGGATGCCGCCCTGCAAGCGGAGGTTATAGATGGGGTTGAAAAGGTAGGATAGCTCGGCGCTCCAATAAGTAAGCTGTCCATTTATCCCTTGCCCGACGAAGACGCCAGTATCCGCTGAGCGGGTATCAAAAGATTTGAAAAAATTGCCGCCCCAATTGGTGTCCTTGCTGTCCCGCCCCAGCTGCCCGTAGTGGAAGGCCCCGTCAAAGCTCCAACGCTGGAAGCGGTAGTGGGCTTTGAAGAGCAGCTCTTTGAAGTTGGCGCCCCAAGGGTGGGCCAGCGGTTGGTTGTAATGGCCCCAGTTGGTCAGGATATCGCGGTGGCTGTAGATGTGCGGCCGGGCGATGTTGTACTCGGCCCGCAGGAAGAGGTTACGGACGCCGAGCGCGTCGCCCCATTTGGCGCCAATCTGCCAGCTCACCATATTGCGCCAATCGCCTTCCCCCCAGTTGCGGATAGCCGAGAAAGTGAACTCGTCCACCGCCATCTGCCCGTAAGCCATGATGCCAGCCGGGAAGCGGTAGGAGGCATTCGCGCCGATGAGGACGTTGCCGCCATCTGCACCTTGAGCAAATTCGACGGGGCGGTAGAAGATTACTGGGTTGAGGAAATTTACGTCGAAGCCATAGCGGTTCAGCTCGTCCCCCCACATTACGCCCTCAAACAGGCCGATATTGAGCCGTTTGCCGATGTTGGCGCTGAGGTAGTGCATAGAGAGGTACTTCTTGGCGAACACGCTGCCGATTTGCAGGCTGTCGCGCAGGTCGTTGAGCACCGCCCAAGTGTTGACGTACTTGATTTTCCAAAAGGTAGTCTCGATGCGGAAGAAGGGGTAGTTGACGCTGTTGTCGGAAATCAGCATAGAGCGGTAGCCCTCGCCGAGGAACTGCTTGCCGTGCCCTAAGCGGAAATGGAACTGCTCATTGGGCGTGTAGGCTACCTCGCCCGCCACATAGGCGTAGTCGCGCGCACCTTCCCGGAAGCCCTTGGACAGCCAGTAGCCGGGCACGACGCCCCGGTTGCGGCGCACGAAGTCCGTGACATGCCAAGGCAGCCGGGCTTGGGTCTCCACTAGGGTAGAATAGGCGGTCACCTTATCGTCTAGGGCTAGTTCTAGGCGTGCGCCTCTGGAGTTTTGGTAGGTAAAGTCGTAGTCGGCCTGTGCATCCTGCCCGTAGCTGAAGCCTACTACGGGGTTGAGGGTGAAGTGGTAGTCCTTTCCCTTGGCGCTGAGGAAGTCTTCTTGCCAGAGCTTTCGCCCAACCCAGTTCCAGAAGCGCTGCTGCGCGGCGATGCTGTCGGGCAGCAGCTCCCCGCGGCGGCTGTAGGGCTTCACCTCAGACTGCCGCCAGGGGCGCACGGCGGGGTGGAGGTTGTGCTGACTACGGAGCAGCTCGTTCTCGTGCCATTGCTGTTCTTGAGGGGTCAGCTGTAGGAGTTCGTGCTGGGCTTGCAAGGGGACAACCAAGAGAATCATCAGGCTTGTAAAACAGCGAGGCAGCGTAATTTTTGAGTGCCACCAATCGAAAAGTTGCTGCACTTTAGCCGCTGCTATTTGAGTTGGCATTGTTAATTGTCAAGATTCAAACTAATCAAGCTGGATTTTTCTAATAAGATAGGCTCAATATCTACATCTCGTAAAAAAACATATTCTTTATCAAAAAAATGCTGATGTTTTTCCGGCAGCGTAAAGTTTTGCGATAGGTAATCATGCGTATCTTTGACTAAATCAAAACCTGCTTGCGCCATAATACCAGTGTAAGCCATGTGGCGTATATTGATTTCTGTTACTTTTAGATTGCCTTTTTGATCTTCCTTGAAATCAAAGCTGTAAACACCATGAGCTGGCATTCCAGTAGATTTTTGAACGTATTCCATAACTTCTTCACAACGATTTAGTAACTTTTCTTCATTTATCAATAAGCCAAAAGATGTATTTCCAGTCACCTTTGAAGGCGCTATATCTGCCATGACGTACTCCGCGCAGTGTAGTCCGGCATTGCGAATACACTTTCCGTGTATATAAAGCATCTGATTCGCTAGGTGTCTGCCAGCCAGGAATTCGCTAACCGTAAATTCTGGTATGTCTTTGTGGATGAAAAGCCAAGCTTGTAGTTCTTCCCTCCTCGAAATCTTTAATGAGCCTAGCCCTCCTGATCCTACTGAGGCTCGTATCCAGCAGGGGTAACCAATCTCTTTTTCCAAGATTTCAAAATCACAGGCGGAAGGGGTTATCCTGATTGTCCTTGGAATGAAGTCAGTTGATTTGAACAAATCTGACATAAGTGCTTTGTCCATTAATGCTTCTACATGTTCGATAGGAGGTATTAGCGTTGGGCAAGGATAGGCATGGTGCTCTGCATAGTATCGTCCCCAGGCAGCAACCTCCTTTTCAGGTTGAACTATTGCATAGCTTATGGATTCTGATGAAATTATTTTTTTTATAACGCTCCAATAATTGGGGGCGTCAGCCCTAGGTATAATGTGGGATACGTCAAGTATATCCTTCATGTAGAAGCCTAGTGCCTTTGGGTTTATGTCAGTTCCGATTATTCGCACCGAAGGATAAATTGTTTTTAGCCTTCGGGCAATCGAGCGGGGGGTTGGACCGCCTATTCCAAGTATGAGTACATTCATTGAGCCTGCTGTTGTCTTATATGTTCATCAAAGCGCATAGTGAATTTGGCGTCATCCGGAGTAATGTCTTCTTTTTTGAGCACTTTCCACACAGTCAGAAATAGAATTTTAAAATCTAGCATCAAAGATTTATTTTCCACGTACCACACATCCAAACTTAGTTTTTCTTCCCAGGTTAGAGCATTTCTTCCATTTATTTGTGCCCAGCCTGTAATACCTGGCTTGACGCTATGTCGTTTGTTTTGCTCTCTGGTGTAGTAAGGAAGGTATTCCACTAAAAGGGGTCTTGGACCAACGAGGCTCATGTTGCCTTTGACAACATTTATTAGTTCAGGCAATTCATCAAGGCTTGTTGCTCGCAGCCACTGACCAAAAGTAGTTAAGCGCTTTTCATTAGGCAGCAGGTTTCCCTGCTTGTCCCGCTCATTAGTCATTGAACGAAACTTTATCATTTTGAAAGGAATACCGTGCTTGCCTGGACGAATCTGTTTAAAAAAAACAGGACTGCCTAGCTTTGTTTTGACAAGTATAGCAACCAGCAGAAGTACAGGGCTAAGTAAAATTAGGGCAATAAAGGACAGGGTAAAATCAATTGCTCTTTTCAAAGTTATTTTGTTTGTATTCTGCAAGGTGACGATCAAGTATGGGTTTCAATCCTTGATTTACGGGTAATTGCCAGACTAGCTTGCACCAATCATGGTTTCCTTCAATTAGACCAGGACCATCCTCGGTAACCACTATATCCCAGCCAATCGAGCGGTTTTCAGGATGTTCGAGGGCTGCTTCAATAGCCAGTTGCTTACATTCTTCCCAAAGTGGTACTTGAAAACCCACAATGGATACACCGGTAACAGGGTGATGTACTTCGGGAGGTTTTGTAATGTCACTGTAAACACCGGGACCAGTTATTTTACCGGAGTTTAAGTCAATAGGAGCCGCTAAATTACCTGCGGCCAAGTTATCAATAGGAGAATCTACCGAAATACGCTGCCTGCACCCAAGCAGTTCAACTTCATTACGGCTATTTAATTGAGTAAATATCCGCACGGTATTCACGCCCGAAGGGCTCAGTCTGTTTAAATCAGAATGCTGCGTAATAAAGGCCTCCGCGAGATCATAATCATTATCTTCCATGAATTTAACTAACGAGTGAGCGTTTAAGCCAGTTGTATCTACAAAAGCTGTACCTAAGCCGCATTTTCCTTTTGATTCTTTAAGTACTACTTTGGGTTTAGCCAGTATCTCTCTTACGATATCAGGTTTTCGTCTGATATCGTCTATATCCAAGGCGTGATGCTTAAAATATTTATAATAAGCCTTGTAAAACTTTGTTTTATCATCTAGAATATCCCGTTGTGAAGTAGGATTCATTATTTTTTGGTACTCATACATATATCCCGTTCCTGCCCACTTGGCTTTTTCCTCATCAGTTTTTTGAAAAAATCTAAATTGGAAATATTCAAGTATTGAGATATTGTATTTTAAAGAATCTCTCAATATTTCGAAATATATTTTATAATTACTTGTATTATTCTTTGCCATTGAGTAATTAACAAATTTTTGGAGTTTTACAGCGTCCAAATTTTTAACATAATAAATGAAGTATAAAAGTCTATTTAGTCTCATGGAGTTGTAAAAATTTTATTGTGCCAAACATCATTTCTTTTTTTTCAGCTACCCCGATCAATTGAAAGCCCATTTTTTCAGCTAATCTTTGTGAAGACTGATTTTGAGAATCTGTAATGTACCAAAAGGATACTATACCTTCTTTTTTTAATTCTGTAAAGGCCTGAAAAATCCCCTGCCAAGCTAAACCTTTGCCCCGGTGCTCCTTTTCGGTAATGATGTAGGTAAACTGCACGGAGTTCTTTTGCATAAATGGCCAGCGATAATATGCTGGAACAGCTAAAAAACTACAGATTATAGTACTTTTTTCAGAAGAATAATAGCTGCTGTATTTTTTATTTTTAAAAATACTCAGCAAATGAAATAGTGAATATAAAACGTACTTCTTCGGCTTACCCGGAGGCACGAAGTCATCAATTGAAGGTGACCAACAATCAAAATTGGCTTGTAATGGCATACTTGGTTCAAGTATCTTGCTAGCTTGGTAAACCAGAATTTGCTTCTCAGGCACTACAAAGTTGTTTGACTAATTCTTCACTAGAAATAAACTCTACTTCAGGATGTTCTGCTTTGATGGCTCCTAAGAGCTTTTTCAAACTACCTAAGCTGCTATTTCTGTTTTCTTCACTTATCAAACCACAAAAATTGACACGATGCGAACTTATTATAGCCGGTTTCTTAAATCTAAATGCAGCATTTACTTGGTCTAAAGCCATACCTATGGAATGACTATTCTCAGTGGGCTCAAACACAACATTTCGCACGGCTAATTTCAAGTTTCGTAAGTGTTGCTTACCCGTGTAGTTCAGCTTTTGTTGAAACTTACCTTGGCCAAGATGGTTTTTTTCAATTAGGGGTTTGTCTGAGACTAAAATTCCTGATTCAGCTAAGACGTTTAGTACACCATCCGAAACACGGGCGGTAGGGGCCATAAAATGAGTAGGAGTATAGCCGTACACTTGTTGAAAACGTGAAAAGCCATCTTGAGCAATCTCTTTTAAACGGGTATTTTCTTCTTCAAGCCAAAAAGTAAAGGCACCAGCCCATGAACGAGTTGGATATTTCGAATTCGATATACTTGTATAAGATCTATTCTTTAAGGAAATAAGTACCTCTTGATCACTTACCGATAACTTTTCCTCCAACTCAGCTACGTTAAAATGTTCTCGACCGTGTAGCTGAGGTCTCATCAGCCCCTTTTCGATTCCTTCTTTCCATAGATCCCAAGCGCCCTCATATGTTTGAGGATGTCTAGCACTCAACTTTTCAAATGTCTTAGGCAGGAGTTCATAGATGTAACGCTCATACCCCTCTTCTTTCATCGCCTCGAAATTGATATTACAAGGCAAGGCAAAGGGGGTGAACACGGCATGATTGCCATTTTTATCCTTTACTGAAGTGAGCACTTCATACAGTGCTTCTAAATCCTCACGTGTTTCAAGCGTATCGTAAGCATCAAAACGGGAGTGAATTTTCAAGCCCGCTTTATCCATATTCTCTCGTGCTTTCTTGGAATCCAAACGAACGTTGCCATAGTCATCAACCGATATAACTACTAACTTTCGGTTGGTGCGCCAGCCAGGGATATTTTTGATATGGTTGAGCAGGGTTTGCTTCATGGGTTAGTTGTGAATTGCCGTTGGCTCCTCTTCCAAATACTGCGATACGAATTTATCGGCATTGTCCCGGCGAAAATCCCTAGCTGCATTTTCTGCCCGACGGCTCATATCTTGTTGCAAAGCTTTGTCCTGGCTAAGCTCGCGAATAAATTGAGCAGCGGCTTCAATTTCCTGCTGTGGAAAAAGCTTGGCGTGCCCGTATTGATCGGCGTATTGTCGTAGTTGACTGTCCGAAGCGGCGATATATAAACTGGGGATGCCGTAGCTCATCAAGTTGTAGGACTTGCTGGGTACGCTGCCTTTGGATACGGTTTCATCCAGGATTACGATCCCTAAGTCAGCAGCCGATAAGGAATACGGGAACATATCGTCAGACTGGAAGGGTAAAAATACGCAGTTGGGCAATTGCTCTTCTTCGACCAACTGCTGCAATACAGGCTTGCGCGGGCCGCGGCCGATGATTTGGAAAAGGATGTGTTCTTCGTTGCGCAGGATACGCGCTAGTTCGACCATAAGCTCTACACGGTGGGATAGGCCGATATTGCCGGAGTATTGCACTATAAATTTGCCTTCCAAGCCGTGCTGCCGGATGAAAGGGTTGCTTGATTTAGGCACTCGCTCATTGGCTTGAAAAATAGACCAGATAGGCTGTACGATTAATTGCTCTCGTGGGACATACTGAGCGAGCAGATCCGCCATGAAATCACTGATGGTGAATACTTTGTACATTTTATTGAAGGCTGATTTGTTCAGCCTGGCCCAGACGCGGTAAACCAGATGCCGCTCGGACATGCCTGTGATTTTAAACGCATCGGGAAAGACATCCCAAATAACGGCGCTAAAGCGATGAGGCAGGAGTAGCGTCAACAGATACCCCATGGGCGGCACGGATACAAAGAAGACTTCATGCCGACGGTATTTAACCAAGAGCAGCCACCACATGCTGGCTAATGCTTGCAGATAGGACAGTAGCTTCTTCTTGGCTGGCCGCTCGTGCCAGCGGTTGATGGAGTGTACTTGCACATCTGGGTGCAATCCCTCGCCCTGCACGTGTATGGAGCCGGTGATCAGTACGACTTCGTCGAATTGGGCGTTGAAAGCATTAGCGAAGCCGACCGTCAGGTAGTTGGCGGCTTGGTTGAGGATGACTAGTTTACGGGGTTTCAATTCTTTGCTTTTATTTTTTACTAAGGTGGCAAACACCGTGCGACTCTGTGGTATTACTCATAGTACAACTCTCTTGATGCCGTTTTTAAGATGCTTAACATTAAAGTTGACAAGAAGTCCTAATTTCACCTCTGCGAGTTTCATATAAGTTAAAATCTGA
>CAZHNG010000338.1:0-7320 GCA_964533785.1 uncultured Saprospiraceae bacterium | reverse complement strand
GGGACGGAGGTCAAGCCGATCTGAGAAGTGGCACGCGACGAGGTTACCCTCCTCTTCGCTGGCGGCCACAAGTGGCGGCACTTCCTTCGTGCAGATATCCTGCTTGTACCTGCACCTCGGGTGGAACGGGCAGCCTGGTATCTGCTGCACGGCGTCGGGAACGTTGCCCGGCAACGTAATGTAGTCCGCGCGCACGTGTGGGTCGGGGATGGGAACGGCGCTCATCAATGCTTCGGTGTACGGATGTTTCGGGTCTCTGAAAATCCTGTCCGAGCTGGCGACTTCCACGATCTTCCCCAGGTACATGACGGCGATCCTGTCGCAGATGTTGTAGACAACACTCAGGTCGTGAGCGATGAAGAGCATTGTCAGATTGAACCTCTGTTGGATGTCACGCAGAAGGTTGACAACCTGTGCCTGCACCGAGACGTCAAGCGCAGATACCGGCTCATCGCAGACAACAAAGCTTGGGTCCAAAGCAAGCGCCCTGGCGATCCCGATGCGCTGGCGCTGCCCACCGCTGAACTCGTGGGGATAGCGATCCATGGCGTATTCATCCAGGCCAACCAGCTGAAGCAGCATCTTGCCCCGTTCCCGCCGCGACTCGGCATTACCGACCTTGTTCACGTTGAGTGGCTCGGTGACAATCGTCCCAACCCTCATCCGCGGGTTGAGCGAATAGTACGGATCCTGGAAGATGATCTGCATGTCGGTCCGGATTGACCGCAACTCGTCAGCCTCCAGGTTGTTGACGTTGGCGACTACGCCCTGCTTGCCGCGAAAGAAGATATCTCCTGCCGTCACCGGAACCAGCCTGATGAGCGCTCTGCCAGTGGTGGTCTTTCCGCAACCGCTTTCGCCGACCAGACCCAGCGCTTCCCCGCTATAGATCAAGAAATCGACTCCGTCCACAGCGCGGACGTGCCCGACGACTCTTCGCAGTAGACCCTTCTTTATTGGGAAGTGCACCTTCACGCCCGAAAGCTGCACCTTGATACTCTTGTCACCGAAGATTGCCTCGCCACGGGGCGTTGGATCTCTCTGATTCTGCTTTGCCATTCGCTACCTCACCGACCTGTTTTCGTACAACCAGCACCTGCTCAGATGGTTCTCGCCTGTTTTGAACAGCGGCGGCATCTCCGTGCAGCGATCCATGGCATACGGACACCGGTTGCGGAACGGACACCCTTCCTCCCGTTCAAACGGGGATGGTATGGATCCCTCAATCAGATTGAGCTTGCCCTTGTACCCTACCGACGGAATCGACGACATAAGACCAACGGTGTACGGGTGCTCCGGCGAATCGTATACCTCATCCACGGGTCCCTGCTCAACTACGTGACCCAGGTACATCACCACTACGTCATCTGCCACGTCGCTGATCACACCAAGGTCGTGAGTGATGAAGATCATCGACATGCCGTACTCGGCCTGAAGATCCTTCATGAGGTTGATGATCTGAGCCTGGATTGTCACGTCAAGTGCGGTCGTTGGCTCATCCGCAATCAGCATGGCAGGATTCCCGATAAGCGCCATCGCGATCATAGCCCGCTGACACATCCCCCCGGAGAGCTCAAACGGGTATGAATTGAATCGTCGCTCAGGTGCCGCAATGCCCACGCGGCCGAGCAACTCCACGGTCCTATCCCTTGCCTCGTCCTTGTCCAAGTCCTGATGGAACCGTAGCGATTCGGCGATCTGAAAGCCCACCGTGTAGACGGGGCAGAACGACGACATGGGCTCCTGGAAGATCATTGAAATCTCCGAACCCCGAATGGAGAGCATCTCACGACTCATTGACGGGTACGAAGCTATGTCAACGATCTCGTCGTCCTTATGATAGAGAATCTCCCCCGACGGCATCCTGGCGGATGCGGACAAGATGTTCATGATTGCCAGAGCCGTAACGCTCTTCCCACAACCGCTCTCGCCTACCATACCGACGGTCCGACCCTTCCTGACCTCGAAGCTGGTACCCTCCACGGCGCGAACCACTCCGCGAAAGGTGTCAAACTGGACATTGAGATTCTTGACCTCGAGCAGCACCGAATCACGGTCAATGGCGCTGACGCTATTCGCGCTTATCTGCCCGGACACGCTACTCATTCTTGACTCCCCGCATTCGTCTGCTCATCACATCTTCTCGTATGGGTCAACCGCGTCGCGAACCGCGTCGCCGAAGAAATTGAAAATAAGAACCGTTCCGACTACAAACGCCCCAGGTATGAGGATCCAGGTATTCTGGATCACAGCAGGGAAGTTCTGGGCTGCTCGAAGCAGGACCCCCCAACTCACCGCGGGTTCGGTCAATCCAAGCCCCAGAAAGCTCAACGCCGTCTCACCGAGTATCACACCAGGAATGCCGAACGTGATACTCACAATGATCACACTGACGACATTCGGCATCAGGTACTTCATTATTATGCGACCGTCTTTGGCACCGTAGCTGATCGCGGCCTTGACGTAGTCTTCATTGCGCAGACTGATAATCTTGCTCCGAACCACACGCGCCCATCCGGGCCAGTTCTTGAAGAGAAGGATTCCCAGAACCGCTACGTAGCGCTGTAATGGCGTCCAGGAGTTTGGTATCGCGGCCGCCATCACCAGCCAGAGCGGAAGAGTGGGCATGGAGATGAGAAACTCGCCGAGGCGGTTAATCAGATTGTCGACAATGCCGCCGTAGTAGCCTGCCAGTCCGCCCAGGACCATCCCGATGAAAGTGCCTGCAAGGACAACACCGAACGCGATGCTGAGGCTGACTCTGGAACCGTAGAGCACGCGGCTGAATACACACTTCCCGAGCCCATCTGCCCCGAATACGAAGATTGGTTCCGGCGCGTCGATGCCAAACAGATGGATCCGTGTGCGGAATACTCCGAGCATCTTGTACTCCCAGCTGCGCACGAACAACCGGACCGGATAGATGACGTTTGTATCTTCGACGTACTCGAGCTTCAGATTCGCCGGATTTCGAACCCTGTCTGTACCGTACACAAACGGCCGCAGGTGGAACCGACCTTCAGAGTCCACCAGATGGAGCCGGGTAGGAGGGTGGAACGACCACTGGTCCTCGATTACGGTGTGATCGTTCGGGGAGAGAAACTCTGCAAACATCACCACAAAGATAAGAATTATGATTACCACCCCTGAGAATTTCCCGAGTCTGTTCTTGCGGAAGCGATACCATACGGCATGAAAGTAGCTGTGGCGACTCAGATCTTCACGCTGGATACTAATCTCGCGTCCGGGATCGTCCGGCAGTGTCGGTTCTGCCGGTGTGCCCGGCGTCCTGGGCTCACTCATGCTACACCTTCTTTCCTTCGTAGGAGATCCTTGGATCGAACACCACGAGCAGTAAGTCGGACAGCAACGTGCCAAACACGGTCATGGAGCTGAGAATGAAGAATATGCCCCCGGCCAGATAGAGGTCCTGAGCCAGCAACGCCTGGTAGAGCGCCGGCCCGAGAATGGGCAGATTCATCACGATTGCCGTCAGGGTCATTCCCCCAATGAGATTTGGAAGCGCCCAACCTATGTTGGCCAGGACCGGGTTCAACGCAATCCGAATCGGATACTTCAGAACCTCTCGTTCCGGGATCCCCTTGCTGCGAGCCACGCGCACATAGTCCTTTCCCAATTCGTCGAGCAGAGTTGCACGAAGCGTTCGGATGATCCCGGCAGTCGCTGAGGTTCCAATAACGATTACCGGGACGATGAGATGCAACAGGAAGTCGATGAACTTCGCCAACGAAAATGGCGCGTCTCGGAACCTCATTGACTGAAGACTGCCAATTGGTATACCGAACCAGTTGAAAAAGAGGATCATCAGGACCAACGCTAGCAGGAAATTTGGGGTAGCCCTCCCGATGAAGCCGAGAAACGTTACAACCCGGTCTCCGATGGTGTTCGACCGAACAGCCGAGTAGATACCGATCGGTATGCCGATTCCGAATGTGAAGCCAAACAGCGTAATGAAAGCGAGAAGCGCGCTCAACGGGAACCGGGTCCTCAGGATGGCGTTGACAGAGCGACTCTGGCTTGGCGAATACCCGAAGTTGCCCTGGAATATGATCCGACCAAACCAGCGGAAATATTGCACCATGAACGGCTTGTCCAAGTCGTACTGAGCACGAAGATCCTCAATGAGCTGGAGACGCTGCTCCTCCGGAATCGAAGTCTGGACCATGAGCTGATTGATCTCGGATTCGACCATGTCGCTGGGAGGCAGCTGGATGAGGCCAAACGTGAAAAAAGAGATCAACACGATGAGGATCACTGCGTTGCCGAATCTGCTTAGTATGTACGAACCCACGGTAACTCCTGTAGTCCGCCCTAAATGTGGCGACAGTGTACAGTGCGCAACACTGGGTGTCAACACAAAAAAGAGGCCCGAGGGAGAACCCCTCGGGCTGATATTCCGGCGTGTATGCCGGTGAGAAGCGGTGCGGCTAGAACCAGTTTTCCCTTCTGGAAAGCTCCAGCGGGTCGGCCCACTGGTCCATGGGATACCAGTTCTTCAGCAGTGACTGTTCATATGTGAGAATCGGCCGTGTCTTGAAGTAGTGATGCTCGCCGTTCCACGGCTTAACGGTCCAGTAGTCCCAGCCCACCGTCACAGGAGCGCCATCTGCTTCGGTCCAGACACCACCAAGATCGTTGTGAAAGGCTTCAAATTGGGAAACCAGTCCCACCACGCCGATGTTCCACACCTCTTCAGCCTGGAGCCGAAGTATGGTGTCTGCAGCCTGTGCTTGCTCCGCGGCGGAGCTTGCCGTGACAAGCGTGGCATACGCCTCGTTTGCCTCCAGCGCTTCGGGCGGCGGCACATCGGGTCCCTCACCGGTTTGGTAGTACTGACTCCAGGCATTCTCCGCGGTGTTTCCAACCAGGGCGCTCGGGACAAACTTGCCTCTACCCGCGGGAAAGAGCACCGGACCGTTCTGACCTCCCTCCCACAGGTGGATTGCCTGTTGCCCGTCACCGCGGGTCGGCCAGAAGAGGCTTGCGTCGTATCCCTGGATACCGACATTCAGTCCTATCGCTTTCCAGTCCTCCATGGTCAGCTCGGCCGTGTCAACGCGGTCCTGTCTGCCGCTCAGATAGTCGATGGTGAAGAAGATTTTTTCGCCGTCTGCGTTCTCCCGCCAGCCGTCGCCGTTCTGATCCGTCACCCCGAGCTCGTCGAGGAGCCGCATGGCCTTCTGGGGGTCGTACTCGGAGTGCATGTACATGTACTCTTCTTTGTGGTAGGGCATAGCCGGAGCCGCGGTGAACTGTGACGGGACTCCCGTTCCGCCGAAGACCAGCTCGTTCTGCTTCTCGCGGTCAATGGCCACCGAAAGCGCAATGCGAAACTCCTTGGTTCGGAAGAGCTCACGAACGACCGGATCGTTGTACATGTAGTCGACATGGAGCAGGGCTGCCCAGATGGAGGCCTGCTTGGGGACAATCTGGTAGTCCCGTGCAGTCACACTCTCTGAGAATACCGGCAGGTTGCTGGGGCTCACTATCTGGGTGTCTATCTCCCCGGAGAGAAGCTTGCCAAAGGCCATTTCTGAGTCCGAAACGTGTTCAACCACCAGCCGATCAATATACGGCAACTGACGCCCGTTGGTGTCTACCTTCCAGTAGAACGGGTTGCGCTCGTAGATGAGTCCGGTTTCTGTCTTCTCCACCAACTGGTACGGAGCCAGTACGGGCGGGAAGATAGCTCCGCGCGCCTGCCAGGAGCTCTGGACATGCGGGTAAGCGAAATGACTGTAGAGAGCCTGCCACGACTCAAAACCAAACTCCTCGGCCTGTGCTTCCGCTTCTTCCTCACCGATTACTGATGCGTGAAATTGCTTTGCGAAGTGCATGGGATAGACCACGAAGCGCTCGGTGTAGTGCATGTGGCTCATGTCGTTGATTAGAGTCGGCCACGGCACATCACAGGTAACCTCAAATGTGTAGTCGTCTATGACACGGTAGGTCACCGATCTGCCCGTGGCGGTGTCGAAGTTCTCAATTGTGACCGAGTCCGAAGTGACCGTGACGTTATCCTGAATAACGTCAGGGCTGTAAAGCGGATCCACGAGATCATAGACCCACTGATCGTAGAACTCCCACGCCTTCAGCTCGACGCCGTCGGACCACTTGAGACCTCGCCTCAGGTAGAACCGCCACTGCGTGAAGTCTTCGTTGACGTCGTACTCCTTCAAGACTTCGGGCTGCCCGAGCTCGCCGCCGGTTGAAACTGAAAAGTTCCCGACCTGGCCGCCCGTGAACCTCATCGCATTCATTGGTGTTCCAGGCGTGCGGTCGTTCGCGATGTAGGCCGTTCCACCGTAGCGGGCCTCTTCTACGCCGTTCATGCTGGGCAGCGGCTGCACAATGGCGATGTCACCGGGCACCGGTAGCCGATCTTCTATGGGCGGGATAAGTCCCTCCTCTACCATAGCGGCCAGCACCGGATGCTCTATGTAGTCGCCAACGCGTACACCTTCGGACGCGTCAACGGCCGAGTCCTCGCCTTCAGGCTCCCCGCGTGCGCAGCCGACGGCTGCGAACAACACCGCCGCCACGAAAAGCAACAACAAACGTTTTATCATTCTGTCCCCCTTTTTTGGTATCAAACTGACGATAGTGTACAGTGTGCTGTGTGCTGCGTCAAGGTATGCGCGTTGAGGACTCGCTGAACGAAGCGGATGTTGAGTCCCGCCTCCAGGAGATGCGTCGCGTAGCTGTGGCGTCGACGTCGTCGATGGTGAGAGCAAGCGCTTCGCCGAGACGCAGTCCACAGGCGCAGACGAGTGAAGGAAAGACGTAGTTGTGGAAGGTCTTCACGCACCGGCTCTTCCCGTTGTGGCGCACCTGTTTCACCGTCGACTGTCGCAGGTACACCACCGCGCCGCGCTCCAAGTGTGCTTCGGTTACCTTACTTGGCGCGCTGGCCGGAAGCATCATCGCCGGGCCTCCTTGCTTCGCGCGCAACCGCCGCGATCATCATCTCGAACAAGCTCAGCGAGGAGCGCGAGATGATTGCGCTCACCGACGAGAATGAAGTGGCCCACGCGATCGATCTCAACCACCGGTTCACCCCGGCGGTGGTCGTCGCGCGCAAGTGGCTCGGCTGAGTTGTGACGTACGCTTCCAGCCCCGGTCGGAGCCCACCGAAGAGCGCTGGGTTGGTACCACTCCCACCGGTCACTACGCGTGGATGAAAGCTCCCGGCATCACGATGGAAACCGCGCGCGAACGCTGGGGAGTGTAGGCGCGCCGTTCACCGGGAACCGCAGGCTCCCGGGTCTCCGCTGGCGCCTCGGTGTGAGATCCGCTACA
>CAZHNG010000337.1:0-7351 GCA_964533785.1 uncultured Saprospiraceae bacterium | reverse complement strand
TGTCGGAGAGGATTAGCAGCGCCCGCATCATAAAAAAACCGATTAACGATTTTGAGGAGCTCTCTATATTCATCCAACAAGAGATCAGAAGACACAATAGTGAAACCAATGTTTTTGAGCAACGCTTTCAAAATAGTTTTCTGATCAAAGCGGAGCCAGGCAAACATTTGCGCGTTTTATATGATGAGCTACTTTACATTAAAAGTGATGGTTCCACCATTAAATTTTACCTTGAGGCTCCGAAAAAGCCTTTAACCCTTTCTACGACCTTAAAAATAATTCAGCAACAATTGGATGAACCAAGATTGCTTCGCATTTCCAATAAATACATCGTTAATATTGATAAAATTACCGCATTAGGGGGACAACAGGTTTACATCGATGATCTCGCGCTACATTGTAAGAAAGAAATATATAATTTGTTGAGACAAAACTTCAAGGTCATTTACACTAGGTTGATATACGTTCAAATGAATGATGAAAAGAAAATTTAGTGTTATTGGATAAAATGACTCACCTGTTAGACATTTAGACCTGTCCTAAAGATCCACCTGTATAAGGTTAATTTTTTTACCGAATTTTATTAAAGATCAATAAAAGACATTATTGCTATTTGCAGATGACTGCAATGCATTAATAGTCAAAATATTGTCTGCCGATTATTATTAACTTAATTCCCAGAAACGATGCACCCTATTCATTTACTATTCGGTTTTATTATTTTCTTTTCATTCTCTGCTTCCGGACAAGGTAGCCTTTTTTACGTAGGAGAATTTCAAACAGCTTCCAATTTAGAATCTAATAACATTGGGCACACTTCCTATATCTCGGGAGGTAAGGCAAAATTGAAAATTGATCTGCAATGGTTAGAAGAATACATCGAGCTAGCTAATAAATGCGGATCAGAGGATGACTATCTGCTTATCGAAATACCTATCCCAACTAATGACACCACTCCTCAACCCACATTAACAAAAGAAAGATCGGCGATTACAATCACCTCCAAAGGAGCCGATAAAGCCGAGCCAGAAACTACAAAATCTAAGGTAGTATTAAATAATCATCCAAGCATTGCGGATATTTCAAATTTTGTGGTATCCTGGATTTATAATTCCAAAGTCAGACTTAATAAGGAAAAGGAGCCTTACCCATTGGAAAATGGAACGGTTTATCCGTTGAAGAATTCATTCACCGTAAGAGACAAGAACCTTGAATTTAAGGTCACCTATAATTTCAACTTCTTTGTCAATATTAAAGGAAAAAAGAAAGTGAATTATCGAATTGCGTTCTTCCATGTCAACGGCGTAGCCATCGAAAAATACGTCGAAGACTTTAGTCAGAACAAGAAACACAGGTATAAGATCATCGATGCCATTCACGAGCATATATCGTCTGTGTTATATACCATGAGAAAGGAAATTACGGGTAATCAGTTTAAAATGACCAACCTTTTCGAAGACAATTCCTATTCAAAAATTCGGCAAAAAATCTAAATCCTCCTTATTATGTTTAGCAATATTTTTTCTCCTGTATGGAAGGACATTCGACCTGCGGTAAAGAAAAAGTTGATACCATTTCTCATTATTGCAATTATTGGAGCCTCGGTAGCTTATGCTTTAGGGGTGACACAAGCAAGGTTTGATTTTGTCTTCTTCAAGCAGGCTTTGGTCCCAATGGGTGTCGTCTTTATCGTCTTGTGTTCGGCCTTCATCCTGTGGGCTTTTGAGGACGAAAACAATGAAAAAAACAAAAGGCGGAGAAAATTTCTGAAATGGTCTTCTTTCTTTTTCCTGTTTCTCCTGATCGTGCTGGGAATATGGAGTTTAATTCAAATAACAGTAGGCGATGCACTCCTTAATCAACATCCCTACTTAGAAGATCACAACCGAGCCTTGGTGGATCAGCAACTGGAAATACAGTCAGATGCCAATCTGGCCAAAGAGGATCAGGAAGTGTTACCGGCGCACATCAAAGAGCCTTACAACCGGTTTATTCCCGTCAAATCCCGTAAGTTCGTTAAGAAGGACACGGTGGTCTTGCACGAGGCGGATAATGATCAATTAAATACCCTCGAACAACCAAAAGAAGTCGTTCGGCAAAAAATGGAGTTGAGCCTGTTGCCATCGATAAAGATCGGACAGATTTTGTCGATCAGTAATGATTCCGTATCCATTCTGAAATTACCGATAGCATCTGTTGGCGATCAATGGGGTCAGAAAAAAAGATCAAAGGTCAGTAAGTTCTTTAAGAATATAATGGCGGGATTAAATGATATCTGGAATTGGTTTCGTGATTTATTTAAGAAAAAGGACGAGCGGAAAAAGCGGGTAAAGAAAAACCAAAAAACACTGGCGCGCCTTCTGGTCAAAAAAGGAGCCCTGAATTTTCAATACCAGGCATTTGACCTTCAGTACGATATCAGACTAAAGGAGGACTATTCATTATACAGTGACACTGCCATTTTCAATTACCTGGTTGCATTAAACGATTCATTGAACTGGTACCAAGGCGGACCAACGGTTTATAATGACAAACTCAATCTGTTGACCCTGGGTGCTGCCTATTTTCACCCGCTACTTTTTCCTGGCCACGCACAACAATTGCGACCCATGTTAATGGAATCCATTCGAATGGAATTGGAACGAGCGAAGAAAGGAAAAGCCAATGATGAAATTATATACGCTGCTGTGTTGGCAATAGATGGGAATGGAGAAGACGACCCTGGTAAGAGGGATAAAGGGAAAGCCGCCAAGCCTTTGGCCCAAAATGAACCAATCCGCCAAGTACTCAAAGAAGAAAAAGCGAAAGATGATCCTGGGTACGGGCTGGAAGGGGGGAATCCCGGTCAGCTTCCTTCTACGAAGAGCTTCCCCAGGCAGAATCATTCGGAAGATCCAATTTCTCCTCGGATACCAGAAGAGAATGATCAAAGAGATCGCTCAAATACTGGCTTAGAAGGTAATAATGATTCAAAAGAAGGACGTATTAGTAACGATAGTAAAGCTAAGCCTACTCGTAATCATCCTGATGATCAGAAAAAAAATAATGGAATAGCTTCCAGGCCTCAAAAAGGTCCTGCATCAGCAGGAACACCCGTTGAGGAGCCTGGCGCCCCACAACCCAATCCTCCAATTACGGTGACCAAAGGTGGCGAAACGGGCTCTACAGCACCTGATCCATCACCTGAAAACAACTACGAAGTAAAGTTTGGCCCACTCGGCATACCCTACCGCAATCTTAAAAAGGGTAGAAAACTGAAAAAGAAAGAATTAGAAACCAACGAAAAACTGTTGCGGGAACAATTGGCCTATATCCTTAGAAGAGAATGGCGCCGGGGCGATGAGTTTGTTCGCTTTAAAGGTGGTAAAAAAGGGGAAGCCAAGATATTCATCCGCGATCTCAATATGTCGGAAGTAAAGGAATTTCACTATGAACTGATCAACGACATTGAAGATGAACCTTACGTTGAATTTATCCAAAAGGAATCTTCCTTTGAAGTTGGTCAATTTTTGGCGAGGTCATTCCGAATCAAATTTATCGAATACCGAAAAAAATCCAGCAAGCTGATCGTCAAGAGGAAGGACGGGCAGGCGGATTATGGAGAAATTTTGGGTTTTGAGCCGAGGTGATAAGGTGAGACATTAGCTGGTTCTGCCAAAAAAATTAGACCTAATGCTGTATCAAGTGCTAAATGGCGGCTAAGGTATCAGCAAAGTTTTTGGATGGTTGGGTAGGAGGTTTTTGAGTAGCTGAAGTTACGAGAGAAAGTTCTCCTACGACAACCATTGTCCATCCTCTGACTTAAAATTATTTCACCATAATCATTAGGCGCTTCTCTTTGGATTCTAAAACTTTTAAAAAATTTCTTCCAAACCAATCACATTTCCTCAAGCCAACACATATACCAATGTCGGGGTTGCTGAGCTGCAATTCTTATTTGCCATCATCTTACCAAACCGTTAAAAATTAATTATTATGAAAAGGTCAATCCAATTTGAAATTTACTCTCGACTAGGTAAATGTTCAACGAATACCGTCTTATGGTCTATCTTTCTTTTCTTACTACCAATGATTACTGTGGCACAAAAAAGCGACAAAGTAGAGGTAGAGCAAGATTCGGAGCTATCCTGTATTACAAATATTTTACTACCCAAGAAAGGTGGGCCAAAAATTAGAACAAAGGGAGAATGCCAGGAATTATTAAAGCACAACCTTGGTGGAAGTTACTGGAATTATAAGATAGTTGATTGGGATTATGAGGACGATAAAAAAAGGATAATTAAAAAAATTGTGGCCCTTGATACGACGATAAACTGTCAAATAAAGAGCAGCAACAAGTCCATAAC
The DNA here is from genome assembly GCA_964533785.1 of uncultured Saprospiraceae bacterium. Taxonomy (GTDB): domain Bacteria; phylum Bacteroidota; class Bacteroidia; order Chitinophagales; family Saprospiraceae; genus JANQRV01. The sequence goes on along the minus strand of CAZHNG010000337.1, from coordinate 3,005 downwards.
ATTGGCGGTTCGTAAAGCCATTAATTATCTGCCGGAGAACGAAAGCCGGGGAATCATTAAAAGTGCTATCCGAAGTGCTAAAAGATGGGAAAAAAAGGAAATTGCAGGCCTTTCCTTACTTCTTGACTTAAAAGAGTTTGCCTACAGGGCTTATTTTAATTCTTTCCGCAATCCCACTGAAATTGATAAGGCGTTAAAAGACCTGAGAGGGTCTGTGGATAGTTTGGTTACTAGTAAGGCTTGTTTGGTGGCGATCGAAACCATTAGTGATTTGGAAAGTTTTCTCGAGTATATGAAAGCTTTCAAAGATCAAACTCAATTCTATGAGTTAGCCTTCGAGAAAGCAATGACTTTCATTCCTTGCGATTCCTTTCCTGTATTAATAAAACGATACCCGCAATATTTGGGTGGAGTGGCAAACCGACTCCCGGAAAATGTGACGGTTGCCTGTATGGAAAATGCGGAAGATTTTAAACAATACCTACTCGATTACGAAAAATCAAAAGCTAAACACCGTTACTGGGCTGCAAAGAGGATTAGGACAACTTTATCACTAAATGATTGCGAATTAATGGATTTATTTAGTAATCATCCGCAAGCCTGTATGGAGTTTAGGGGGTTTTTTTTAGATGCAGGAATCAATTGTATCCAGGAAAAAGAAGATTGTCCAACCATTAACCGGGTTTATATCGATGATGAAGCGATCGAAAAAGTATTGCTAAGAGCGGTTAAGTTGTTTGGATTGAACGAATTGAGCGAAATAATCAAGCAACCGCTCTATATCGAAAGTAGATATTTATTGGCAGAGGCTTTTTATAAAAGTATTACTAGCGTCGATGATGTGGATATTTTTAGAGATCATTTTCCTGATTGTTCGCCTCAACTTCTTTTGAAGGCCTTCTTGCTAGGGATTCGTTATGCTGAAAGAGAAGGCAAAACTAAGCGGCTTTTAGAATTTTTAGCAATGTATCTGAGCCACGAAGGAGGTGATCCAGCAAAAATTCAAGCCTACCTATCTTGTAATACGATGTTAAAGATTGCGGATGGATATCAAAATTTACGCGAACAGTTACATGAGTCCATTTTACGTTGTGTTGGAAATGACACCCTCATCCTTGAAGAATATTTGAACATATACGAGTCTAATACCGAAGAGCTAATGGCTACCATTAGTTCTTACATGCAGGCTGATGTTGCTATTTATCTGTATCGTAAAAATGGTGGTGATCCTGGACAATACATCGAGCAGATTTTTCCACAAAAAATCGCCAATAGTCGTCATCTTCAATGGTATCAAGAACAATTTCCGGAAAGCCCCTACCTGGAAAAAGCTCTTCGGAAAGGAATCGCCGTAACGAAGAATCCTTTATTACGCAATCGGTATTTAGGACAATATTTTGGGAATTATGGTTTTCGATCGGATTTAATACAAAACTATCTTCCTAGGGGGGAAGAGGACAATTTGACTAAAAACAATATCACTAAATTTTCCAAAAGCTATTCAATTTATTTAATACCACTCCTGCTTCATCAGCATAATTATGTCCATCATGATCAATTATTTGCGATAATTTTTTCTTAGCCGTCTCATTCTGGCCATCAGCGAGGTAGGAAAGTGCCTGGTAATATTGAGCTGAAAAATAGAAACTTTCAAAATTATTACTCCTAGGGTTGTTGGGCCTGAGCTTGTTTTTCGGATGGGTTGTTCATGGCTGTTAGGTTTCCTTTTTGGTTATGTTCGATAAAACTTAAAGGTGACAATCAATATATCAAGGCCAGTTTCACCTCTTTCATTGCCCGTCCTTTATTTTCCGTTGAGCAAACAACTTTCGAATTACATCCGTTTGTCCTTAAAAAGTCTATTCCGTCCACCAAGCCTCTTTATAAAAAAACTGCTCCGTATAAAAATCATGAGGACCGTTATAAGGTCCTCGTAAAGGCCGATCAATCATTTTTTTTACGCTGGATTTAAAGTTTAACTCCTTGCAAAGAGAGGATTCAATGGCCAAAATGGAAGAAAAACAAATGGTTAGCAACTCCGACAATTCAATCCTCATTTCGTATCTCGCCTTCAGGATCTTTGCGTATTTTTTATCCTTTTTAAGTTTTTCGTAATCCACAGGAACCATTGCTTCCGTGTAGTGAAGATTCTTTCGATTGACCACTTCAAACCGATCTACCAACATAGGAAATACATGGAGATTATAGAATTCTTTTTGCTCACGAATTAAATCTGTTAACTCTGTCAGCGATAATTCATAGGCATCGGGAGCGTAAAATTTAATCAGATCACTTTTTAGGTGATGTAGTCCATGGTCTTTTAAGTTGTAATAAGTAATAGGTTTTAAAGTGATATTCTGCCGGTGGTTATCCGTTGTAAAATGGTGAACCAATAAATCATGATAAGGATAATCATTTTCTAGGTGCTGCAAAATGATTTTGGTAGAGCGCATGCTATTTTCGATGTCATGCATAGCACGGTTCAACTTCATCAGGTCGGAAACCAAATCGCCATAAAACCTTTTTTGTATTTCGATGGTCTGTTCCCTGATTTGATTTTCTTCATTTCGATTGCTAATGGCGAGTGCAATTAAAATACCAACGACGATCAATCCTATTTCTCCAATACTGTAGATCAAATATTGTTTTACATTTCCACTGCGGACGAATCGTCTTCTGAGGCTTCGGTAGAGGCGTAACATGGTTTTCAGTTTTGTTTTGGTAGTGATAAAATGGTTTGCTCTTTAGGATGCAGATGGCATCATTCACTTAAAATGTTGAAAGATAGGGATTAGTGGTGGATTATTTAGACGGGGGGAGGGATTTTATGGATGAAGCTGATAGTGGATTTTTCCTTGGTAGATTAAATTTTTTGGAAGGGACCAAATGGATCAAGGCGATAAAACGCCGTTAAGTAATAACTCTATTCCCACCTCCACCAGCCCCCAGCAAGAGAAAACTCCACCCCCAACAAAAAAGAAACACCAAAATAGCAGCTCCCATCC
>CAZHNG010000336.1:1969-7361 GCA_964533785.1 uncultured Saprospiraceae bacterium | reverse complement strand
TGCAGTATAAAATTTGCCGCTTGTAGCCGTTTGATGATCCCGCCGAACAAGTCTACTGTAAGACAAAAGAACTGGATACAATTGATAAGAATTTTGGTAGCTGCTATCCTTTCGATAATGGCCTTTACGGAAAGTCATTGGATACTCCTAATACTTCCTGTTATTCTTGTGATCCAGTTATTGATGAAATCGGATTGTGGATATTGTGAAGCCGGTTTTTGTTGGAATGAATAGACTAATCGAATACAATAATCATTTTTTATTTAGAATGGAGACACCACTCAGAGTGTGGCCATTTTCTGCATCGAGACAGAGCCTCTCACAAATAGGATCGGTGCTTGCGAGAGACGCTGTCTCGATGCAGCATAACTTGCCAAACTCCGTTTGGTAACAAACTTAATTTCTTTTTTATAACTGACCATCCAATCACATAAAACTTGTTCATCTACCTCTAGGTCAGTATTACCAGCCGCGTGGGTCCTTAGGCCAAAGAAGCCCGTTTAATAAAGGTTAGGATTGCTGCTTCCCTGCCTCCTTCCGAAACACCTTCGGTGTCATCCCAAACTCCTCATTAAAAGTACGGCTGAAGTATTTAGGATCACTGAAACCCACTTCAAAGGCTACCTGGGAAATATTCAGGTCCGTATTCAACAAAATAGGTTTGGCCTTATGCAAGCGAATGGAACGGACGAAAATAGAAGTAGACTTCCCGGTAAGCGCTTTGAGCTTGCGGTGTAATTGCGCCCGGCTCATACCGATCGCCCGGCACAGCTCCTGGATACCGAAAAATTCATCGTCCAGATTGGCCTCAATCTCTTCTCTTATCCGTTTGATGAATTCATCCTCCTGATTCTGAGCGGTGATCGGCTCATCCAACGCACGGTACTTTTCCTGCAGTTGTGCTCTTAACTCGAGCAGCTTATTCAGTCGTACGAATAACTCTTCTTTATTAAATGGTTTAGAGAGGTAGGCATCGGCCCCTTTTTCCAGACCACTGATCCGCGCGTCATCATCCGCTTTGGCCGTCAGTAAAATAATAGGAATATGGCTGGTACGACTATCGGATTTTAAGGTTGCACAAACCTCGTAACCATCTTTGACCGGCATCATAACGTCACTAATGATAACATCCGGAACAAGTTCCAGGGCTTTATCGATTCCTTCTTGTCCGTCCCCCGCAAAGTAAAGCCGGTAGCGGCCCTGCAGACAAGCAGCCAGGTATTGCTTCACATCAGTATTGTCCTCTACTATTAAAAGAGAAGGGAGTTCGTCGCTGCCTTCTTCCACTTCGATCATTTGGTTTTCGATCGAAAAGGAAGTATCAAAAGCCGTTGATTCTACCGCCTCATCTTTTTGTACCGGCGAAGTTACTATTGCTGCATTTCGATGCACTGGCAGGAACAAAGAGAAAGTTGTTCCTTTTCCCGTTTCACTTTCCACTTCGATTTCGCCCTCCATCATGGTCATTAGTTCCTTGACAATGGTCAACCCAATACCGGTACCCTGCTCTTTTTGCAAGTGTTTACGCTCTTCTCCATTGAATTCCTCCTCCACCTGATAAAACCGGCTAAAAACGGCCGGTAGTTTTTCTTTAGGAATGCCTATTCCCGTATCCTGTACATTTAGCTCAAGCTGCTCTTTATTGTCTTTTTTTCCTTCCGGATAATGGGTGACCTTCAAATGCACTTCACCGCCTTCCGGCGTAAACTTCACCGCATTGGATAATAAATTGGATACAATACGCAGGATTTTTTCCGGGTCATAGTCCATGATCAGTTCCGCTTTATTACCCGAAAATTGCAACCGAATATCTTTTTGTTCGGCCAGGGACTGGAAGGATTCGGCGACATATTTCAGGTAATGGATAATATCAGCCTGTTTATAATTCAGGGTCATTTTGCCCATTTCCAGTTTGCGCAGATCCAGGATCTGGTTGACCAGATTAAGCAGGTTATTACTATTACGTTTTATCATGACCAGGCCTTTGGACAACCACTGTTGCGGTTCTTCTTTGATCTGATCCGCCATTCCGGTGATGATCGTAAGCGGCGTGCGTAATTCGTGGGAAATATTCGTAAAAAGTCGGGTTTTCAGTTCATCCAGTTGACTTAGTTGAAGATTTTGTTCTTCTAATTGTACGGCCATTGCAGCTTGACGAAGCGTTTCGACTTCTTTCATCGTTTTTTTGATGGTGATTTCCAGGTCCTCAAAGTCAATGGGTTTGGTAACAAAATCATAGGCGCCCAGATTCATGGTAGCCCGGATATTTTTCATATCACCGTAAGCGGAAACCATGATGGTACGCAGAACCAAATCCATCTTGTTTAGTTTGGATAGTAACGTTATACCGTCCATTCCGGGCATGTTGATATCGCATAAAATAATGTCAAAGGGTTCATGTTCCTGCAATATTTCGAGGGCCTGAATACCATCCTGAGCGAAAACAAACTCGTATGTTTTTTTTCTAATTTGCTTCCTGAACCGTTGTGAGATCAATCGTTCCACCATGGGTTCATCATCTACGACCAAGATTTTTGCTGGCATGACATGAGAGGATTAAGGGTTTGGAAGACAATAAAAATAGGAAAAAATCAGCTCTTAGAGGTTACGGTTATTTGGTTATTTAGTTATCTGGTGATAAGTTTCGGGCTTTATTACATTTTAGCGTATTTTCTATTCAAATGAAAAAAAATCACATGCTACGATTTTCCATTTTACTTTTTGTTGTGCTTATGATGAGTAATTGTAACAATGAAGATGATACGGTTACTCCCGAAGAAAGAAAAAATATTACTACCCTGCGTTTTATTCTCAAACCACCGAGAGGAAATGAAGTAACCATGAGTTACGAGGATCTGGACGGCGTTGGCGGTAATGACCCTATTATTGAAGGGGGTACATTAACCGCGAATACGGTCTATTTCTGTGATATCGAATTACTCAACGAAGCCGTCAACCCCGCTGAGGACATTACTCAAACCATAGAAAGTGAAAAAGAAACCCACCAGTTCTTTTTTACCATCAACGGATTAGACCTGGACTTTACCTACGCCGATACCGATAATGACGGCAATCCCGTCGGACTTTTCACCGCCATCACAACCGGGGCTCCCAGTTCCGGTACTATTGTCATCAACCTTCAACGCAACCTGAACAAATTTGCTCAAGGTGTTTCCGAAGGTTTCATCGGTAATGGTGGCGGTAGTACGGATATTCAGGTTACTTTTCCGGTAACGATCGAATAACGAGTTGGTACGGGTTAGAAGAGTTCAACGGGGTCAGGGGTTGGTACGCGTTTGAACTCGTCTAATCCGCTAACTCGTCATCTCGCCGCTAAATTATCCGGCAACGCCCCCTCCATATCCGCCTGGTGTTGTTGGCAAAGCTCCAGCAACTCTGCTACTTTTTCCGGGTATCTTTCGGAGCATTCGTACTTTTCAGAAATATCCGTTTCAATGTGGTAGAGTTCCGGTTCATCGAGGAGCACTTCTCTACCGTAGTTGACCGGTTCTCTCTGTTTGATGTGAATTTTCCAGGGGCCCATACGCGCGGCGTGGAGTTCTGCCCGGTTCCAGTAGAAAAAGGCTTGCCGCGGGCTTTCGCCTTCGCCTTCCTTCAATAAAGGAGATAGATCGTAGCCATCCATTTTACGATCATCAGGAACAGTGGTGCCGGATAAAGCCGCAAAGGTGTTCATAACGTCCAGCGTTGATCCCATTTCATCGATTACGGCAGGTTTTACGTAGCCAGGCCCCCAAAAGATGGTCGGCACCCGTTGTCCGCCTTCAAAGTTAGTACCTTTCCCGGCGCGTAATGGTCCTGCAGATCCGCCGTGGGTACGGAAAGACAGCCAAGGACCGTTATCAGAAGTGAAAAGAACGATCGTATTTTGGTCCAGGTCCAGGTCTTTGATGGTTTGAATGACTTGACCCACACTCCAATCGATTTCCTGGAGCACATCTCCGTATATTCCTCTTTTACTGCTACCTACATAGTCAGGATGCGCAAACAAAGGAATATGAGGCAGGTTATGTGCGAGGTACAAAAAGAAGGGTTCTTCTTGGTGTTCCTTGATAAATTCGACCGCTTTTTCCGTGTAGCGGCGTGTGATGGTATTCTGATCGGCAGGTCTTTCAATTTCTTTTTCATTTTCCAATAAAGGGACGTTATAATGCTCGGTATCCGCCAAAAAGTTGGGGTCATCCGCTTCTTGCCGATACCGGGGAGAGCCCTGGACGAAATCCATGTCATTAGAATAGGGGATGCCGTAATAGGAATCGAAGCCTTGATTCATTGGTAAAAATTGAGGTAAATGCCCCAGGTGCCACTTACCAACCGCTGCCGTAGCGTACTCTTTTTGCTTGAGTACTTCGGCAATGGTCACTTCTCCCGGCGGCAACCCTCCTTTGGAATCCGGAAATAAGACTGCACGTGTTGATGAAGTCATCCCGTTCCTAAAAGGATAGCGACCGGTAAGTAAACCCGCCCGGCTGGGCGTACAAACCGGATCGGCCACGTAAAACTGCGTCCACTTTTGACCTTCGGCCGCCATTTGATCCAAATGCGGGGTTTTGATCATCGGGTTGCCGAAACATCCAAGGTCACCGTATCCGAGGTCATCGGTGAAGATGATAACGAAGTTTGGGGGCCTTTCAGTAGCAGTTTCTTCAGTGGTGCTGTCGGGTGAAGTACAACTAACGGTAAAGAGAATAACTGTCAGAAAAAATAAATAAAAGCGGTGTTGGAATTTCATATTGTTTGTTTTGATTGATGCAATGATTTCGGTAATTGATTTTCAACCTACCAAATAAATTTGGTGGTTATAAGTTACTATTTCCGGCCAACCTGTAGTGTTTAGATGTATTGACCTCTAAACTTGGAACCATTTTTATCACCGCAAAGAACGCAAAGAGTGCGCAAAGAGTGCGCAAAGTTCCTTCTTCTTAGCGGTTCTTCAGCGGTGAGTACAAGCCTTTGACCCCAGGTCCATCCGGCGGTACATCTAACGTCTAATTCACAACGAAAAAGCCACGTAAACATCCCCGGAAGGCGTCCCCATTTTTCCACCCCCACAAGCAATAACGATGTATTGTTTGCCATCCACTTCGTAGGTAATCGGCGTAGCGTACCCTCCGTAGGGCAATTCCGTTTCCCAAAGCAGTTCACCACTTCGTTTATCAAAAGCCCTAAACATTTGGTCTTTAGTCGCGCCGATGAATACCAAACCACTTTGGGTTACTACCGGCCCGCCGTAATTTTCAGTGCCGGTTATGGGAATACCCATAGCCGTTAACTCCTTGAATTCTCCCAAAGGAACTTGCCAGACGATTTCCCCTTTATTCAAATCAATGGCATTCAAGGTACCCCAAGGCGGTTTGATAGCGGGATAGCC
>CAZHNG010000336.1:0-1959 GCA_964533785.1 uncultured Saprospiraceae bacterium | reverse complement strand
TCTAAGAAACGGCCAAAGCTATTCAAGGTATAGGGCAGGAAATTGGGATTGGAGTTTTCCAGCAACTCCATTGGAATTTCCAGGTCCTCTTTTTCCAGCAAAAATGCCGCAATAGCTTTCTTTTCGGCATTGGATATTTGAGGAAATGCCGGCATGGCTCCCTTCCCGTTTAGCAACATTTGCTGGACGGCGGCAAAGTCCAACCTATCCTTCAAATTAACCAGAGAGGGATTAATATCCTGCCCTTTCAAATCAGAGCGATGACAACGGGCACATTGCTGTTCGTAAAGGGCTTGCCCCATCCTGGTAAGCGTTCTTCCCTTTGCCTGTTCAATTTTTTGGGCGCGATACATCCAGGGCATTTCATTGGCATTTACGTATAACCACCCGGTCTCCGGATCATAGCCTGCTCCGCCCCACTCTGCTCCGCCGTCAAATCCCGGCAACATGATATTTCCTTGTTCACTCGGTGGGATGAACAGGCGATCTGATTGAAGAGATTGCCACTGTTCTTTTAAAGTTTTAGGTGCGTGCACGGTAGATTTCACAAAATCTTCAATATTTGCCTGGGCATTCGGGAACAGGTCACTTACTAAATCTTCGGTAAACTGTTGACGGGCGAAAGGCGGTATATGAGCAGGTAGGGGTTGGGTAGGCCATGCTTCCTCTCCTTCGAGTTCGGAAGCTGCAACGGGAACTTCTTCAATCGGAAAAACTGGCTCACCGGTTAACCGGTCGAATACAAAAACGTGGCCCGATTTCGTTACCTGCGCTACTACCTTTATCTGCTTTCCCTCCTTTTTAATCGTCACTAAATTAGGTGGTGCAGGCAAATCCCGATCCCAAATATCGTGGTGAACAAATTGAAAATGCCACCGTCTTTCTCCCGTTTCTGCATTTAATGCAATCAGACTGTTTGCAAAGAGGTTCTGACCTTTCCGGTTGCCGCCATAAAAATCGAACGATGCCGAACCGGTAGGTGCGTAAACAATTCCCGTTTCTTCGTCTAATGCCATTCCCGCCCAGGAATTTGCTCCGCCAATGTACTCCCAGGCATCTTCCGGCCAGGTGTCATAACCATATTCCCCCGGATGGGGAATGGTATGAAAGATCCATAATATCGTACCTGTATTTAAATCATAAGCCCGAATATGTCCGGGTGAAGCGCCGGGGCTTTCATGCACCCTTGTCCCCTGGATCAAAATATTTTTGTATACCACCCCAGGCGTATTGGCGATGACAAATTGTTGCTCAAAATCCCTATCCAGCCCTTTTCTTAAATCTACCTTTCCTTCTTCACCAAAGGTTGTTTCGAGCTGGCCGGTCAGCGCATCCACTGCATAAATATATTTACCTGAAGTATAGATAATCCGGCCATCGGCACCATCTTCCCAATAAATTACGCCACGATTGACACCCATTCCGGGAGCCACACCGTCGTCCGGTGCAAACTTCCAAATTTCCTTTCCGGTAGCAGCGTGAATGGCAAATAGCTTCAATGAAGGATTGGTCCCGTATAAGATCGTATCTACGACCAAGGGACTACACTGAATTTGTGAACGATTATCCTCACGCGCATCACCAGAAGCATATTGCCAGGCTATTTGCAACTCATCAACATTCGAAGGTGTGATCTGATCTAAGGTAGAATAATGTGTTCTTTCCGGATCTCCCAGGTAATGAGACCAGGTATTATGAAGATGATTGTCGGCCATTCGACTTTGTTCCGTACAAGTCCAAAAGACGAATGGCACTAAAACCATTATACTGTTTATCAGCCATTTCCTCATTGATTCAGTTTTTCGTTTGTAATATCGTTATTTGGTTAGATTCACATCCGTCAAAAAAGCCTCCACCTTCCAAACAATATATCCGCGCCAATCCGCTAAATCCGTATCATCCCTGCCGGCCATAGCCGTCCACGTAGGGCCGCCACGTAGGGCCCGTAGGGTCTGGGCA
>CAZHNG010000335.1:0-7383 GCA_964533785.1 uncultured Saprospiraceae bacterium | reverse complement strand
AATTCCGGGTGTTCGGAGACTATTCCAAAATTGTCTTGTTGTTCGTCAAAATCCTGGATCAAATGGTCCCAAACGTGCCATTCCCAAACAATACTGTCTAAGACGGGATCCCACTCCAAAACAACTTCCGACCACAATTCATCCTGATCTAACAGCGCAGGATCTCTGCCCGCAGCCAAAGCTTCGGCAAGGCTCTTTTTCGCCCAGGCGATCATGAGAATATTGCCATTAGGCATAGGGGCCACATCGTGATGCAGGCGGAAAAGCGAATCATTGAGCGTATAACTATACAATAGTTCGTTTTCCCAATCTCTAACCTCCACCGTTTCGCCGCCGCCGCCGGCCCAAATGGGATCTCCAACCGCAGAGGTATTCAAACGCTTACATTTAACCAGATTTCCGCTCTCCAAAAGATAGGCGGCATTTCCCGGCCGAAAATTTTGCTCGTCCTCCCATTGGTGGACGATCTCTCCACAATTATTCAATAAGTAAACATTGGACTGGTTATGCGGAAAGATAAGATTGTAACCTTCATAAGAAAGCTGCGGATCCTGGAAGAGTAAGCCTACGGTATTTTGGGCATGGAGAAAAGACGTCATTACAATCCATAAAAAGCACAACAAAGTGTATAATCGAACCATTAGCTTAATGTTTGAAATTTTGTGAATAAGCAAAAAGATAGCCTCTTAGTTTTCAAGGATACCCTATAAAAAAGACCCAACTTAAAAGGTTATTTTAAATTGGGTCTTACAATAGAGACCTTTCTGTCTTATTCCATACAGAAAGAATATATTCTACGTATTATTCTACCAAAGTAAATGGCACGCCACCAGGGAAAGTTATTACGGAAGTAGCAGCCTCCCCATAAGTGTTTTCCCAACCGATGGTCCACTCTTCTCCGTCGATAGAAGAGGTAAAGGTCCAGGTGTCACCAAAGCTATCAGTAAAGCCAGTGAACGAGACTTCTGCGCAAATTTCCTGGAAGAAAAGACTACCTCCGGCAGAACCACCACCATAGCATGGACCGTAAGCTCCGAACGCCCAATCACTAAAGCTGTAAACACCACCTCCTTGAGCTTCGATATCCACGGTACCTGTAACAGGGTCTCCACCACACCATATATCAGTGGTAGAGTACTCATAAGTGCCCGTCAAATCAGATGGACAACTCGCAGGCATGGAAAAGTTAAAGTGACCGCGGAAAACATTCCCCGTAACCGTAGATGAAGAGTTGGTCTGAGTGAAGATTCTACCATCCGTCAGTACTAATCTACCTACGAAGTCAAATTCATCTCCAGGAGACACATCATCCGCTGTAAGATTGAGTGCAGTCAGGATTTCTGAACCATTGATGGTGATCTCCGGTCCTCTCAGGTAACCAAATTCACCGGGCGATAATTGGTCTGGCGTAACTCTGACGTACTCGATCGGACCTAAATTCTTCTCCCCGTTTGAGGGATCGTTATCATCGAAAAATAAGTCCACGACGTATTCCGCCATCAATTCGCCACCTTCGATATCCACGAATTCTACCTGGTAGGTATAGTTCGATCCGCTGATGTCAAATAGATTAAACAATTTATCCGTCTCCGAAACCAGGCGCGGATAAGCACCTGTTTCCAGGTTAGCTAAATCTACAATGGGGCCCCGTTCTTCCGATTCACAGGAAAAAACAAACACCGTAAGGGCCGTGAGGGCTAAAAAGATTTTATTTATTTTCATAATAGTCATTCTAATTTTATCAATTCGGTCTGACTATCCAAAGGCAGACCAGACCCGGATTAATACATAAATTAATACAGATCTAAAGAAGGAGCCCAGAACACACGATCAGAGAAGCTTCTCTGATTAACGTTAGCGTTTCTGGTTACGTGATCTGCCGGATACAGCATAGAGTTCGGGAAGGTACCAAAATCTGCTTCCAGACCAGGTTGAATACCGTTGGGCTTACCCGTTCTGCGGTAAGCATTATAGGCTTCCAAACCATTACCCCAGGATGCTTTGTACTGCTCCAAAATTACAATATTCAACTTGGTATCATCATCTCCAGCGTCGTATACTCCCAGCACTCTATCCACATAACTATCTACTTTTTCTTGAGTAATACCGTACACCTCCTTGATATTAATTTCAACTCCTCTCACCTCAACGGTAGCATTCACTGTACTAGAAACCAGGGACTCAAAACTTTCAGCCTTAGCGAAAGACGCACGAATACCGCTTTCCAGCATAGCTCTGGCATCATCGTTAGTACCTAAAGTAAGCGCCGCTTCCGCTCTCATTAAGTCTACCATCGGTGAAATCATCACCGGCAGGATACCTTGACCTAAGCCTCCGGTAGAACCATTCTGACGGGTATCCTGGAAAGAAGCATCGTCAAACTGGCCACCACCTGGGTAAAGACCGTAAGAAGTACGAGTCGGGCCGTCGGGTGGAATACCCTGACCGTTTAGGTGATCTCTTCCGGAATATCCGGTACCCGGTACAATACAGTAGCAAAATTCGTCAACAAAGTTTTCCCAGTGGGCAGGGGCCGACTCCTGGTCGGGGAAGATAGATTCATTACAACCGTAAGTGGTCTGATCCTGCGCCGCAGCATCCTCTATTTTACGGTAGAAGTAATAATTAGCACGGGGATCTACGATATCGATCCCATCCACATCTTCCTGCTCACCAATAAACAGCCACATGTAGTAATTAGACAGGTAGTTACCGTCACCAATCTCATAGTGATTGGTATAGAACGGGTGGCGCGAATTAGGGTTCGTACGGGTATTACCGTACTTGAAAGTGGCGTCATCCGCTGCGGAAGTAATGATATTCCCACCACTCACCAATGAGTTGATAGTACCCGCATCGCCGGTGTTCAGCGCTGCTCTTAGCTTCAAAGTATTTCCAAACTTAATCCAGCCGTCGGTATCACCGTCAAAGAAGCTATCGTAGGTAGGCGCTGCCGCATTGGTGCCTGATAATTGGGCAATCGCCTCATCAATCAAGGCAAGTGCATCGGCATAAACCTGTTGCCCCGGATCAGATGACGGAGAAATAATATCCGTTCCCTGTAGTGCTTCCGAGTTGGGTACATCACCAAAAATGTCCACCATTACCATCAGGACATAAGCCTTAATAATCTTAGCAGAACCGGCATGTATATCAAAGCCGTTAGCATCTGCTAGATTTACGAGAGCGTCGATGTCAGGTAACAAGTTAGCATAAGCATTATTCCACAGACCATTAAAGGTAGCTTCATTAATGGAGTTTTCGTAGACAAAATCCCCTACACCGATATGGTACATTCTAGCAACCCCTCCTGGAACAGCTTGTGCACTGTTATAAGTGTTTCGTAATTGTAGCTGGACACTATTGTACAAGTCATTTATACTCGCGTTTTCTGGCGATACGGCGTTGGGGTTTTCCAGCAGATCCAGTTCTGTGTTTTCACAGGACAGGGTAATACCCAATACCAACCCTATTAAAAATAATTTATTGATTAATTTCATATTTCTTTTTTTACGTTTAGTTAAACGATTAACTAAATGCGATCAAATTAGAAGGTAGCATTAATGGTTACTCCATACTTTGAAGCGGTAGGGGCCGTACGGAAGTCAAAACCACGTCCGTTACCTACTCCTAAGCTAGCCACCTCAGGATCGAAATTGATACCGTCCGGTACGTTAGGTGCGTTAAACCAAAGGTTTTCACCCGAAAGGGTAATCCCCAGACGGCCGAACGGCGTATTTTCCAGGACACTCTTAGGTAAGGCGTAGGCCAGGGAGATCTGACGCAGACGAATTACCGTACCGTCTACTACCGCACCTGCATCGTTGAAGAAGGTATTAAAGGCCTCATCACCGATATACACTTGAATATCGTTCGGCGTACCATCTGATTTCACTCCATTAGGCAAGATTAAAGGTACGTTTCTGTCGAAATCCGTATCTACCGTATTACCACGTGCTAACAGGGCACCCACCGTAGAGGAGTAAATATCTCCCCCCTGAATGTACTGCCACTGGAAGCCGAAGCTCAGCCCTTTCCAGGAAATATTGTTGATCCAGTTCGCCTGGAAATCGGGGTTAGGGTCACCGATTACACCGTTTACACCCCGGACGTATCCACCCTGACCATTTACAAAAATCTGGCCGTCATCATTTCTACTGAACTGTTGACCAAAGAGTACACCGTACTGCTGATCTGGAATGGCGTAGTTACCCAGTGTGGTGTAACCAGCAATCGCCACCTGATCAATCCCTTCGATGATGGAATTCACATTACTTACGTTTCTGGTATAGTTCAAAGTCACATCCCAGCTGAAATCACCAGCAATAACGGGCGTAAGATTTACTCCCAGCTCGATACCCCGGTTTTCTACCTCAGCTGCGTTGACCGTAGTCGAAGTAAAACCAGTTGCCGGATCCAGTGGCAGGTTGATAATCAGGTCACGGGAAGTCTTTTGGTATAAAGACAGATCGACACCCACACGGTTACTAAGGAAGCGCGCTTCCACCCCTCCTTCAATCTCTTCGAACAACTCGCGGGTCAAGTTACGGTTACCCAGGAAGTTATCTACCGCGTTGGTATTTAATACGGCACCCTCAGGAGTAATGAATTGACGTGTAGTGGCATTCAGGACACTTCTGGTAGAATAGGGATCTGGATAACCCGCAGAAGTACCGTATCCTACCCGCAGTTTCAGATAATTCAGGACCGTACTGTTAGCCAGGCCGTTAAACGCATCCGTCGGTACAAAAGACACAGAAGCAGAAGGATAAATAACAGAGTTATTTTCCTGCTCCAGGGTAGAAGTCCAGTCGTTCCGTGCCTGTAAGTTTACATATAAGTAGTTCTTATAGGCCAAGGTAGTCGTAGCAAATACTCCCAGGGTATTCTCCTCAGAGCGAAAAGAATCGGAATCGTGATCGATAAAGTTACCGTGGTCGATCAGACCGTAGACAAACTGCTGAGAAGAAAAAGCTCCAGAAAAATTATTGGTGATCCTCCGCAAGTTCACCCCAACTACCCCGTCAATCGACAGGTTTTCCGTTAATTGGAAGTTATACAGACCATTCAATAACTGCTCCGTAATCCGGTTAGTTTCAGTAGTAGTAGCCAGAACCCCTAAACCATTAGAAAGCGCTGCGCCCCCTTTGTTTTGGTAGCGCTGGTTCACCTGGCTGTAGCTGTCGATACCAAGACGGTACAGTAATTTGAAATTATCAGAAAACTCGTAGTCTGCTTCAATAGTGGAGAAGAAGCGTTGTATATCTTCCGTCTGAGCGGAGTTGTTCAGTACCCAACGTGGGTTCTCTATGATAGAACCACGACGGTAATAAACCGTACTACCGTCAATTGGATTCTGGTAAGGCAGGTTCATCAAGTCAATCGAGCGTGGCGTAAACAGGATGGCCGCAAACAGACCACTACCAGAACCACCGAAAGCGGGAGAAGTGAACGGGGCCACCCGATCGGTATTTACGTAATTAAAGGTACCTTTCAGACCGATTCCATTGGCTAGTCGGGTTCGTGCACCCAAACCAAAGTTGTGCTTATCCACGTAGTTAGAACGTGCATTGTCTCTCTGATCATCCAGACGAGGTAAGAATCCTTCTTCTGTCAAAAAAGAATAAGTAGCAGAAATGGAAGAATTGCTTCCTAACTGGCTCTGAATAGAGATGTTGGTATTAGAAGACAGACCTGGTTCGAAGAACTCTTCCACACCATTGTATGCCTGGTGCACATATTCCGCACCGGCAAACTCAGGAAAAGCATCCGCGTAACGCGGCTGATCGTATGGGTGGGTAATCAGTACCCGACCGTCTTTTTCTCCCCGGTAATCAGAACCGTAGGAAGAAGGTCTCAGATCATCAAAAGCCGCTCCCCAGTTGGAGAAGAACCAACCGAAACCAGCGTTAAATCCATTACCGTAGGTATCCTGATAATCCGGCAGGTTCGCAATCTCAGATTGGAAAACCGACTGCGTCACACTAACCTCCATACCTTTGGTAGCGCCGGCGCCGGCTTTACCGTTTTTGGTCGTAACCAGTACCACCCCGTTACGTCCGGCCTCCCCGTACAGTACGGTAGCCGACAAACCCTTCAGGATGGAGATCTCTTCGATTACGTTAGGATCCAGATCCATAAAACGGGAGGAAGCCGAAGCACTACCGGAAGTAAAGTTTTGGTCACCCGTGTTTTGATCGGTGTTGAAAGGTACACCATCCACCACGAAAAGTGGCTGGTTAGAACCGGTAATGGAAGAGAACCCCCGGATAATGATGTTAGTACCCGAACCGGCCAGACCGGAAGTCTGGGTAATGTCTACCCCGGTAGCCTGTCCGCGCAATAGACGCGCAACGTCAGTCTCCTGGCGAGCCGTCAGTACTTCGTTGGTCAGCGTAGCAACACCAAAACCAAGTGCTTTCTTTTCTTTTTCAATACCTAGACCTGTTACAACTACTTCGCCCAATTCTACCCCTTGTTCTAAGACCACATCAACAACGTTAGATGCGCCAAGGTTAATTTCTAAAGTGGTGAAACCAGTGTAGCTAAAAACTAAGGTATTGCTACCATCAGGTACGGCGAGTGAATATGTACCGTCGATGTCGGTGACCGTTCCTGAGGATGTACCTTTTACCAGGATACTGGCCCCAATGAGAGGTTCACCGGCGTCATCTACTACGGTACCCGTGACTGTCCTCTGTGCTACGGATATACCAATAGCGAAGAGCACCAGTCCAAAAACTAGTGAGAGTTTTTTCATACCAATCCAATTTTATTTTACTAATTCAAAAAATACTTTCGTAAAATTATGCTTTTATGTTAAAAAGCCATAACGTAATCTTAACTTTTTATTAACCTTCGAGCGCTTTGCTCATTTGTATATAACAGACGCATTGCTTTAGATCCCAGATTTACTGGCTAAGGTGTCATTTTAATGCATTCAAATTTTACCTCTTTTATCCTTTATCGCACCTAAATTGAATAGCGTAAGTTAGTTTCTGGACATGTCGTTAAAATGACAATAAGTGTTGAATTATTTTCGGCTGCTTCCTACAGAAAGCTACCCCAGTTTGATGAGCTAGACCACCTTTTTAAGGTAAAAGATGGATGATTTTCTGGGTTTATACCTGTTGTGAGTGGTACAAATATAGAAAAGATTTTGAAATTACAAATTTTGGCTCTTGTACCCGGAAAATTGAGTGGCCCTATTTTGGCATTGATTATTTGCAAAAATTGGCGTTCTATGAAATTTTCGTCCAATTTCCCGGATAGACTACAAGGAAACTTCAATGATATTCTGATCAAAAGTTTTTTATTTAAGTGCGCCACTAAATACACTGTAACACAAATTTCTTTGCATTTTGAAGCCGTCTTTTCGTCCAA
>CAZHNG010000334.1:0-7399 GCA_964533785.1 uncultured Saprospiraceae bacterium | reverse complement strand
AGTATAAAATTTGCCGCTTGTAGCCGTTTGATGATCCCGCCGAACAAGTCTAATAGTTTAGTGCCTAAAATACATCAAAATCTTATGTACAAAATTTACGTCAATGAAACCCCGGTATTTTTGACCGACAAGGAGAACGCTGAAATGTTTGCTCAAAAGAAAGGGAATCACCTCGTGGCACGCTATGCCGGACAACGAAAAATTTTGTTGAGCTACGTAGATATGTTGGAGAAAAACCGTTCATTCGATTCGGTCGTTCTCTATTCCGATGATGTTGAACAGCTGTATAGGGATTTTACCAGTTATTTTCTCGTGGTGGAGGCAGCGGGTGGACTGGTTTTCAATGAAGAAGGAGCCCTTTTGATGATTTTTCGGAAAGGCCACTGGGATCTGCCTAAAGGGAAAATGGACGAAGGAGAAACGATCGAAGAAGCTGCTGTTCGCGAGGTAGAAGAAGAAACGGGCGTCGGGCAAATCCAATTAAAGGGCTTTTTTCAAAAGACTTACCACTTTTATCGTGAAAAAGACAACAAACGCGCCATCAAATTATCGCACTGGTATTTGATGAAGGCTCCTAAACAACCTTTAACTCCACAGATCGAAGAGGATATTCAGGAAGCGATCTGGATAAAAATTGATGATTTTTTAGCACAGGATGTTCCCGTTTATAAAAACGTATTAGACCTTTTACATCAGTACCAGCGTAAGTGACCAGGCCGTTCATTCGCATTCCTCGAGTATGGCCCGGACTTGTCCCAGGGGCATGATCGGATAATCGTTTCCCCAGGAAGTATTGATATAATTGATAATATTGGCGATCTCGGTATCGGTGAGTTTTTTGATACCTTGCATGGGTTGCTCATAAGTTCTGCCGTTGACCTCGATCTCATCTTCCAAACCATACCTGATGATACAAGGCAGCAATTCCTGATTCAATTCAACGTAATCGGCCTGTGCCAGCGGAGGTATTAAACCGGCCACTCCACTGCCATCCTCCATGTGGCAATTCACGCAAAAATTGGTATACAGGATCTCACCGTGTACGTAGGGTTGCTGTTCACATTGCATCAAACAAAAAATACATGTTGCAAAAAACAGCCAAAGTTTGTACGACATAAGCTTTTATGTTACTTTTAGAGTCAACCCAATCCACACAACATTTGTTTTTCAGAAAAAAGAAAAAAATTGAACACAAGTAATACCATAAAAGCCTTATCCCCTGCCTCGCGGGTTTGGATTTACCAAAGTAACCGGCCTTTTACGGCTGAGGAAACGGAAGAGATCAGGCAGCACCTTGCTGGGTTCGCGGCACAATGGGTAAGCCATGATAAAAAGCTAAGAGCAGCCGGTGATGTTGCTTTCAATCGTTTTGTGATATTGATGGTGGATGAATCAGCGGCGGGAGCCAGCGGTTGTTCGATAGATAAATCGGTTCATTTTATCAAAGCTTTGGAACAGCGTTACCAGGTGGATCTATTCGACCGGATGCGTTTTGCCTACCAAAAAGATGGAGAGGTATTTTCCGTCAACAAGGCCGAGTTTAAAAAACACTATGACCAAGGAGCCATCGATGATGAAACCCTGGTTTTCGACACCCTAGTCGATAAGAAAAGCGAGTTTGATCGAAATTGGCTGAAGCCATTAAAGGAAAGTTGGCATTATCGGTTAGTGAAGTGATCTACTTCTTTTTTATCTCAAAAATCAAAAACATGCTAGGCAAAGTAAAAAAATGGTTGGGCATCGAAGGCGTCAAAATGACTATTGAAATACCTGAAGAAATTGACAAATCGGAAGGCCAGATCAATGGAAAGCTTCGTTTTGAATCGATGAATCCGCAAACCGTCAGCTCGTTTAAAGTAGCGATGATCGAAAAGTATACCCGCGGCAGAGGTAAAGAAAAACGGATTGATGAATACGAGATGGGGGCCATGGAAAAGCACGACAGTTTTCAGGTAAACCCCGACCAGGCCGTTGAAGTTAGTTTCACCTTGCCTTTTAAAGTCTACAAATCCGAAGTGGATGAAATGGAGGACAATTTTTTTACGCGAGGATTTGCCAAAGTGGCCAAGTATTTCAGAGGTGCCAAATCGGAATACCGGCTTGAGGCGGAGGCCAAGGTTAAAGGTGTTGCTTTGAATCCGTTCGATAAAAAAGAAATAAAATTAAAATAACTTAGGCTATCCTTCTAACTCGGAAATCTTTTCGTTAAGCCATTTGATACTCACCACTCCTTCTGAGGATTGAATATCTTTTTTTAGTTTTTCCAGAGCTTGTTTATCCCGTGGATCAATTTTAGTTAACCTTCTGGTAAATTTGATCAAATTGAGATAACGTTTTCTCCTTTCTTCAGGTATATCTTTATGGCGGTTCAAATAGGCACGGAAACTTTCAAAAAGAGAATACAAAGGCTCTAATTCGTCCAATTCGTAGTAAGATCCAATTAACATGGCTTTGGAATCCAGATTGTAAGCGGGGTCTTCGTACTCCACGAATTGCAATTGCTGAATTACTTTCTCATACTTTTTTAAATAAAAATAAAGGAGTGCTAAGTTGTATCTCACTGCATTTTCCCTAAAATCTTCCTGAAGTTTTTCTTTAAAATCAATAATAAATGATTCTGTCCATTTAAACTTCCCTAACCGGAGAGCGATCAGAGTGATATTTTTGAACCTCCAAGGGGTAATCTGGTTATTTTCCAAAATTAAATTCCTGTCGATCAAAGACTTATAAACATAAAAAACTTCTTCCAAAAATTCCTGCCGGCCTTTATTTATTTTCCCAAAACAATAATTCAGCACATAAGTATATACTTTATCGATCTCTTCAATCTCAAATCGATCAATATTCTTTTCAATCTCGTCTTTCAACTTATAATAATATTCATCATCCTCTTGATGGATCAGTGTCAATAAAATATGATAATAAATAGCTATATAAGGGTAGTTCTTATATTCTATATTATTAACAAATTCAATAATTTGATCAACAAACTGAATGTTGTAATCATGTGAATATTGAGAACTCCGGTAAATAGCAGAACAAATGATCTCTAGTTTCCTGGAAATGAAATAACTATTCAAATAACCATCCATTTCGTCCAGGTTGCTGATCAAATGACGCTTAGTCTCAAAATCTATGATCTCAAAGTATCGTTCTTCAATTTGAAAGAGCTCCAGAAAAGCATCCGGATGGACGCCGATTGAGTCATTAACATCTCTTTTGGCGGCCCTCAAACTACTGTTGTAAAGTTCTTCTAACTTTCTTTTTTTAATTTCCTGTAAGAGAAAATTATTCCGGTAAAAAGAAGAGTCTTCGAAGAATTGCTGGGAAAGGTAACCTTGAACAAGTTTCAAAAGATCTGAACAATATTTCCTAAACCTTACGTCGTCGTAGGGCCGGTCGGTTTTCATTGCCTTCCATAACTGCTTTTTGTAGATATGTTCTGAAGAATTTTTATTAATTTTCAGAACAATGGTATTGTAGAGTTTCAGCAAATGCTGGTCGCGATTGAAATAAGGGGAACTCACATACTTCCTAAGCTTATTTTGTTCGTACTTATCAAACTTTTTAAGTACTTTAAAAAGTTTAGTATCGTTTATTAAGGCTTTTTTGTCTTCAACTAACTCCATCGACTTGGTTATTTTCACAAAAATATACAAAAAGACGGCCTTTAAAAATAACCAGAGAATTTATTCTATTGAAATATTTTCACAATGTAAGTGATTAAAGATTAGGAAACAACTACCCTATGCCTACAGAGAAAGTGAAATATTCTTGGAAATAAAGGAGGGATTTTTGTAACTTGCGCACAGCAATGATAATGAATTGGGGGAATAAACTCAACTAGGGCCGGTAAAGGACATAAAATCCTGCACCGAAGCTACCGGAAATTCGACCTAATCAACAAATTTTAAGTCCACGAACCATGAATCAATTATTTCGAAAGAAAATCTTCCTTCTATTTTGGTTGCTTGCCATCCCTCTCCTCTCATTTTCCCAGGGAGATTTTGAAACCTTCGTTGACCAAGAAATAGATATTGTTTTTGATTCTTACGGCACCTTATTCAACGATAGGTTCATACCAACTGTTTTTGGTGATAACAACGGACGCCACGGAGTAGCCACTAACTTTCGTGCAACTAGCGATACGGAATGGGTAGTGACCTACGTACCTAATGATGGCTTTATTGGTTTGGATTCTTTTCAGGTTCTATTGTTTCCGTACGTACAAAACCCAACCGAAGCACGTCCGGTATGGTTTAAAGTTAATGTCAAAGCTTCTGAAGTTACTGCCATATACGATCTTGGTACTACGAATGTTAACGAACCCACATCTGTCGAAGTATTAGCAAATGATATTTCAAGCCACGGAGGGCTTTTTATCCAAAATATTGCTTTGGTCAACCACGGAGAAGCTTATTTTGATGAGGGTTCCTCTTTAATAGAATTTATTCCGGAAGCTGATTTTACCGGTATCGCTCATTTGACCTACAACGTTTGTGATACGGTCGGAACTTGCGATCAAGGAACCGTTAGTATAAACATAAATGATCCGGAGGCTTCGGCAAATACGGATACCATTAAAGTATTCACCAAGAAGAATGAACCTCAATGGATCATATTGCCATTCGGACTAGAAATCAGTGAATTACCAAACAACGGAACGTATGATCCTGCTGCTAACCAATATTTTCCAGATGAAGATTTTGTTGGCGACGATGGCTTTACCCTAACCGGCAACGGAAATTCCTACGTGGTTGAAGTGGAAGTATTAGATTTCGAGTCTCAGGTCTTTACCACCAATGATAAGGTCTATACCAGCCCTTATGCTCCGGTAGAATTTAATGTACTGGAAAACGACAATAATACAACCTGTTTTCAGGTAGAGTCCCAACCAGGACACGGAACCATCGAGGTAAGTAATTTTCCATTGGGAACGATCACTTATTTCCCGGACGAAAGTTTCGTAGGTATTGACGAGTTTACGTATTCCGTCAAAGCACCCGGATGTGGAGGAGAGCCCGAAGTGGCTACCGTACAGGTAGTTGTCAGTAATTTTGAGCCGGCTTCTTCAAAATACTTTCTGGTCACCCCGAAAAGGACACCTTTAATTATCGGCTATAATGTGCCGATCCCAGATATTACCTTTGAAATTAAAGATCAGGGAGAATACGGACAAGCCATGTTTTTATCCGGCCAGGTAGATACGGTGATTTACGGCCAACCTATCCAAGGAGAAAACATAATTGTTTACGTGCCAAATGATGATGTTATTTCTGCCCAGGATGCTTTCGAAATAGAATATTGTACGAGCTATTCGGGCATCTGCCGGTACTCTATGGCAGTAAAAGTCGAAGTACAGATCCTGGATATTGGCGATCCCAATCGGACGGAGCCATTCTGTATTGATGATTGCGTATGGCCCGGAGATACTAACCTGGACGGAGTTGTTAACGTAGAAGACCTACTTCCACTTGGTTTAAGCATGGGGGAACTTGGGGTTCCCCGTTCCGAAGCAGATTTGAATCAGTGGTATGGTCAATTTGCACCCGATTGGCAGGCACAGCTCCAGAGTGGTCAAATCAATCTAAAACACCTGGATACCGATGGAGATAGTATGGTAACCGCCCTCGATACGATGGCCATCAGCAAGTTTTACGGCCGCACACATGACCTGACCCCGACTCGCATTCCCAACCCCAAGCACGTCATTCGCTTAAAAGGAACTATTACAGCCAATCCTGGTGATGTTATCGAACTGGATATGTTCATGGGAGGTGCGGATAATCCTGCTATTGATGTTTACGGCTTTACTTTCCCTTTTGAATACAATCCTGAGTTTTTCGTTCCTGAGAGTGTAAACATTCAATTCGAACGCAACTCCTGGTTGTCCTATAATTCTCCCGTCTTAAAATTATCCCACAATAATTATCTAGGTCTGGTAGAATCTGCATTTACCAGAACCAACGGTGTTTCAGCCAGTGGATACGGTAAGATCGGAACGACCAGAATAGTCATTGAAGGAAATGTGGAAGGATTCAGACCGGATCAGGAAGAAATAGAGGTACCTATCGGAGGAAACTTTGTAGCAACGGCAACCAATAGTAAGGGAGAAGAAGTAGGGGTTTTAATTGAAGGTACGACCATCAAAATCAAACTGAAAAAAGATACGGATACTGAAAACCTGCCCATTTCGCCGGATTTGCTGAAAGTGTATCCCAATCCCGCAAACAATTTATTGAACGTTCATCTAAACGGAATGAATGAGTTCAACCGCGCTGTTGTATACAACATGACCGGTCAAAAACTATTAGATACCGGTTCTATGCAAAGTAATCGCGCACAATTAGATGTTCAGGGTTTGGACAATGGAATGTACATTATTTCCGTTTATACAGGGAGTGAAACTATTAATAAGAAATTTCAGGTTGTTCGATGAGAAGATTTTGATGACACCTTAACGTCAACGACCATTTAATAAAGATTTATATTTATTCGTGGAATTATAATCATTGCTAGTGAGTCGCACAACTGTGCGACTTTTTTTATCCTGTAAGATTTAAGAAGCAACCCTTTTCAGAAGCATTTTCCGACAACTTCGATTAGAGTCTAATGACGGAAAAAAACCCTGTTAGGCAATAAAACTAGACCCAAACGCTATTTCCTTAACTCCTCTGGTAATTCACACCCTTCGCGCTGGCGCGTATCTGTCAGGTGAAAAATTTTCCACCCCTCTTCCGTACGAGTAAGCTGAAAAGCATCTACTCCGCAATGACTGAACTTTTCACCTGCATAAAAGGCGTATTTTGTCCACACTTGAGCGAGATTACCATCAATCCGAACTTCCGTATCCCAAATAGGTTCATCCCAAATTTCTTCGTGAGGCGTTCCGATCGCTTCGAGGAATTTTTGTAAATCCCCTTTCCTAAGAACAGGTTTTCCGTCCTGATCCGTAAAAGAACTAAACATTGTTGCCTTAGGATAAAAAACGGCGCTAACCATGGCACTATCCCCGGCCCGCATTCCATCGAAAAGCTGATTAATAACGGCCAGTACCTTAATTGACTCATCTGCTTTTTGAGATTGTGCCGATGCAAAAATGGGTAAGGATAGGGCGAATAAAAAAATAAAGCTTCTAAAGTTCATCTGTATGTGATTTTGTCAATAAATTTAGTAGGAAAAGGCTGTTTAAACCGTAACTTAATCAAATTTCAAATCATATTAAAAGAGACACCTCAGGCACATCAAGAACATCGATCATCAGCCTTTTATGCGTGTCACTGAGAAAATCCTCTTGCGATATCAAACAGCTTTATTAAGCAGCCTTACTTTTATTAAAGATAACTAAATACACTGTAACACAAATTTCTTTGCATTTTGAAGCCGTCTTTTTGTCCAA